>CAYHLQ010000015.1:0-11972 GCA_964357485.1 uncultured Candidatus Saccharibacteria bacterium | reverse complement strand
TCCCCGCCTTTATCATGGGCTCTATGGCCGGCTACCTTATAGGCGTGCGCGGCGCCGAGGAGCGCCTCAAGGCAGAGGGTCACGAGCACTACCGCGAGCATTTCGCCCACATCCACGTACGCGGACTAAGCGACCTTAGTTGGTGGAGCGTCATAAACTTTTACACCATTATGGGCGCTTTGATGCTTATTAACCTTGTAGGGTTCAGTACGATCTTGATGCCTAGCGAGACACTAGGCATAGGCACCAGCGCTGTTGGCGCCCTGCTGCTGGGTACTATAGCTCCCTACCTTATGCATTTATGGACGCTCAAACGCTAGGCAAGTGCAACAAGCAGCACGGACCATGCCAAAAGCACCACGAGCGAGCCGAGGAACACCGCTCGGGCTAGCCTCTTCTGCCCTGCGGTATGCGGGCCAATAAAGTACATCGGCACGTTAGCCTCTGCATACTCCTCTCCTCTATATATAGATATCGCGATAAAGTGCGGCAGCTGCCAGACAAACAGGAACGCAAACAGCGCGAGCGCCGTCAGATCTAGCGCGCCCGCTACAGCCGCATACCCCACCACCGGAGGTACTGCGCCCGCAAACGCGCCCACAAACAGCGCATGCGGCGAGCGAGGCTTAAGTGGCGTATACATCACTACATAGGCAACCCAGCCCGCAAGCCCGACTAGCAATGCCGCCGTGGTGGTCATGGCAAGCAAGACTAGACCTGCCGCAAGCAGCACAGAGCCCATCCACAACGCATGACTACCGGGCAAGGCGCCCATAGGCAGGGCGCGGCAGCGGGTTCGCTCCATTTTGGCGTCCATGGCGCGGTCCATGTAGTTATTAAACGTGCAGGCCGATGCAATGACCAAAGCTAAGCCTGCCAGCGCAAAAGCGCCCAGCGCCCAGTCGGCAGTGCCATGGCTGGCCGTCACACCAACTTGGTTGGTGTGATTACTTGCATAGATAAAAGCTGCTGCAGCTACCAGCACATTGGCGTACACCATGCGCGGCTTGGCCAAGTCGTAGTAGGTGCGGAATGTCGCTGCGTTAGTCATTGGATCCTTCAGGAGTTATCGCACCCTCAATAAACGGCACGCCTGCCTCGTGCTGGCCGTGCGACAAGTTGTCCATAATCCATAGCGTACCACCCACTACAATAGCGACCACCAGCAGAGCAAACACTAATGCCTGCAAGTTCCAGCGCGGGCGCGCCTCATCTCCTATATGGAGGAAGAAGTACAGCTGGACGAACAGCTGCAATACCGCAAACAGCACAAACGAACCAAAGAGCACCTCGTGGCTGGGGAATGCGTGGCCGCCGCTGTTGTGCATCCAGATCATGCCAAGCGGCAGGAGCGTAAGCGCTATAGAGAGAACAAATCCTGTTATGTAGCCAATTAGTTTGTTCATAGCGCGCCAAAGAGGTACACGAACGTAAATATAAATATCCAGATAATGTCGAGGAAGTGCCAAAACAGCCCGAGGCACAGAAGTTTGCGTGTGGTACCTGGCACTAGACCGCGCCACGCGATATGGGCCATGAGTGCTAGCATCCACACACTGCCCAGCGCCACATGCAGGCCGTGCACGCCCAAGAGCGTAAAAAACGACGACAAAAACGCACTCTGGTCTGGCCCATGGCCCGCACCTATAAGATACGCAAACTCCATAACCTCCATCACCAAAAATCCGAGGCCGAGCACGAGCGTGGACGCAAGCGCCCAGAAGGTTAGCGACCTCTTGCCGGCACGGGCAAACATAAGCGCCAACCCCATCGCAAAGCTCGAGGCAAGCAAAAGTAGCGTCTCCCCTGCTACATACGGCAGATCCACAAGAGACTCGATGCCAGGGGACCCAAAAGTCGCCGTGTGCAGCACTGCATATGTGGCAAACAGCCCCGCAAACAGCACGCAGTCGCTCATGAGGTACACCCAAAAGCCGAAGGTCACTTTGTCTGTAGTTTTTGCGGGTGTGTGGGTCATATCTTTATCGGGCGCTCAATCTCTTCCTGAAACGAGCGGATGATGAGGCACACCACTATTGCCGCAAGCATGAGCAGCGCGAGCCACCACATGTGCCATATCATGCCAAACCCGAACGCCGCAGCACATAGAGAAATAATAAGGCCCATAGGCGTAGAGACTGGCATCTCTATTGCATCTGGAGGCGTCGCCTCCAGATTTTCACTCTCCTGTTTTGCGTACCAGTATGGGTCGCGGGTATGCACAACAGGGATAGAGGCAAAGTTGTACGCCGGCGGCGGGCTCGACGTAGACCACTCCAGCGTGCGGCCATCCACCCACGGGTCATTGCCTGCCGGGTTTTTCTTGCGGTCACGTATCGAGACATACAACTGCACGGCCTGCATAAGTACGCCAAGCGCAATAATACACACGCCAATGCCCGCCACGATAAACAGCGGCTGCCATGCAGGGTCCACGACATTAAGTCGGCGCGTCGCACCCATAATCCCCAGCACATAGAGAGGCATAAACGCTACTAGGAAGCCGACCAGCCAGCACCAAAACGCGCGCTTGCCCCATACCTCGCTGAGGGTAAACCCGAACAGCTTGGGGAACCAGTAGGCAAACCCCGCAAAGAACCCAAACAGCACTCCACCAATAATCATGTTGTGGAAGTGTGCCACGAGGAATAGCGAGTTATGGAACTGGAAGTCCACGCCCGGTATAGACATCAGGACCCCGCTCATGCCGCCGAGTATAAAGGTGGAGAGAAAGCCCATAAACCACAGCATGGGCGTCGCAAAGGTAATGCGGCCGCGGAACATCGTAAACAGCCAGTTAAATACTTTGACTCCGGTGGGTATGGCAATGACCATCGTCATAATGCCGAAGAAGGCGTTAACATTCGCGCCGGCGCCCATAGTAAAGAAGTGGTGCACCCACACGACAAACGACAGCACGGCGATAGCCATGGTCGCCACCACCATCGAGGTATAGCCAAAGAGCCTCTTGCGGGCAAACACCGGCACCAGCTCGCTAAAGATGCCGAACGCCGGGAGTATGAGTATGTAAACCTCCGGGTGGCCCCACGCCCATATCAAGTTGACATAGAGCATCGCGCTGCCGCCCATATCGGTAGTAAAGAAGTGCATCCCCGCGATACGGTCCAGCGAGAGTAGCCCCAATGTAACCGTGAGTATAGGGAATGCGAATATAACAAGGATCATTGACGCCAGCGTAGTCCACGCAAATATCGGCATCTTCATCATCGTCATACCCGGCGCGCGCATTTTTATAATCGTTACCAAAAAGTTAATGCCAGCCAAAAGTGTGCCCACACCCGCCACCTGCAGAGCCCATATGTAGTAGTCCACTCCCACGCCGGGGCTATATTGCAGCTCGGAGAGCGGCGGGTAGGCCAGCCAGCCCGTGGCGGCAAAGTGCCCCACTACCAGCGAAAGGTTTATAAGTATTGCGCCCGCGGCCGTAAGCCAGAACGAGAGCGAGTTGAGGAAAGGGTACGCCACATCGCGCGCGCCAATAAGCAGAGGTACCGCGAGGTTTATGAGTGCGAACATAAACGGCATCGCCACAAAGAAGATCATAATGACCCCGTGCGCGGTAAATATCTGCGCGTAATGGTCCGGCGAGAGGTACCCCTCACTGCCGGGCAAGCTGATAGCCTGCTGGACGCGCATCATGCCCGCGTCTACTGCGCCGCGCGCCAGCATAAGCCCGGCCAAAATAAAGTACATGACCGCAATACGCTTGTGGTCTACCGTAGTGAGCCACTCGCGGTACAGCCAGCCCCAGCGCTTGAGGTACGTCAGCAAGGCTACGGCACCCAAGGCCCCCAGCACGATCATGAGCTGGGGCACAGTCTCTATAGGCCCGTGTATAAAATCCTTAAAGCTTAAAATGCCAAACATATTAGTGGTGTATCGGCGACACGGCGTCCATGTAGCGCATGACTATAGCGTCAAACAGGCCGGGCTGTGCGGCCGCATACTGAGTCCGGCCCACTACACCCGGCCTGGCAAGCGCCTGGTACTCGCTGTAGCCCAACGTGCTTGTGCCACTTTTAATATCGGCGACCCACGCGTCAAAGTCGGAGGCCGGGAGCGCCCGCGCGGCAAATTTCATCTTGGCAAAACCGTCGCCGCTGTAGTTGGCTGCCGTGCCAGCGTACGTGCCAGCATCGTTGGCTACAAGGTTAAGTGTAGTTGTCATGCCTGTCATTGCATAAATCTGCCCGCCCAGCTGGGGTATCCAAAACGAGTTCATCGGCGCGTCGGCCGTAATGCTAAACTGCACCGGCTTATTTGTGGGTATGACTACGTAGTTGACCGTTGCAATATCAAGCGAAGGGTAGATAAAGAGCCACTTCCAGTTTAGAGAGACTACTTGCACCTGCAAGGGTGCCTCGCCCTCGAGTGCTTTTTTAGGGTCCAGTTGATGCGTACTGCTCCAGGTTAGGGCGCCGAGCACCAAGACAATCTCAAGTGGTATCACCCACCACACCAGTTCTTCCAGTTTGCCATGCTCCCAGTCGGGGGTGTACTTGGCTTTTTTATTGCCTTTGCGGTAGCGATACGCAAAGAAGAACAGCAGCAGGTAGACCGGTATGGCCACAATGAGCATAAACTCCACCGCGTGCAGCATAAGCCCGCGCTCGGCAAGGCCAATAGCGCCCGCGGGATCCAGGACAGGGAACAGCGACTGCATGGGGTTAATAATACAGTGAATTAAAAGCTTGTGAGGAAGTCCTAATATTTAATAAACCTGCTTAAAAAGTTTCTAAACCTTCCCCAAAACTTTGGCTTCTGACTTCTAGACCTGTAATACTCCCCCCTTTGTCGTTCTTCAGCATGTCTACCTGCCTTAATTTCTTCAGCTGACCATGCGCGGGCCCAAACAATATTGCCATTAGTCACAAAATAATGTGATCGGCAAGGGAGTTGCCAATTACCAATTGAAGGGTACAGGGTTGGACGCCCGCCACTCTCTGAAAAAGTCCACTCCGCAGGACCAAGTGGAACAATAACCTTGCTTCCGCATCCACACGCACACAAATGTCCAGCCACCTTATATTCCTCTGAGACATAAAGTACCCCTGGCGACAATTGCTCAGGTATATAAATCACATATTTGAGTTCCAACGACTTCATAGCTATTGTTGTACAAATATTTTTAAATTACTCAAATCCATCAACAAATGAACTGGCGTGTCGTTAGACGTGTAGAAATTTTTTATTTTCTTATAAAGAATAGTCGCCAAAGAAGCGTTCAGGGCGTTTAGTTCTGATATTTGTATATTGCTTCTATACAAATTTTCTGGATCATCACTTGTTTCGGCTAAATCTAAATTTCGAATTTCCCCGGCTCTTTCAATTGGATAATATGTGACGCGAAGCATACCTGATAATACTTGCCCGTTGCGTTCAAGTCCCATCCCGACATCGATAAATGGAATTTTAAGTTTAATCAGTAGGTCAAAAATTTGAGAGCGGGCTGATCCCTTATCAACACAAATAAAAGCAAAAGTTACGCCTTCCAGATCTTTTTGAGAAGTATCGTCGACATGCCTTGCATGTGTACTCAGCCCCTTCCTGAAGTTTTTATACCGAAGTTTGTAGACCTCAGCTTTACTCTTTCCCAATTCAGTATTCGTCAATCTACCTGGTGATCGGTATGTATTATGAACATGATAGTCGTCACCATCAAAAGCTCTAATTTCTTTTATGCGTGTTTTTACAAGAAAATCAAGCAAATAGGAACCTGTACCGCCCAATCCAATAACTGCAACTATCTCGTCTTTAAATACACTGGCAATATCTGCAATTTCTGCACGACTAGTAAGGGTGTCTTGATGATTAAACACACTATCTGTAATCACATCTGTATCAACTTGAAAAGTGAAAGGGTTAGCACCATGCTGTTCCATAGCTGGCCCAGAAATTATAGTTGTATAGTGGTTGATCTTTTCAAAAAAATCTAAAAAGCCGCTTCCAGTTGTTGGTTTGTTTGAAAACGACCTTTGAACAACGATGTCTGTTTTATTTAGAGGAATCGTTATAGGTCCTCCACCAAGATTTGGAATAGGCTGACCATTTAATCCATGAGGTACTGAACCAGCAAAATATATCTGATGGTCGTCTTGTCGCACCGTTAACTCGTCAACAAACACCAACTTAGCAACAAAGGCACCCGTTTGAAGACGGTTTTGATTATCCAAATAAGGAATATCGCGCACGACTAAATGAGCGCCATCTACTCTTAAGGCATAGCCTTTTTCGAGAAGACGCCGAATGTCGCTATTACGATTGGCCAGTTCGATTAACACTGAAAGACATGCCGTCCTTCACTTTGACACTTCCGCCTGGGTTGAGGATACCTTCCGGTTTCTCGCCATGACCACGCGTGTAAGTCACGGAATAAGTGATTTCGGGATGTTGGGGGTAGTCAGGATACGCGAGAGTGACCACCTCGGCGTAGGTAATTTCCTCTTTCTTCGGAACCTCGTGTGGTGTGCCATTGACAACGATGGTAATTGTTTTATTTTTGTGTTCGTCTGCCATATAGGTATGTTATTAAAGGTTATTAACCTCTCCTTAATTGTAATAGTTATACACTGTCTGTCAATGAAGTCTTCGAAATAGCAACAATATCTGCCTTCCACCAAGGTGGTCAGGCGTTCAAAATCGCCGTCGCGCTAAAAATTCCACGACCCTGGCTCGGTATTTTGCCAGTGCAAAATATACCTGCGCCTTCCACATGTCTTTGTGGTCACAGATAATCCAGTCGCCGTCGCGACTGGATTTCCGCGACCCCGACTCGCTCCCACGCCTGCTGGCGCGGGGCCCGCTCCGTCCTCCACAAACGCGAAAGGGCACGCCCCCGGCGTACCCTTCTCGTCGTTTGTGGACCCTACCGGGATCGAACCGGTCACCTCCTCATTGCAAATGAGGCGCTCTACCAGATGAGCTAAGGGCCCTCTTTTAGGACCTCCCTACTGTATAGGAAAATCGGCTATTTCTCAACCCTTCGTAATCTCGTCTATCTTTGCAGCCAGGATGAAGTCGTTCTCGCTCAGGCCGCCTATGGCGTGGGTCATAAGCTCTACGCCCAAGTTGTTGTAAGAGATAGTCAGGTCCGGATGGTGCTGCTCCTCCTCGGCCACCGCGGCAATTTTATTTACAAAGTTAATAGTCTCGACAAAGTCCCTAAAGGTGTAGGTGTTAGCAAGCATGCGTCCGCCGTCTATGAGCATCCACTCCGACTTGAGCTGTTTTAAGAGCTCCTCCGAGGCCTCCTTGGTCAGCGGAGGCACTCCCCCCTCGCAGGGCTTGCACTTCTTTTTAGATAGTTTTTCGTCTGCCATGGGCCAACTCTATCACGTGGTCTATAAAATGTGTCAGGCTAGCGCCTACGTAGGAGAGAGCGCCTGCCAGCTTGGACTCGCCATGGAGCTTGGGCAGGGCGTTAGACTCTAGGTAGTAAATGCCGCGCTTGCTTACGATAAAGTCTGAGTCCGAGTAGTGCGACAGCCCAAGCCCGCGGTGCGCCGCACGGGCAAGCTCTGCCAACCGGCCTTTTTCATCATGACTAAAAACACTCTGCGTCGGGACAAGCGCGTACAGCTCCTCGCCGCGGTAGTTATCTATAACGCCCACCGAGGCCTCGCGCCCGGGAATATACTCCTCGACCATAATCTTAGTTGAGTACTTGGCCACATCGCGCAGGGCATGCTCCAGCCCGTGGTAGGACTGCGCCACCCTAACGCCGGCACCAGAGCTGCCCCACACAGGCTTAACGACCGACGGCTGGGGGAAGGAGCGGAACAGCCTCTGCGCCAGCGCCTCTATCTCGCCGTCTTGTGCCGGCTCGAAGTCTATCACCGTGCTGTAGGGCACCTTAAGGCCGAGCTTCTGCATCGCCTCTTTGGTGTGATGCTTATTAAACGAGAGCGCCGAGGCAAAAGCATCCGAGCCGGTGTAGGGCACGCCCAGCTTGTCGAGTGCGCGCTGGAGCTGGCCGTCCTCGCCATACTCGCCGTGCATAGCATTAAAGGCCACGTCTACGCCCTTAAGCGCCCTCTCCGGGTCCATGGCCACGCCGTGCACATGCCACGCACCCTCGCGGTCTACAAAAATATCGCGCGGCTCGTACCGCTCGCGGTCGAGGGCCTCCAAGACGGCCGAACCGGTTTTAAGAGACACATCATATTCGCGCGAAGGCCCGCCCCGTAGTACTCCGACCACCTTTCTCATACTGGGATTATACCCTAACTCAGCAGGTTCTTGCGGGTTTTTTTACGATGAAATGAAATTGCAAAGCGGTGTGCCTCGGCGTTGGCAAGGAGGATGTCGCGCTCGCGGTCTTTAATAGTGTCGCGGTCGCCCGCTATGCTGCGCGGACGGTGCTTCTCGTCCTTAACCACGCCCACCACGGGGATTTTTATGCCAAACTGCTCTAGCACGCGCTTAGCGGCGTTCATCTGTGCAGTGTGGCCGTCCACCACAATAAGTTTTGGCATCGGCCACTCGTTGTGGCCCAAGCGGCGCGACAACACCTCCTTAAGCGAGCCTGGGTCGTCGCCACCCTTAGCCTCGCGCAGGATAAACTTGCGGTACTCCATTTTGTTGGCCAAGCCGCCCTCCACAACCGTCATAACACCCACGTGGCCCGAGCCGGCCAGGTGCGCGATGTCGTACGCCTCGATGCGGCTCGCCTGCGCGGCATTGTTGCCGCGGTACTCGTCCTTTATCAAGGAGACATCCTGGATATGCGTCAGGCCAAAGAGCTGCTCGCGCAGGCGCGCAGCCTCCTCAAACCGCTCCTCTTTTGCAGCAGCCTTCATCTGACGCTCCATCGAGGCGACGAGTATCCTCTTCTTGCCCTGGAACAGGAGCACAATATGGCGCACCAAGCGGCGGTACTCCGCCTTGCCTATCTCGCCCGAGCAAACCCCCGGGCACAGCCCAATAGTCGCATCAAAACAAGGCTTACCTGAGTTAGGTACGCACGTGGTGCGATACGGGAAAATCTTGCGGATGAGTTTCATCGCCTGATTAAGCTGCATGCCATGAGGAAACGGGCCGAATGAGTACGCGCGCTTGTCAGGCGGGCACTCGACCTCCAAGTTCTTGCCGCGTATCACAAGCACACGCGGGTAATCCTCTTTAGTTATAACTACGTGGTTAAAGCTCTTGTCGTCCTTAAGGTCAGTGTTGTAGTCAGGCTTGTGCGTGCGTATTAACGAGGCTTCGAGTAAAAGTGCTTCCAAGACCGAGTCCGTCTGGCGAAAATCTATACTCGTCGCCCGCTCGAGCATCTCCACCAGCAAGGGGCCACGCGTATCCATCAAGTCTTTGGCAAAGTAGCTGCGCACGCGGCTGCGCAGGCTCGTCGCCTTGCCGATATATAAGAGCTTTTTGTTGCGACCTAAAAAGAAGTACACCCCCGGCTCATCCGGTATTTTTTTAACCCTTCTTTTAAACTGTTCTGGATTCATATGTTTTCAAATACATTATATTTTGCTATAGCATAACTTAATGTATTACCAGGTTACCGGCCCTTGAGGACTTTTTTAAGGTATTTGCCGGTGTGGGAGTTCTTGTTGTTGGCGACCTCCTCTGGGGTGCCTTTTGCTACAAGCGTGCCGCCTCCTGAGCCGCCCTCCGGGCCAAAGTCCAGCAGATAGTCAGACGACTTGATGATGTCCATGCTGTGCTCGATAAGCACCACCGAGTTGCCGGCGGCAATAAGCTTGTTGAGTATGTCTATGAGTTTGCGTACATCCTCGTAGTGCAAGCCCACCGTCGGCTCGTCCAACAGGTAAATGGTTTTCTGCAGGTGCGGACGGTACAGCTCGCTTGAGATTTTGACACGCTGAGCCTCGCCACCAGAGAGCGTTGTGGCAGACTGCCCGAGCTTCAGATACCCGAGCCCCACCTCATCGAGGGTTTTGAGCCTGTCGTACACCGCCGGGATATCGTTGAAGAACTCGAGCGCCTCCTCAATAGTCATCTCAAGCACGTCGTATATGTTCTTTTTCTTGTACTTAACCTCCAGAGTCTCTTTGGTGAAGCGCTTCCCATTGCAGACATCGCAGGTAACGTAGACGGTGGGTAGGAAGTGCATCTCGACAGCAATAAGCCCGTTGCCCTCACAGGTCTCGCAGCGCCCGCCATGACGCTCCTGCTTGACGTTAAACGAGAAGCGCGAGGCCTTCCACCCGCGAGCGCGCGACTCGCTAGTCTCGGCAAACAGCTCGCGAATGAATGCGAACGCGCCTGTGTAGGTTGCCGGGTTAGAGCGGGGCGTGCGGCCTATCGCGCTTTGGTCAATCAGTATTGCGCGCGATAAGTGTTCGCTGCCCTCGAAGCTGGCCGCGTTATAGGTCTTGTTGGAGCGGTACTTTTTGTCAAAGCGCGCCTTGAGGTTCTCGTGCAGAATCTCGTAGAGGAAGGTGGACTTCCCCGAGCCCGACACACCTGTCACCGTTACCAGCCGGCCCAGCGGCACATCCACTGATAGGTTTTTTATATTGAACGCCTTGCCACCCTTAATTTTGAGGAAGCCCTTGTCCTTCTCGCGGCGCTCCTCCGGCACCTCTATAACCGTCTCTCCACGCAGATACGACAAGGTGAGCGAACCACTGTCGTTCTTCTTGGCTGTTAGCAGCTTGTCGAGCCAGCCGTCTACCACCACCTCGCCACCATGCACGCCCGCGCCCGGGCCGATGTCTACCAGGTAGTCGCCCGCATATATGGTGTCTTCATCGTGTTCCACAACAATAATAGTGTTGCCCAGGTCGCGCAGGTTAAGCAGGGTTTTTATAAGCCGCTCGTTGTCGCGCTGGTGCAAGCCAATGGTCGGCTCGTCCAAAACATACAAGGCACCCACAAGCCCCGAGCCCAGCTGGGAGGCCAAGCGGATGCGCTGAGCCTCGCCACCAGAGAGCGTGTTGGCGCGGCGGTCGAGGGTTAGGTAGTCCAATCCTACATCGAGCATAAATTTAAGGCGCGCGGTAATCTCTTTAATGACCGTTTTAGAAATCTCCTGGTCTTTTTTAGACAACTCGAGCTCAATAAAGTAGTCGTATGCCGCCTCAATAGACAAACTGGTCAGCTCGACAATATTGAGCCTTCCCTGCTGTATGCGCTCGGCCGCCTCGGGTATAGGCTCCTCGCTGTCTTTCGGAGTTTTTTCCAAAAATACATTTAGGGCCTCCGGACGCAGGCGCGCACCAAGGCAAACTGGGCACGCCTCGTCGGAAAAGAGATGCTTGGTACCCAAACCGTTGCAGGCTGGGCACGCGCCGTATGGCGAGTTAAAGGAGAAAAGGCGCGGCTCTACCTCGGGGAAGGAAAATCCGTCGTACGCGCACATAAACTTGGCCGACACCAGACGCCCTACCCCATGCTCCTCTACGCGCACCAAGCCCTCGGACTCCTGCAAGGCACGCTCGACGGCTTCGGACAGGCGCTCTACAGCGGCCTTCTTGTCAGTTTTGAACTCGCTCACCAAAATCTCGTCTACGAGCGCGTCTATGTCATGCTTTTTGTGGCGGGCCAAGTCTACCCTCTCGCGCAGGGATATTAACTTGCCGTCTACGCGCGCCTTCTCAAACCCTTTGCCCAGTAGGTCGTACAACAGCTGGTAGTATTCGCCCTTGCGGCCCACCACCACGGGTGCGTAAATCGCTACCCGGTCGTCGTTAATATCCACACCCATGACCTTGCGGGTCTTTTTAGGCGCGACCTTAGTCACTGTCTCGACAATGCTCTCGATAATCTCCTGGTTGGAATGTTTTTTTATCTCGCGGCCGCACACCAGGCAGTGTGGATGCCCCACACGCGCGTAGAGGATGCGCAGGTAGTCGTATATCTCGGTTATGGTCGCCACGGTGGAGCGCGGGTTGTTGGACCGGCTCTTCTGGTCAATAGATATGGCCGGCGACAGGCCGGTTCCAGGACGCTTGATCGCGATCAACGCCGCCCCGTCCCAA
>CAYHLQ010000014.1:0-12072 GCA_964357485.1 uncultured Candidatus Saccharibacteria bacterium | reverse complement strand
CGCTCCTCAAGACTCTCTCCAACGGCTCTGTAGTCGCCGCAGTCGCTGGCACCGACTACCTGACCTCGGCCACCATCTACCAGTACCCATTCCCCAACAACGCTACAACAACGCTCATTGCCTTTGACGGCGGTCTTACCTCGGCCTCGACAACGCTCACCGGGCCGTTTGTCTTTGCTAACGCCACCGGCACCAATGCAACGACCACCAGTTTTGCCATCTCGGGCATTTCTACCGGCAACCTGCTCAAGACCACCACCGGCGGGGCAGTCATCGCGGCAACTGCAGGCAGCGACTACGAGGTGCCGCTTACATTCTCGACTGGGCTCTCGCGCACAGGCAACACTATTGTCAATGCTATTGGCTACCCATTCCCGTCTAATGCAACTACGACGCTCATCGCATTTAGCGGCGGCCTCTCCTCGGCCTCGACAACGCTCACCGGCAGCACGACCCTGGCCAACGCCACCTCTACCAACTTCTTTAGCGGCAGGATAACAGGCAACACGTTTGCAATAGGCGGTACCGCCACGACAACGATAGACGCGGCAGGCAACCTAGCCGTTGCGGGCACGCTTACGGGCGCCGGGCTCACCGCCTGCAGCGGCACTGCAGACAAACTCTTGTGGGATGCGGGCGCGTTCTCTTGTGGCGTAGACCTTTCCGGCGGCGGAGGCGGCAGCGATGTAAACTGGACCTTCTTTAACAACTCGGCCATACGCGTCTCGACCACCACCAACCAGGTGCTTATTGGCGCCAGCGCCACCACCAGCTTGGCCAAGCTCCAGGTGGTTGGCGGCATCTTTACCGACAATGCCTCATCCACATCCAGCCTGTTTGGCGGCCGTGTTACCGGCAACAGCGCGGCCTTCGGCGGGACATCGTCAACTACTATAGACACCGCAGGCAATGTAGGCATCGGCTCGACGACCCCATCAGCGCGCTTGGCCGTGGTGGGCGGCAATATCAGGCAAGACGCCTCGGGCAATCCTACGCTTGCCACCACAAGCGTGCTTGGCAGCAACACGTACGCCACAGCGGTCTCTGGCCGTTATGCCTACGTTGCCAACCTGGCAGGCGGCTTGCGCATTATGGATACCTCAAACCCGGCCGCCCCCGTCTTGGTGGGCTCGCTTGCGTACAACGGCGGCTCCTCGGCGGCGGTGTCGGTTGTTGTGGCGGGCCGCTATGCCTACATCGGCGACACCACGCTGGGCCTTGTTATTGTTGACGTGTCTAACGCGGCCGCACCCGTGCTGGTAAGCTCGACCGACATTATCGAGACGCCGTGGAACATGGCTCTCTCGGGCAAGTACCTCTACGTTGCAGACGGCGGCACGAGTGCCCGCGCGCTCAAGGTTCTAGACGTATCCAACCCGGCCGCTCCCGTGGTTGCAGGCTCGCTCGGGACCGGCGGCGGCTCCCAGCCGTACTCGGTGGCAGTGCAGGGCAAGTACGCCTATGTGGGAGAGATAGGCAACGGCAACATATATATAGTAGACATTTCCAACCCGACAGCCCCCGTCGCAACCGCAACCTACGCCTCGGGCAACACCCCCTTGGGGCTCTATGTGTCCGACAAATACCTGTACGTGGCCGACATAGGCTTGGGCTTCTACTCGCTCAATGTAAGCAACCCTAACGCGACGCCGACCGTTGTCGGCACCTATGCCGGTAGCCACTACGGCGTGGTTGTTGCAGGCCAGTACGCCTATATTGCCGACAATACCGGCAATGCGCTCGTACTCAACCTCTACAACCAGGCGTCGCCCGCGCTGGTGGGCAGCGTTGCTACCGGTGGCAGTCCTCTGGGTATAACAGTAGTGGGCAAGTACGCCTATGTTGCCACAGAAGCAGGCGGCCTCGCAGTGGTAGACATAAACGGCGCGACCCTGCCGGCTGCTAACATCGCCTCCCTCCAGTCAGACATCGCCAACATCGCCAACACGCTTACGGTGGGCAACAACATTTATGCCGGCGGCGGGCTTACGGTAGGCATATCGGGCATCTTTAGCCGCGGGACCATCGCCGCCTACATCGCCTCGACGACCGAGACCAATCCTGTCGTCGCGACATTTATGGGCGGCAATGTCGGCATTGGCACTACCTCGCCGTATCGCCAGCTCTCGGTAGGCAACAGCGCGGTGTTTGGCGGCAATGTGCTCGCAGCCAACTTCACCGCTACTTCTTCCGTCGCGTCTATCTTCCCCTACGCGTCCTCGACCGCGCTCTCGGTCTCGGGCACCGGCTACTTCGGCACCGCCTCCACCACCAACCTCACCATCTCCGGTATCTCGGGCAGCCTGCTCAAGACGGTCAACGGGGTAGTCACTGCGGCCGTCGCCGGCACCGACTACCTGACCTCGGCTACCACCTTCGCGTACCCGTTCCCGTCTAATGCCACCTCCACCACCCTGACCTTCTCCGGCGGCTTCCTCACCGGCACCTCCACCATAGGCGTGCTCAACGCCACATCGTCGGCCACTATCGCGTCCACGACGCTGACAGGCAATACGCTCTTTGGCAACGCGACCTCGTCAGGCTCGCTCGCTGTCTTGGGCTCCTCAACTATCAGCGGCCAGTTCAACGCCACGGGCGGGGCGACGTTTGGCACGCTCACCACGAGCGGCCTTGCCACGCTCAACTCGGCCTCAGTAGGCACTACGCTTAGCGTCACCGGCCTCTCGACGCTCACTGGCGGCATCCTTACCAACGCTTCTTCAACCTTCGGCAACTTTACCGCTCTCAACGCGACGACGAGCAATGCGACCACTACCTCGCTTGCCATCACCGGCATTACCTCGTCCCTCCTCAAGACCCTGAGCAACGGCGCAGTAGTGGCCGCTGTCGCCGGCACCGACTACCTGACCTCGGCTACCATTGCCGCAGCTCCGTTTGTCGCTGACACCAACTTTGGCACCTTGGCCTACTCCACTACTACGCCGATTTGGTTTAAGGCTGGGCTGCAGGCGAGTTCGACTGCGTGGTTTGAGAATTTATCGGTAAATGGCGTGATCAATTTTGCTACCACCACGTCTGGGCTCGTAAGGACGCTCACATTTGGTGGAAACCCGTTGCTCTCTGTTGATGACGATAGCGTAGGGGTTGGCTCTAATGCGCTCTTCTCCGTGACAACAGGCAGCAATAACACAGCTGTAGGGGCGGATGCTCTCAGTTTCAACACGAATGGCAGCTCTAATGCCGCAGTGGGGCAAAGCGCTCTAAAGGGCAATTCAACTGGAAATTTTAACGTCGCATTCGGTGACTCTGCGCTCTACTCTGGCCAATCTGGAAGTAGAAACACTGCTGTTGGTTTTTGGTCTCTCATCTCAGCATCTTCAACTGGCAATACGGCGCTTGGCCATCAGTCAGGTGTAGACGTAACTACAGGATTCGATAACCTGCTTCTCGGTAACTTTGCTGGCAGAAGTCTTACCATTGGTTCAGGGAACCTTGCGATTGGCTATAATACCGTTTTCCCTTCGACAACGGCAAATAATCAACTCAATATAGGCAACTTCCTCTTTGGAATCCTGCCAGCTACTACCTCAGCATCCACGTTTAGGCTCCCGACCACTGGAGCACTGGGCATCGCTACCTCCTCGCCGTTCGCCACGCTCGGCGTCCACGCTAACGATGGCTCGACCAACACCACGCTCTTCGCCATCGGGTCCTCCACCGCAAGCGCGACCTCCACACTGTTTAGCGTCTCCAACACCGGCTCCACCACGCTTGCAGGCATCAGCAGCCAGATACTCGCAGTCAACGCAAACGGCACTATCGTAGGCACCTCCTCTATCGGCGCCAACAACATCACCGGCACGCTTGGTGTCGCAAACGGCGGCACGGGCTCCACCACACTCGGAGGCCTCCTCTCGGGCAACGGCACCTCTATATATAGTAGTGCGACAGGCACCGTAGCTTCCTCCAACGGCATCACCGTCACCGCAGGTCAGGCCATCATCGGCACCGGCCTTACCATTACCGGCGTCAACGCCGCAGCAGATGGCTCCACCAAGGGCGTTGCTGCATTCAATGCCAACGACTTTGAGGCGTCCTCCGGTGTCATCACGCTCGACTACACCAACGCACAGAAGGCGAGTGCCTCCCTGGCTGGCTTCCTGACCTCTGCAGACTGGTCTACCTTTAACAACAAGATCTCAAGCTCAAGCCTCAGTGCGGGAGCAGGCATCTCCTACAACTCCTCCACGGGTGTTATCACCAACACTATCGCATTCCCATTCACCTCCGCTACCAACTTCGGCAGCGTGGCCAACTCCACCTCGACCCCCATATGGTTTACTCAGGGGCTGCAGGCTTCCTCGACCATTTACGCGCCAACGCTTAGCTTGTGGCCAACTAACACAACCCTCCTTTCGCTCAATAGCGAGTCTTTGTTGAAAGCTTCCACATCAAGCCTCTCATTGTTCCTTGGCATTGATGCCGGTACGGCAAATACTGATGACGGCGTCCATAATATCGGCGTCGGTTTCAACGCACTCAATCTCAACACAACGGGCGACTACAGCATAGCAATCGGCCGGGACGCATTGAGCGGAAATACTACAGCTAGCTACAATGTTGCCTTGGGCTACGGCGCGCTTCCGCTGGCTACCAGCAGCGGGTCAAACGTCGCAATCGGAAGTGATACGCTCGGGCAGTTCCAAGCAAGCGGGCCTGATGGCTTCAATACGGCGGTGGGCGACGGAGCGCTAGAGGGATCATTTGCTGCCGCATATGGCACGCGCAACACCGCGCTCGGCGCGAGTGCGGGCGGGTTCTTTACCACCGGCTCTAACAACCTCTTCCTTGGGTACCAGGCAGGGGATGCGGTATCTTCCGGCTCCAACAACATCGTCATTGGCTACGATATTGATGCGCCGGTCAATACCGGTTCAAACCAGCTCACTATAGGCAACCTTATATTCGGTACAGGCATAGATGGCACTAGCAAGACTGTCTCAAGTGGCAACATCGGCATCGGCAGCACCTCTCCATTCGCTAAGCTCTCGGTGCAGGCTCTTAACGGCTCCACCAACACCACACTCTTCGCCATCGGGTCCTCGACTGCCTCAGCTACCACCACGCTGTTCTCCGTCTCCAACACCGGCTCGACGACACTCTTCCAGCTCTCGTCATCCCTACTTAAAACCAATGCCAACGGCACCATCGTCGCCGCTGTCGCCGGCACCGACTACCTTACCTCGCTCTCCGGCGCGGCATCCTCAACGCTCTTGGCTAGCGACTTCAACACCTTTACTAACCTCACGCGGTTTACTGGTGGCATACTCTCGCTCGCATCGTCAACCATCGGCGCAGGTGGCCAGGCAACCGGCCTCACCATCTCGGGCGGGGCGACGACGACGGGTAGCCTCCTCGTACAGGGCACCTACGCAACTGCTCCTACCTTCAATGCAACAGGCGCGTCCACATCGCTCCTAGTCTTGGGTGGCCGCCAACTTCTGCAGGCATCAAGCACGACAAACAGCTACGCGCTGGGTCTCGATGCCCTGAGTGCCACCAGTACTGGTACCTACAACGTTGCACTCGGTACAGAAGCCCTGCAGTTCAGCGGAAGCAATGCTGACGACAACTTTGCCGCGGGATATCGAGCGCTCCGAAACAGTAATGGAGGCAGCAATATTGCCATTGGTCAAGAGGCCTTACTTCTCAACACTAGTGGTAGTGCCAACTTCGCAGCGGGCTTCCAGGCGCTCATTGTCAATACGCAAGGCTACAATAATATTGCCGTCGGGTACTCGGCATTGAGTTCTAACTCCACAGGCAACGACAACATCGCACTCGGTATCCAAGCACTGAGCAATAGCGAAGGTTCAAACAATATTGCCCTGGGTCAGTATGCCGGCGACAACCTCACCGCAGGCAACAACAACATTGTCATCGGTGGCAACGACATAAACCTGCCTAATTCGACTGGCTCCAACCAGCTCAACATACAAAACATCATCTTCGGCATAGACAACAGTGGTACTGGGTCGGGCGTATCGTCAGGCTCCATCGGCATCGGCACTACCTCGCCATACGCCAAACTCTCGGTAGTAGGACAAACAGTCGCCGAGTACTTTACCGCAACCTCGACTACGATCGCTTCCGCCTTCCCGTACGCCTCCACGACGATGATCACCGCTACGACTGCATCTACCACCAACTTGGTAGTCTCCGGCATCACGGCCTCGCTGCTTAAGACCGTTAACGGGGTAGTAACCGCCGCTGTCGCCGGCACCGACTACGCCACACTCTCTACCGTCGCTTCCGCCTACCCCTTCGCGGGCCCCAACAACTCCACTTCGACCTTGACCCGATTTACCGGCGGCTTGATGTCTACCGCCTCGACTACCATCGGCAATGGCACTGCAGTGGGCGGCCTCACCATCTCCGGCGGGGCGACGACGACGGGGGATGCTTACTTTGCAGGCAATGTAGGTATCGGGACGGCCAGCCCAACCTCGCTCCTCCACCTTGTTGGCGGCAACGTGGCGGTAGACTCCGGCCGCGGACTCGTGGCAAGCGGCGCAACCACAAACGGATACTTCTTCGGTTCTAACCTTCCGCAGATTCGCGTGGGCGGCGTCTCGTACCTCGTGCTCAGCTCGACGGGGAACGTGGGCATAAGCTCCACCTCGCCGTTCGCCACGCTCGGCGTCCATGCCAACAACGGCAGCACCAATACGACAGCTTTCGCCATCGGCTCCTCCACAGCGTCGGCCACCTCAACCCTCTTCTCCGTCTCCAACACCGGCTCGACCACGCTCTTCCAGCTCCCGTCATCCTTACTCAAGACCAATGCCAACGGCACCATTGTCGCCGCCATCGCCGGCACCGACTACCTGACCTCGCTCTCCGGCGCGGCATCCTCGACACTCTTGGCTAGCGACTTCAACACCTTTACTAACCTCACGCGGTTTACTGGTGGCGTACTCTCGCTCGCGTCTTCAACAATCGGCAACGGCACTGCAACGGGTGGTCTCACCATATCCGGCGGAGCGACGACAACAGGAACATTCTTCGTTGGAACAAGCAGTAGCAGCTATATTAAGCTTGACCCACTAGGACCCATACTCGACATCTACTCGACATCACAAGGGTCAACAGGGCTGTACCTTAACCTTGCTACAAATGACTTTACTGTCACATCTCCTGCAGGCGGAATGACTCTTGACCTGAATACGGGAGACTGGGGGGTTTCTGGCTCCGGTAATTTCCTTAACTTCGATGGTGACACCACAAGCGGCAACATATTAGACGTCAACGGCGGTGATTTGACTGTCTCTGCTGCCGGGTTTGGCACGACCACTGTCGTAGGCCTCAACATTAACGCCCAGGCCACCTCTACCTCCAACGTGGGCCTCAACCTCTCGGGCGGCTGCTTTGCTGTCGGCGGCACCTGCCTCTCGGCCGCGTCGCTCGGCGCCTCGACGTTCGCGTACCCGTTCCCGTCTAACGCCACCACTACCATGCTGACGTTCTCGGGCGGCTTCCTCACTGGTACCTCCACCATCGGCGTGCTCAACGCCACGTCGTCGGCCACTATTGCCTCCACCACGCTCTCGGGCAACACGCTGCTTACATCAGCAACCTCCACCAACTTCTTTGCCACGAACCTGCGCGCAACGGGTGCTACCACCACCAACCTCGCAATCACCGGCCTCACTAACGCACTCCTCTCCACCAACGCCAACGGCTCCGTCATTGCTACCTCAAGCCTCTCCATCAGCCAGTACCTGACAGGCACCCTGGGCGTCGCAAACGGCGGCACGGGCTCCACCACGCTCGGAGGCCTCCTCTCGGGCAATGGCACCTCTATATATAGTAGTGCGACAGGCACCGTAGCCTCCTCCAACGGCATTACGGTCACCGCAGGTCAGGCCATCATCGGCACGGGGCTCACCATCACCGGCGTCAACGCCGCTGCAGACGGTGCCACCAAGGGCGTTGCGGCATTCAATGCCAACGACTTTGAGGCCTCCTCCGGTGTCATCACGCTCGACTACACCAACGCGCAGTCGGCATCCGCCTCGCTCAAGGGGTTCCTTACCTCCACAGACTGGTCTACCTTTAACAACAAGATCTCAAGCTCAAGCCTCAGCGCGGGAGCAGGCATCTCCTACAACTCCTCAACCGGTGTTATCACCAACACTATCGCATTCCCATTTACCTCCACCACCAACTTCGGTAGCGTGGCCAACAGCACCTCGACCCCCATATGGTTTACCGCAGGCCTGCAGGCATCCTCGACCGCCCGTCTCTCCGACATCTCGACCATTGGCATACTCAACTTTGCCTCTACCTCGGCCAACGCCAGCTCGACGCTCCTGAGCCTCAATGGCCAGACACTGCTTACCGCCTCGACGACCGGCTCAAACTACTCGCTCGGCCTTAATGCAAATGCGAATATTACCAGCGGCCTGCGCAATATAAGCATGGGCGAGTTGGCTCTCGGCAACGCCACAAGCACCTCTGACAACATAGCGCTCGGCTATCAGGCTCTTACGGGCAATGCCTCGAACTTCCTCGGCGTCCGCAATATCGCTATCGGCACACAAGCTCTCTTTAGCAATGCCACCGGCACTAACAACGTTGCAATAGGCTACCAAGCCCTTGCAGTAAGCACTACGGGCGACTACAACACCGGCGTTGGCAGCAGTGTCTTGCGCAACAACACCAGCGGCTCGTTTAACTCTGCATTGGGCCGTCAGGCGCTCTTCTCAAACATCACGGGCCAGTCAAATAGCGCGTTTGGGCATACTGCTATGGCGCTTAACACTACAGGGAGCGCCAATGTGGCGATGGGTTACCAGTCGCTGTACTTTAACGTAACCGGGGCGTCTTCGACCGCCGTCGGTTACAGCGCATCGGCGTTCAATGTGTCTGCAACAAGCACCGTGGCTATTGGGTATCTCGCAGCACAAGGGGTAGGCGCCTACAATGCGCAGGGCTATACTGTGCTCGGCTATGGTGCGGGCACCTCATTTGCAACAGGCGCCGACTACAACACATTGTTGGGCTATCAGGCTGGAGCGACTGTTACCAGCGGCTTTGCCAACATTTTAATCGGAGCATCTGTAACAGATGGCAATCTAACTACTGGCGACGGCAACATCGGCATTGGCAATAACACCTTCTTCCCATCCGCTACCGCCAACAACCAGCTCAACCTGGGCGGCTTGCTTTTCGGCACGCTCCCTGCAACCTCGACCGCCTTCCAGCTCCCGACTTCGGGTGCACTCGGCGTAGGCACTTCCTCGCCGTTTGCCAAGTTTGCAATACAGACCAACAACGGCGATACGGCAACAACCCTCTTTGCCATCGGCTCTTCGACCGCCTCTGCAACCTCGACACTCTTCTCGGTCTCCAACACCGGCTCGACCACGCTCTACCAGCTGGCCTCAAGCCTGCTCAAGACCAACAGCAGCGGCACCATCGTGGCCGCTGTTGCAGGCACTGACTACCTGACCGCCGCCAACGTGTTTGCCTACCCATTCATCTCCAACGCCACCTCGACTCAGCTAGCTTTCAACGGCGGCCTTACTGCAGTAGGCGCCACCACCACCGCACTCGCGGTCACCGGCTCCTCGACCATCAGCTCAATCCTCAATGTCGGTGGTGCACTTAACGCCAACGACGCACTTACAGTAGTGGGCAACACCATCCTTGCCAGTGCAACGTCCACCAACTTCTTTGCCAGCAGCTTGCTTGCAAACACTGCGGCATTTGGCCAGACAGGCACGACTACCATAACCTCCGCTGGGTTCTTGGGAGTTGGCACTACTACTCCGTGGGCGCAACTCTCCGTCAACCCGACCTCGGCTAACGGCTCGGCCCCATCCTTTGCCATTGGCTCTTCAACCCGCACTGACTTTGTCGTGACTCAGGCGGGGTTAATCGGTATTGGTACAACATCGCCGTTTGCAAAACTGTCCGTACAAGCAAGCAGCGGCGAGACAAATTCCGTACTCTTTGCTGTTTCCTCATCTACCCCTGGCAACACCAGCACCGTTCCATTCTTCCAGATCAGCAATACAGGCAATGTACTCATTGGCTCCAATATTGCTACGAGCACGCTCATCGCCTCGACCACAGGGCAGCTTGCGGTCTTGCCGGGGACAACGACCATACAGCGGGCAAGCTCTATTACCACTGGCCTCAGCACCCCGTACTCGGTTTCCGTTCAAGGCCGCTATGCGTACGTCGCAAATAACGGCAACAACGCGCTTGTAACATTCGACGTATCAAATCCTGCGGCCCCCGCGCAAGTCTCCAGCATTACTTCAGGCATTAGCAGCCCCGTGTTCGTCTCTGCGCAAGGCCATTATGCCTATGTTCTGAACAACGACAACAACAACTTCCTCATCTTTGACATCTCCAACCCGGCCGCGCCGGTACAAATCTCGAGCATTGCGAGCGGCCTCAGTGTTCCAACCGCTGCCAGTATTCAGGGTCAATATGCATATGTAGCAAGCTTCAGCAACAGCGCCCTCGTCACCTTCGATGTCTCCAACCCGGCCGCGCCGGTGCAAGTCTCGAGCATTACGACCGGTCTCAGTAATCCACGATCCGTCACTGTGCAGGGTCGTTATGCGTATGTAAATAGCGGCGGCAACAATGCCCTCGTAATCTTCGATGTCTCGAACCCTGCCGCTCCTGCATTCGTCTCAAGTATCACGACTGGTCTCAGTACTCCGTACTACACCGTTTCCGTCCAAGGCCGTTACGCGTATGTCGTGAGCAACGGTAACAACGCCCTCGTCACCTTCGATGTCTCCAACCCTGCCGCCCCCGTGCAGGTATCCAGCATCACGACCGGTCTTAGCGGCCCGCGCGCCGCTAGCGTCCAAGGCCGCTACGCCTACGTCGCGAGCGGCGGTAACAGCGCCCTCGTCACCTTCGATGTCTCCAACCCGGCCGCCCCCGTGCAGGTATCCAGCATCACGACCGGTCTTAGCGGCCCGCGCGCTATCGCCATCCAAGGCCGTTATGCATACGTCGCGAGCGGCGGTAACAGCTCTCTCGTCACCTTCGACCTCGGCGGCGCTTACATCCAGCAGTTTGAAGCAGGTGGTATTGAAACAGGTAGTTTGGCAGTACGCAACAATCTTTTTGCAATGAATGGCGCCTTCGGCGGGGGACTTACCGTAGGCAGCAACTCGCTCTTTAACGGCAGCCTCGCAATTACCGCCTTGGCTTTCAATGCGACCACTACGGCAGGAAAGAATGCCTCGGTCTTCTCGGTCGGTACCGCGTCATCCACCTTGCCGATATTCAGCGCGCTCTACAACGGCTTCGTGGGTGTCGGTACTACGACCGCTACCACTTCGGCGCCTTGGGCCAAATTCGGCATCCATGCCAACAACGGCGACACCGCAACGACCCTCTTCGCCATCGGGTCCTCCACCGCCTCTGCAACCTCGACGCTCTTCTCCGTCTCCAACACCGGCTCGACTACCGCCGCAAACGGTATCAACATCACCGCCGGCTGCTACGCCGTAAACGGCACGTGCCTTTCCTCCGGCGGCTCGCTTACCGGCAGCACCGGCCAGGTCGCATACTTTAGCGGTGCTAACACGGCGGTGGGTACCTCGTCGCTGTTCTTTGCAACCACCGGCAACCTCGGTATCGGTACCACTACCCCGCGTGCCCAGCTTGGGTTTGACAAGACCTTTAGTGGTGCGGCGCCTTCGCTCACCATATCGGGCATAGACCAGATAGCCTCTACCTCGATGACGGGCGGCGGCACCATCTTTGGCAACAGCCTCTACATCACCAACAACCCCTTGGGTGCGGCCAATACCCTGGCAGCCTCGATAATCCGCATCAACGACAACACGGCGCTCGCCAACGTGGTGCGCGGCATTGAGGTCCAGGCCAACCGCGGCACTAATACGCAAGGCGAGAACACGGGCATCTCGGCCTTCGGTCGGACCTTCGGCGTCAAGGGCACCACCGACGGCGACGCGGGCTCGGTATACGTGCCGGCGGGGCTCTTTGGCGAGACGCGCGGCACTACACAGGGTAATGCCATCCGCGCATACTCCTCCTCCATTACCTCCTCGC
>CAYHLQ010000013.1:0-12392 GCA_964357485.1 uncultured Candidatus Saccharibacteria bacterium | reverse complement strand
TTCGACAAACTCGAGCGTGGTGGCAAAAGGCATAGTTTCGCGGCGCTCCACAACCGCCTTGGCCACGCGACGCGCGTAGCGCTCCTCGCCGTAACCAAAAAATATGTCAGCCAACGCCTTTTCGGTAAATGTGTTTAAAATCTCCGCTGCAGTAAAGCCGGAACGTGGCTTCTCGCCATAACTCATAGTAAGGGGCTCGTCGGTCATAAAGGAGAAGCCACGGCCAGATGAAAGTTGGCCGCGGTTCCATCCGAGGTCAAAGAGTACTTTATTGACCTCTGTGATACCTAGCCGCGTGGCAATCTCTTGTAAATCGCCAAAATTGCCCACAATTACCCCAGCTGAAGGATCGGCATCAATAGAAATTAGCTTTACGCGGGCCTCCTTCTTTAAAAGAGCGCTGTGTCCGCCCTGGCCGTATGTAGCATCCAGTACAATCTCGCCCTTTGCCACTGACAATGCCGCCAAAACTTCTTTTGGCATGACGCTGACGTGCTTGGTGTCCAGCTTCCGCGCTAGCTTTGGCTCATGGGCCGCGCCGCCCTCCTCTCGACGGGAGCGATGCGATGCACGAGCCAAAGTTATTTCAGAAGTGTTCATATGTTAAAGAATCCCCATGTTCCCCAGTGTCTGAGCCATCTGGTCCGCCCCCTTCTCGATGCGGCGCTTGTACTCCTCCCAGGTCTTCTCGTTCCAGATCTCGATGCGGTCCGAGACGCCAGCCAGGACAACTCTCGAGCGGAGCTCTGCAAAGTCCTTGAGGTACTCCGGAATGAGAATACGCCCCGCTCCGTCTACCTCGGTCTCCACTGCTCCTGCCAAGAGGAACCTGGCTATGCCGCGCGTGTCCGCCTGCCCTACAGGCAACTCGGTTATCTTCGCTGCGATCTTAGCCCACGCTTTCTCTGGAAACATGAAGAGGCAGGAGTCCAGACCGCGCGTCACCACAACCCGGCGGCCAACTTCCTTCCTAAACTTCGAAGGCAGGCTGAGCCTTTTCTTCGCGTCGAGAGTGTGGAGGTATTCGCCTATCAGCATATGATGTTTTTCTTGGTGCTCTTTGCGGGGTGGGACTATCCCACTTCATCCCACTAGTACCCAGTTTACTCCACTCTTTGCTACTCTACAGGCTTATTTATCCACATTTAGCCTGATTTGCCGATGAGTACCCATACTTGTGTAAAGATGCCAAAATACGTTTATATATAAGGGTTTTTAAGAGCTTGACAAATAGGCTAAACGGGTGTATACTAGTAGATGAAGAGTTGTTCCACAGGGACGCAAACAGAGTGTTCCCGGAGCTGAATCCATCAGCCATAAACGGAGAATACCGATGCCATTTCTTCCCACATCTACCTCCTCTAGCCCCCTCTACCGCCAGACGCGCGAGCGTTTGGAGGCAAGGACTGCCTTGCAAGCACGTCGCGAGTTTTGGTTCGCAATCAAGTTTGTCGGCTGCGTGCTCGGCGCAGTCACAATCATCTCGTTCCTCGTCGCAGTCTACGGACTGCGATAACCCAAAGGCCAGCCTCGCTCATGCGACGCTGGCCTTTTCTAATTTCTGAGATATCCCCTCTTTCTTACCCTTTACAAATACTTCTCGTTTGGTACAAAGGGAAAGGACGAAGAGTTTTGCGTTTCCATAAGCCAATAAACGAAAGGGGCACATCTTGTTCTTAATTCTGATAATCGCTTTGGCAAAAAAAGCACGCCAAGCAGCCTTAAAGGAAAGGACGTAGCATGACCAAGGTGACCAGCGACCTCAAGAACCTCCCAAAGGGGCTACTCCAAACCATGAGCAAAGATATGTCATGCTGGTTTGGCGGCTACAGGAGGGAGCGGTATTATATGCGCGGCTCCAACCGGCCGGCGGCGGCAAAAAAAGACTCATTGTTCCTTAAACTGCGGAATGCATGGCGGCACCTTTCCTCGAATCGCTAAAAAGTAGCGGCACGGCGAAAGTTGCTCCAGATGCCTCTCTCTAGGGAGATAGGGCCAAGTTCCCAACTGGCTTCATGCCAAGATCGAAAAATGCCCGCTCCCGATACTCTCGGGGCGGGTTTTATTTTGCCCGATCTTTTAGGGTTTAGACCTGAGAGATTATGCACTAGCTTCGGTCAGACGCCCTAACACGAAGTCGCGCGGCAAGACAGAGAGGAACCATCCGGCCTTGGGACCACTCTCCTTGCCCAAGAAGGCAAGGTAGATCGCCTTAAACTCCTTGGTCTTGTGGAGCTCGGCATGCAGCTCCTCGCCGCTTGGCATCGTGTCGTGCGCGGCAATAAGGTCGCGCAGACCCTTGAGTGCCTGCTTGGCGGAGTCGGGCAGGCTCTTCGCACCCTCAGGCAGGCTGTCCTGGAGCTTAAAGACGAACTTCTCGGGCGCATATTGCCCCAGCCAGTGCTTTGCATATTTGGCGCGCTCGTCGAGTTCTGCGCGGTCAGCCTCAGGGAACTCTTTGTAGATATCCATGTGCGGCATCTGCACCACAAACGCCACCTGGCTAAACCGAGGCAAGGACGAAGGGGATGGTGTGGTGCGGACGGTAAGGCTTGGCCTAGCGGCCTCGAGCGCCGTCCGCTCCTCACCATCCCCGGAAGCTACACTCGGATGCACAAACTCAAACAGGCGCGCGTAGTCGTCGCGCGTACCGGCCCAGTACTCGCCCGCAAGCTTATCGTACAGGTCGTACAACACGGGTATCGTGTCCCCCTCCGGATCGAAGTTAAATGCATGCATAGGGTCCTTGCTCAGGAGCGCGAGGCGTAAAATTTTTGCAGGCAGGAGGTCTGAAATTTCTTTGGCACTGCTGCCCTGCCCTTTGGATGAGGACATCTTTTTTCCTGCGACCAGAAAGAACTCGTACGGAACATCAAACGGCGGCTCATAATTGAACACTTCTTTTGAAATATGATTGGCTACGTCGCGCGAGCCGCCCTTGGTCGAGTGATCTTTGCCGGCACCCTCTATGTCCACACCGAGCACTTTCCACTTGGCGGGCCACTCGACCTTCCATGGCAGCTTGGCCGAGCCGCCAAAGGGCGATACGCGGCCCGCATAATGGCAGCCTTTGACCCACTCGAGGTCGCGACATTCCACCTGCACCGTCTCACCGTCAAAGTCTGAGGCGCGCGTGGTAGAGAGCTTGCCGCACTGCGGGCACAAGACGGACAACGGCAGCCAAGAGTCCTCGCGCGTGCCGCCGGATACCTCCTTGTATATACGGCGCACGTCGCTTGCATGTTCGAGCGCCTCGCGGATAACGCCGTCCATTTTGCCGGAGAGGTAGAGCTCGCTGCTGCGGTAAAACTCCGGAGTAAAACCGGCAGCTTCTATCACGCTTCTAAACTCTGCGCCATAATACTCGGCAAAGTTCTCGTACCCCTCCTCAGGGCTTGGGATGTTCTTAAGCGGCATGCCCAGATACTGCTCGTACACTGACTGGTCCAGGTACGAGGGTATGCCGTCCATTGGGTCGTAGTCGTTAAACTCGAACTTGAAGGTATTCTTAATACCCTTCTCACTCAGCGCCTCGTGGACTACGCCGTGTATCGCCACGCCGCGCAAAGAGCCTATGTGTACGCGGCCGGAGAGCGTCTTCTCGTCGCGTATCAGAAAGGACCCTTTGTTCGATTCCGTAAGTCCAACAAAGTGCTTGCTGACCTCTCCTGCTATGCGGTCTGCCCAAAACATGGAGCTATTGTAGCGTTTTTTAAGCGCTTTTAATACTTCATACCTGCACTTGACGGTAACAGAAAAAGTAGTACACTATTTGATGGCAGGAGTACGCCGAAAAACCGCGTTACAGAAACAGCTCTTTGGGGCACACAAGAAAGTCCAAGCCATGAAGGTTGAGAAGAATGCCGACCGTGTCGGCAAATACGTCGTTGTAGCCGAAAGGATGCAGGTGCTCTACTCGGTACTACTCTCCGGAGCGCCGATGGAGAAAGTTCTCAAAGTCGAGTATTTGAAAGGCGACAACCCTGACCTACTCGTCCAGACTACGATACTGGAGCTTCCTGTCGAAAAGAGGGAGACCAGGACCTGGGACCTCGCCGCTATCGTCAACGGCGACTTCAAGGGCGGCAAGCTCGAGGGACTCAAGGAATACGCCGAGGAGATATTCCCCGACGCTGACAAGCCGGTGATTGCCTTCCGCACGGCAATAATTCACGAGTCGGAATATGTGTTCCAACTGAAACCGGCACGCACTTCCAGGACTGCAACCCAGGTGATCCACTCACAAAAGCGCCGGCTAGGCGACTAAGTGGCATGCTAACAAACAAAAAAGCCCCGGCGCACTGCCGGGGCCTTTTTATTTGCACTACTCAACCTTTAAGATTTTGTATTTCTGTACGCCGCGCGGGGTATTGAAGGAAAAGTCGTCTCCTTTCTTTTTGGTCAGGAGTGCGGCGCCCAGCGGAGAGTGGTAGCTGACCCTACCCTTGATGATGTCAGCCTCCTCGGCACCCACGATGATGTACACATGCTTGTCGTCGCCGCCTATTTTTTGCACAGTAACGGTCGAGCCCATGCCCACACCGTCGCCTTTGCCGGCCTTAACGATTTTTGCACTCTTGAGTATCGTCTCGAGCTTGCCGATGCGCTCCTCGACTGCAGACTGCATCTCGCGCGCCTCCTGGTACTCGGCGTTCTCGGAGAGGTCGCCTAGGCTGCGCGCGTATTCTAGCTGCTCTGCCACTTCCTTGCGGCGGGTAGTACGCAGATTCTCGAGCTCTTGGGTCAGCTCCTCGAACTTCTCTTGGGACATCATCTCTTCCATATGGGATTGAAAATTCCCCTTGCGGGGGTTAGTTAACGTAAGCCCAAGTAGTGTAGCCGAAACGGGGTCAAAGTCAAGGGTAAGCGGGATAAGAGTAGCCGCAAAAGAGGGTTGCAGGGGGCTCCACAGCGCGACGGCGCGAGGACTGAGCGATTTTTTAGCAAAAAAATCGAGTACCCCTGCAGGTCTGCTTTTGCGAGCTACTCTAAGTACTCAGGGGCATTGGCGTGCATCCAGGACAGGAACTGGCTGATGATTATATTGCCGCCAGTAGTGGCGCCCGCCGGTGCGCGGTCCAGCAGGAGCGCAAAGGCGTACTTGGGGTTCTCGTACGGCCAAAAACCGATGAGCCATGCGTTTACATATTCGTTCTTCATACCCACTTGTGCAGTACCGGACTTGGCCGCCACCGCAACGTACGGCACATTGGCACCCGTCGCCGTGCCGCCCTCTTTGACCGCCATGCGCATACCCTCACGCGCTACCTGCAGCGCATGCGCATCAACAGGAATCTTCTGCCCTTGCGGAGTCGAGCTTGCTATCAGCGTCGGCACAAGCAGTGTTCCGCTGTTTGCCAGGGCGGCTGCAGTGCGAACTGCCTGCAGCGGCGTCACCTGGGTACCAAACTGCCCTATCGCCGTATGATACGTGTTGCCGAGCCGCCACGTAGGGTCGCTGGGGAAAGCCTCGGCTTTCCACTCAGGCGTGGGGATAGTGCCCTCTTTGGATGAAAAACCCTCAAGCCCCGCATCCTGCCCGTAGCCGAAGGCCTTCAGCCATTTATCTATAACCGCAATACCCATGCCGCGCTGGTCCTTAAACCCGCCTCCCACGGTGTAGAAATACACGTCGGACGACACGGCTATGGCGCGGCGCGCATCTGTCCAGCCGTTGACGCGCCAGTCTTTAAAGATGGTCGGATTGTCCGGGTCGTACGGGTTGGGCACTACCAGCTTGCCCGTGGACTCTATCTGCTTGTACTCGTCTATAATGCCGTCCGATATTGCGCCAGCTGCCATGATGGGCTTAACAATGGAGCCTGGGGCGTAGAGACCGTCCACGGCCCTGTCGAGAAACGGCTGGCGCTTGTCTTGGTTGTACTGCGCTAACAGCTCGCGGTCGCCGTCCACCATCGCACTCTGGCTGTACTCCGGGTAGCTGGTGAGCGCCACAAGCTCGCCCGTGCGTACGTCCATAATGACGCCTGCCGCGCCCTGGAAATTTGCCGCGCTCGCATTTTTTGACAGCACACCGTAGAGCCCTTCTGTCACGCGCGCGTCAAGCGAAAGCTTGAGCGTCTCGCCTGCGACAGGCGCCCGCGTAATCGCCTGGGAGACCACGCGGCCAAGCGCGTCGGTTTCGGTGAGTTCTACACCGTTTGTGCCGCCAAGCCTGCCGTCGTAGGCCCGCTCGGCGCCGTCGAGCCCCTCGAACGCGGTCCTAAAGTAGTTGCCGGACGAGTCTTTGGCAGGTGCGCGCGTGTAGCCCACCGCGTGAGCCAATCCTTGCCTGTCTGCATACACGCGCCTGGCAAAGTCGTCCTCAACATTCAGACGCTCACTCCAAGCCAGAGGCACTCCGTTACGGTCTACTATGGTGCCGCGGTCGGCAAATATTGTCTCTTCGGCGAGCTGGTTCTGCTCGGCCCGCAGGGCATACTCGGCTCCGTGCACAACCTGCAACATACCCGCACGCACAAACAAGAGAACCGCCACTAGAGCAACTGCGCCGCCCATTGCAACAAGCTGGCTCTGCTTTATGGGGCGCTCGATGCGGCCCTCGAACTGGTCCACATCAAACTCGGAGATGTTTTCCGAATCTATAAGTATCTCCTCGGGGTGGATTTCCGATCGTATTTTGCCGCGCCTGAACCTGCCATTGAACATTGCTCCATTAAAGCGTATCGGGAGGGGTCTTGTCCAAGAAATACGCGCCTCCAAAGAGTCGCATGAGCGAGGCCAGGGTGGCCAGGATTGTGAAGGGTACAAAAAGATACTGTAGCCAGCCTGTCGGCATGCCGGACCCCAGGTCCAGAAGGAGGCCTACGAGTATCGCAAAAAAATACCGGCCCGAAAGCGCAGCTATAAGAGTGCCAACGATGCACAGCGGCCAGAACGGCAGCAGAAAGCCTGCTGCGGCGATAGCAAAACTTAGTGCGTATATGTAGCGCGACGACACGGTCATAAATTACAAATTCCAAACACCAAATCTCAAACAATATTTAATTTCTAAAAGTTTAAACATTGGAACTTGTTTGTTATTTGAATTTTGCGATTTGTTAGTTTTCCTTCAAGATTTCCACATAACGCAGTTCTTGTGGATTTACCGGAAGGGTCATGTATATCACCGTAAACGACTCGCCCTCCTTGGCCTCAGTTGCCGATACAAGCGCTACTATACCACCCAAGAGGCCGGGAAATGAGATGGTGTCCCCTACCGCCACCTGCGTGCCTGCGGGCACTAGAGTTTGCAGGGAGCCACCGCCTAAGCCCTCGACCGCAATAGGCACGGTGCCTCTCAGCAGTGCTTGGTAGGAGGCACCTGGCGCCGAGAACAACTCGACGCGCGCCGTATTGCCATAGACTTCCGAAACGTGGCCCACGAGCCCCTGGCCGCCAGCCGACACAAATGCGCCCACCTTAACACCAAGATTTTCTCCCGCATCAACAAGCAGTGTGTCATACGGCGTCCACGGAGGGCGCATAAGTACACTAGCTAGAATGCGCGTGCCGGACCGGTCGGTGCGGCCCAGGCGCTCGCGCAGGTCAAGCACCTCTGCATACAGAAGATTGCGGTCGGAGAGCGCCGCAGTACTTGAAGCGAGCTCGGCCCGCAGTTCTGCAACCTCCGTGCCGCTGAAAGACTCGCGCACGCGCACTATCGGAGCAACAGCGCGCCAAAACAGGCTGGATGCAGGCCCGCGCAACAGTACAACTGCTCCGCCCAGGAGCACCACCAAGAGCACCCACGCCAACCATGCGTGGCTCTGCGCACGCCTGCGGGGCATGCGGTCAAAAGGACTAGGAGATATCGCCATCGTTCTCAATTAAAAGGTCGCGGTGCAAGTCGAGGTTCTCCAGCACGACGCCAGTGCCGCGCGCCACGGCGGTCAGCGGGTCGTCTGCCACCATAACCGGGACCTTCAGCCACTGGGTCAGCAGAGTGTCGAGACCGCGCAATGAGGCCCCACCACCAACAAGCACGATGCCCGAGCGCATGATGTCTGAGAGAATCTCGGGCGGCGTGGTCTCTAAAACCTCGCGGACCGACTCGATAAGCGTGTCTATAGACTGCGATATCGCCTCGCGCAAATCCTGGTCAGTTATGACAACCTCGCGCGGCAGGCCCGTGATAAGGTCGCGGCCGCGCACCACCGCCTGGAGCGACCCTCCCTCCTCCAACACCGAACCTATCGCCATCTTGACCTGCTCGGCTGTCTTCTCGCCTATTAAAATCTTGAACTCCGAGCGCACGTAGGAAATTATGTCCTGGTTCAGCTTGTCGCCGGCGATACGCAGGTTTTTGGATCGGACAATGCCGCCAAGCGACATGACCGCAATGTCGGTGTTGCCGCCGCCTATGTCTACCAGCATGCTACCCATCGCCTCGCGTATAGGCATGCGGATACCCAGCGCCGCCGCCACCGGCTCCTCTATAATATGCACCTCGCGGGCGCCCGCCCCACGCGCGGCGTCTATCACAGCGCGCACCTCTACGTTGGTAATGCCGGAGGGCACGCCCAGGACCGCGCGCGGACCCAGCATTTTTTTGGCTTGGCCCTGCGCGCGGTTCATGAGGTAGCTGAGCATCTCCTCGGTCGCCTCGTAGTCCGATATAACGCCCTCGACCAAAGGGCGCACGGCAACCAAGTGCCCAGGCGTGCGGCCCAGCATCTGCTTGGCAGCCGTGCCTACGGCCACCACCTGGCCGGTCTTCTGGTTTACCGCAACCACAGAGGGCTCTGTCACGACTATCCCCTTGCCGCGCAAGTACACCAGGGTGTTAGCCGTGCCTAAATCTATGCCAACATCGTTGGACAGCAGAGGGAGTATCCTATTTTGGAAGTAGTTTGCCATTATTAGTTTTAACGGTACAGCTAGCGGGCCGACAATTCTTCTATCAGCTCCGAGAGGCTCCTGTGCTGAGTCGTACCCGAGGCACGCTCCACACACTCAAATTTGCCCGCGGCCAGGGTCTTTTCCGACACCACAACGCGCAGGGGTATACCGATGAGGTCCGAGTCGGCGAACTTCTCGCCAGCGCGCCTGTCCGTGTCGTCGTACAACACCTCTATACCCGCCTCGCTCAGCTCGCGGTAGAGTTCGTCGGCCTCAGCAACAACATCACTATTGTCGTTAGTCAGAGACACCAGGTGCACGCGGAAGGGCGCCACAGCCTCGGGCCACACGAGACCCTTAGCATCGCTCATAAGCTCGGCGACAGTAGCCATAAGTCGCGCCGGCCCGATGCCGTATGAGCCCATAAATACCGGAACATCCGCGCCCGTTTCGTCTTTGTAGGTTAAGCCTAGTGCCTCGGAGAAGCGCGTACCAAGCGTAAAGATATTGCCGACCTCTATGGACTTCGCCTCGCGCAGATCCTCCTTGCTAACACCGACAGACTCGAACACGCCCTCATTGCCATAAATCTCCTTGTTTATCGCAATCTTTTTGGTGTCATCTATATAAATAACATCCTCTCCTGCTTCGCACTCGGTTTGGAACTCATGGCTATATTGGCTGAACGAGCCGCCAGAAGCAAAAGTCATAAAGGTCTGGTGCCCCAAGCCCACGCGCTCGAAGACTGCTCTATATGCCTCTGCGACCCTGTCGTAAAACTTTTTATGCTCCTCTTCATTTTTAGAGAACGAGTACATATCCTTCATCACAAACTCGCGCGTGCGCATCAAGCCCGACTTGGCGCGGGTCTCGTTGCGGAACTTGGTTTGGAACTGGTACGGATACAGCGGGAGGTCCTTGTACGAAGCGATGTGGTCGCGCATCAAGGCAGTCATGGACTCTTCGTGCGTAAAGCCAAGCCCCAGCTCGGTACCGCTTTTAAGCGTCGTCTTAAACCAGCTGTCTACCTTCTCATCATCCCAGCGGCCGGTCTTCTCCCACACCTCTTTGTCCTGCAATGCAGAAAGGATGACTTCTTGCCCGCCTATCTTGTCCATCTCCTCGCGGATAATACTGACAATGTTCTGGAAGGTCCTAAGACCAAGTGGCAACAAGTCGTACACGCCCGCCATCTCCTTGTGGACGTATCCGGCGCGCATAAGAAGCTGCGCGTTTTTAGAGACCTCGTCTTTGGGGGCTTCGCGGCGTGTCTTGGTGAAGAGCTTAGATTGGCGCATATATAGAGGCCATTGTACGGCCTAAAAGGACTCAGGGCCAGAATCTTGACTAACTAACCTACAAGTCGCGCGATGTCGTTATACGACACAACCAGCATCAGGAGGACTATGGCCGCAAAGCCCATGAGCATGAGCGTGTTGGTTATGGCCGGCGAGACCGGGCGACGGATGACAGCCTCGATGATAATTATCAAAAGGCGGCCACCGTCGAGCCCGGGTACAGGCAAGAGGTTGATGAGTGCTAAGTTAATAGAGATTATTGCCGCGATAATAGCCGCCGAGCCGAAGCCCGCCTTAACCGCATCCTGCCCAACCCCCGCGATACCTATAGGGCCTGACACCTGCGAGAAGTCCGCGCGGCCGACAAACAACTGGCCAAAGAACGCGCCTAAGCCCTGCGCCGTGCCAACGGTCAGATCTTTAAACGCGATGGCGCCCTGCACGAGTGCCAAGTGCGGCGGGAGCTTGAGTATGCCAACATCGCCCATTTCGACGCCTATTACTTTTTTGTCTGGGACAATATCTGCCGCAGGCTTGGCTAAAAATATCTTTTCTTCGCCATTGCGCATGACCGTTATAACGAGGCTTTCGTCCTGGTGCGCCGTGATAAAGCCCTGCACCGCGTCGGCCTGCTTGATTGTGCTCAGTGTGTTGGTATCCAGCATCTCGCCACCAGTCTGTATGCGCTCGATGATATCGCCGGGCTTGATGCCGGCGCTTTCTGCCGGCGAGCCTACGCGCACCTGGCTTATGACAACTTGCGGCGCGGTTACAGAGCCCAGTGTGCTCTGGTCTGCCGATGCCGGCAGGCCGCTCATGTAGCCCACCGACAGCGCCAGCCAGGCGAATATGAGGTTAAAGACAATGCCCGCGAGCATCACAGCCGCCTGGACGCCGCGGTTCTTGCTCGTTAAGGCGCGCGGGTCTTGCGCCCCCTGCCCGCCGGCAGGCAGGTCGCCCGGATTCTCGCCGAATATCTTTACGTAGCCGCCCAGCAAGATGAGGCCGAGCGAATAGCGGGTCTCGCCCCACACCCTTGATATGAGCCTTGGCGGGAAGCCGATGGCAAACTCATCTACCCGCACTTTAAAAAACTTGGCAACGCTAAAGTGCCCGAGCTCGTGCACCCAGATGAGCACTATAAGTATGGCGATGAATATAAGGAGAGCCACTGGTGTATATTAGCTTGCTATCTCCTTCTCCTTGCGCTCCAAGCTAGCATCAAAACTCGCGTTGGCCGCATCTACGCGCTTCTGCATCTCCTCCTTGCCGCGGAACTTGTCGTCCTCCGACATTTCCTTGGCTTTCTCTTTGGCCTGGATATCATTCCACACCTCGTCGCGGGCCATTCTGAGCGCGGTGCGGATTTCTTCAACTTTTTCTTTAGCAAGCTTCAAGAGTGTTACGCGACGCTCGCTTGTAAGCTCAGGGAAGAATACCCGCACGCCGCGCTCATCCGAACCTGCCGAGAGCCCGAGGTTGGCGACCGTAATAGCCTTCTCTATCTCTTTAATATTAGACGGGTCAAACGGCGTAATGCGCAAAGAACGCGCATCCTCGACAGACACATTGGCAACCTGCGATATGCCCATGCGGCTGCCGTAGCTCTCGACCTGTATGCCGTCGAGTATGGCCGGGGTAGCCCTGCCGGTACGCACGCCGGAGAGTTCACGGCCCAGACGTTCCTCTATATCCTTAATCCGCTTCTCGAAAGGTTTAAAGTCGTATGCCATATGCGCCTATTGTACCAAATTGTATGAATTAAACACGGAAGCGCTTGGCGGCTGCGGGGTAGATTTTTATCAAGGGATCTTTAGTGGTGTCGTAGATGCGGGCCGGGGCGAGGTAGCGGCCGTAATGGATGACGCGGTGCGTAAAGGTCCCCCACTCTTTCTTGGGCAATAGTTCCATTAAGCCGCGCTCAATCCGTATAGGGTCTTTGTAGTCACTTAGGTCGTAGCGCTGCACAAACCGTATAACGTGCGTGTCTACCGTAATGCCCGCGACCACGCCGTGCGCCTCCTTGAGTACCACTGTGGCGGTCTTGCGTGCCACACCAGGCAAGCGCAGCATCTCCTCTATAGTTTTTGGCAGTCTGCCGCCAAACTCCTCCTTAACCATCTTTGCGGCCCCAAGAATGTTGCGAGCCTTGTTGCGGTAAAACCCCGAGGCAAAAATGTCGAGCTGAAACTCTCGTGGGTCGGCCGCAACGTAGTCCTCCAGCTTTTTGTATTTTTTAAACAGCTTATCGGT
>CAYHLQ010000012.1:0-12519 GCA_964357485.1 uncultured Candidatus Saccharibacteria bacterium | reverse complement strand
CCAGCTTGGGCTCGATGTGGAGCATATCCGTTTTCCCCGCGCCAGTGCGTATATCCCCGAGCAGATAGCGCTCGTTAAAAGCCTGGAGCAGAAAGGCTACGCCTATCGTCTGGACGACGGCGTGTACTACGACACCTCGCGCTTTGCGGGCTATGGCAAGCTGGGCGACCAGAACCTCCAAGGCCAGGAGGCGGGTGCGCGGCTCGAGGTTAACACCAAAAAACGCCACCCTGCCGACTTTGTGCTGTGGAAGTCCGACAAAAAACTCGGCTGGGAGTCTCCGTGGGGCCTCGGGTTCCCCGGCTGGCACACCGAGTGCGTAGCGATGATATTTACCCTGCTGGGCAAGCAGATAGACATACACACCGGCGGCATAGACCACATTGCCATACATCACAATAACGAGCTGGCCCAGGCCGAGGCCGCGACAGGCAAGCAGTTTGCTCGCTACTGGCTGCACGGCGAATTTATAACCATAGAGGATAAAAAAGTCTCCAAATCATTGCGCAACACTGTGAGCCTGCGCAACCTTGTAGACAAAGGCCTCTCGCCCCGCGCATTGCGCTATTGGTTCCTCAGCGGCCACTACAAAACGCCGATGAACTTTACCTGGGATGCCATAGAAGGCGCCAATACTGCCTACACGAGGCTCGCGCGCGCGTTCCTCGAGCTGCCTCCGTCTACCATGCGGCCCGACCCTGCATTTATTAAAGATTTTTACACCGCCATTGCCGACGACCTCAACACACCAAAGGCTTTGGGCTGCGTGTGGGACCTGCTGCGCGACCAAGGCATTACGCCGGCAGTTAAGCGCGCTTCTTTAGCCGAGGCAGATAAGATTTTAGGATTGGGGCTCGGCGAGTCTGGCCCCGTTGCGCGCGTGACTGTTATATCGGTAGCCGACCTGCCCGACGAGGTACAGCGGCTGGTGTCGGCACGTGAAGAGGCCCGTGTAAATAAAGACTACAAAAAGTCCGACGACCTGCGCGCCCAGATAGCCAAGAAGGGCTTTGACGTCAAAGACGCTCCCGACGGCCAAAAGGTGACAAAAAAGTAACCCTAGGGTGCAAGACACTGGAGAGATTTCTCGGGAGAATTAAAATCTGTGCGATTACTGCTGAACTTTTTTCAGAGAGGCGATTTCACTTTTCAGCTCTGTCATTTTGAGCTCCCTATCAATCATGAGCTCGTTGAGCCGTTCTGTCTCACCGAGCTTCTCTTCAATCATTACCTGCGCATGTTCAAGCTCCTTGGTGCGCTCCTGCACAAGTTGTCCGAGCCGCACGCCCTCGGATGCAAGCTCCACACGCATAGCTTCCAATGCTCGCGCAAGAATCTCTATTTCGTCGCCAGTTTTGAATTGTGGGAGCGCAGTGTCGAGCTTACCTTTCGCGATCTGCTCACCCGCCTCAGTCAGCTCGCGCAAGGGGTCTGTGATTTTCTTGCTGAAAAACACTGACAGAAGCACAACGACCACGAAGAGGATCGTGCTTGTGAGGAGCGAGATCCATATAATCATCGTCTTTGTCGAGACAATCGCGGCAATGATACTCTTGTTCTTTTCGTCGAGCACATTCTGGAGCAATGATACAGGCTGCGTAAATTCATTGATGTACGTCGTTGCAGCTACGCCGATATGTCTACCGTCGGCAGTCGTACTCGATGCAAAGGCCGTATGCAAATATTTCTGCGTTATACGGCCGTCTTTTTCGAGCCAGTTATAGTAGCCGGATGTTTCCTTTAGCTCCTTTGTTTTTTCGAGAATTTTCCAAAATGTATCAAATGTCGGGGCCTTGAGGCCCGGCACCTCTGAGAACAAGACGCCATTGAGGGCCTCATTCTGGTGCCGGATGAGCCTAAGCGTTTCACCTTCAACTGTCACCGTATACCCTGTCTCCCCGACGCGCTGAACGCTCAGCCTGCCAAACGCCTCGTCTTTTGCAAGTTCTGCTGCTGTTTTGTTTGGATGTGCTGCCATATACAGATCCACCATTTTTGCAGTTGCCACCGCCTGTTCTTTGATAATTTCCTGGCCAAGTTCTGTCAGCGAGTCGGTACTTTGCTTTACTGCAAATGTGCCAAGATCATTAATTTTAACCCTCGATGTGTTCTCGATATTTCCCAAATATACAAACGAGATAAGGGTAAAGAGGAGAAGCGGAATAACGCTCAACGACAGAACCAGTATAAGGATTTTCAGCAGGAGTCCCTTCAACATATGCATAATGATAGCACCCACTCAAAACATGCAAGCCGCATATTCTCCCTTGGTTTGAAGCCCAAAAAGGCAACTACCCACAAGTTCTGCTTATCCCCTATTTGTCCCCTTCATACGCACATTTGGGGCTAGACCCTGGGAGGAGTACACTTACTCTATGAGCAATGGAAAGCGGGACGGGCTGCGGCTACCGCCGCAGACGCTGGAGTCTGAGAAGGCCTTCTTGGGCGCCCTTATGATACGCCCCGAGGGCATGGTCGAGAGTAGCGACCTCATAAACCCGGACGCCTTTTATGCGGAGAAGCACCGTATCATTTACCGGGCCATGCAGGCGCTCTATGCCAAGAACGAGCCTATAGACATCGAGTCGGTGCGTGCGCGCCTCTCGGACGACGGCGGGCTCGAGGGTGTGGGCGGTGTCGCTTACCTGGCCGAGCTCGCGGCCGACGTGCCCGCGGCCTCCAACGCGCGCCACTACGCCGCCCAGGTGCAAAAAAAGCACATGCTGCGTAGCCTCATAGACACTGGCGAGTTTGTGGCCGAGCTCGGCTACGATGAGTCTAGCGAGCTGGACGAGACCTTAGACAAAGCCGAGAAGAAGGTCTACGAGGTTACCCAGACGCCGACCATGAGCAAGTTTATGGCGCTCGGCGACTCGCTCAAGGAGGCATGGTCGCGCCTTGAGTACCTGCACGAGCATAAGGACGAGGTGCGTGGTATCCGCACTGGATACAAAGACCTCGACAACCTTCTGGCCGGCTTCCAAAAGTCGGACCTAATCATCTTGGCGGCGCGCCCTTCGATGGGTAAGACCGCGTTTGCACTCGACATCGCCCGCAAGGCGGCGGTCAATCACAAGGCTGTGGTGGGTATCTTCTCGCTCGAGATGGCCGCCCAGCAGCTTATAGACCGCATGGTCGCCGCACAGGCAGGCGTCAACTCCTGGAACCTCCGCACCGGCAATATTAAAGAGCAGGATGACTGGGACCGTATCCGCGAAACCTACGACCTCTTGGGTCAGGCGCCGATATTTATCAGCGACGAGCCGGCGCAGAATATCCTTAAGATGCGCGCCACCGCCCGCAGGCTCAAGAAAGAGCACGGGCTCGACCTTATCATCGTGGACTACCTCCAGCTCATGGTACCCACGCAGTCGCGCAGCAACGACAACCTGGTCCAACAGGTGACCGAGATATCGCGCAGCCTCAAGCAGCTCGCCCGCGAGCTAGATGTGCCGGTGTTGGCACTCTCCCAACTCTCGCGCGCCGTGGAGCAGCGCGGCGGCAAGCCCCGCCTCTCAGACCTGCGCGACTCTGGCTCTATCGAGCAGGACGCCGACGTCGTTATGTTTATCCACCGCGACGACAAGCTCAACAAGGAGTCCGAGCGCCCCAATATCGCCGAAATACTGATAGAAAAGCACCGCAACGGCCCGGTGGGCATGGTGGAGCTGTACTTTGACGATAAGCGCACCACCTTCCGCTCGCTGGAGAAGGCCGACCTCTCGGCCTTTGATGATGTGTCCGCCGACGCGTTCTGATAGAATGGGAGAGCAAACAAGTTGAGACGAGCATTTCGCAGGCCGACGGGCCGAGAATAGCAAATTTTTAGCAAAAAATTATGTGTGCGAGGCGAGACTTGTTTTGCTCTCCCATTCCGATATATGGACTCGATAGACCGCCTTACTTCCCTTTTTGAAAAGTTCCCCGGCATCGGCCCGCGCCAGGCCCGGCGCTTTGTGCAGTACCTGCTATCAACCAGCCCCGCCATACGCAGCGAGCTCGCAGACTACATAAAGCGCCTGGGCGCCGAGAGCCGCCAATGTACCCACTGCTACCGCTGGTTTACATACAAAGGACCGTCCTTGGTGAACGATACAAAGGACGGTCCTTTGTGTTCTATCTGTGCCAACACGGCGCGCGAGGCCGCCATTATATTCGTGGTTGAAAAAGACGCCGACATTGAGAACGTGGAGCGCTCGGGCTTCCGCGGACTGTACTTTGTGCTGGGCGGCACCATTGCGCTTGCCACAGAGGAGCCTGAAAAGTTTGTACGCCTGCGCGAGCTACTGCGGCGCGTCGAGACCGACGCGAGCGAGCTCAAGCTAAACGAGCTGATACTCGGGCTGTCGGCTACCACCGAGGGCGACCACACCCGCGAGATTTTGATGGAAAAACTGCGCCCCCTCTCTCAGGGTCTTAACTTCCGGATATCCTCCCTGGGCCGTGGGCTCTCCACCGGCTCGGAACTTGAGTACGCCGACCCAGACACGATAGCTCAAGCCCTTGGCAACAGGCATTAAGGAGGTATAGTTGCCTCAGGAGGTGCAGGATGCAGTATAGTTTCCCAGACGACGACACCCTTATCGAGCGCGACAAGGAAGAAAACGAGAGGTTCCGGCGCAGCTGGTTTCTGCTTGTCCACCTAAGGATACTCATGCCGGCTGCCGCAGTGGTAGTCGTATTGGCGCTCGGGGCCGCAGCACTTCATTATGCCGGACAATAACGGCTATACGCAGACGGAAAAGGCCGCCCCTTGGGGCGGCCTTTTGTCTTATGTAACCTTGGCTATAATCGAGCGGGCGAGAGAAGAATATTATATTTTTACTATCTTAACCTCGAAGAAGGGTTGGCGATGGCCGCGCTTTTTAAAATAGTTGGACTTGGCCTTGTACTTGATGACAGTCACCTTGGGGGCGCGGCCTATTTTGACGATCTCTGCCTCTACCTTGGCGCCGGAGATAAACGGCGCGCCTATGGTGGTGGCATCCTTGCCGTTGTCAGAGAGGAGCACCTCGCTAAAGGTGAGCTTGTCGCCCACCTCAAAGGCCTTGCGGGTGTCGCCCACAAGCGCGCCCTTCATGGCCTCGATCTTAAGGGTAAGACCCTCATGGACCATGTACTGCTTGCCACCGGTCTGTATAACGGCAAACTCGCCAGATGCCGGAGCAGCTGCCTTCTTAACTTTAGCCGCCTTGGGGGCGGCTTTGGTCGTTTTAGTGGTCTTTTTAGCGGTGGGTGCCATACAAATGTATATGAAAACGAGCCCCTGGCTCGTCTGAAGATACTACCCCAAAAGCCTCCTGTGTACAAGCCCCCTTAGCATGCAGCCCTTGCTACTCCTTGCCCTCCAAGAGCGGGCGCTCGACCCCTTCGAGTGTAATACCGATACCCTCCTCGGTAATCCGCAGTACGTCCTTGTCTATGGCGCGGAACGCCTTGCCTGATGTTTCGTAGTGACTCACCACCGTATTGAGCGAGTTACCCAGCTTGTTGTGCGACTCCTCGTACGACTTGAGATGCTTCCCCAGCTCCGTGACATTCTTGATGATGTCCTTGGCGGCATCTTGTATCTTCTGGCGCTGATTGCCGAAGAGCACTGTTTGCAGGTATGCCAGGAACGTAGTGGGCGACACGATAACGACTTTCTTTTCCTTATACGCGTATTCTATAAGAGCGCGCGAGTTGACCCCGCTCCCTACGTCGTTGTTTAGCAGGTCGTAGTAAATGCCCTCGGCCGGGATAAACATAAACGCGAACGGCATCGTACCCTCGCCCTCGCGTATATACTTGGAGGTCTCGTCTATGCGCTTTTTAACATCATTGCGGAAGTCGCGGCGATACTGCTCTATCGCGGCCTCGTCGGTCGCATCGGAGAGGCGGATGTAGTTCTCCAGCGGAAACTTGGCGTCTATAGGGATAAGTCCGTCGCGGGTCTTAACCACCATGTCCACTATCTCGCCGTCCTTAAACTTGTATTGCGGCACGTACTGCCCCGGCGGCAGAACATTGGACAAGATAAGCTCGAGGCTCGCCTCGCCCAGGTTGCCGCGCTGTTTCTGGTTTTTGAGCACCTTCTCGAGGTTGTTGAGCTGTTCGGCGATGGTAAAGACCTGCTTGGTAGACTCCTTGGTTTCAGTCACGCCCTTTACCACCTCCAGGAGCTGCTCTTGCATCTGCTTGTTAATGGTGGAGAGCAGCGCTCTAGCCTCGGTGGACTGCGAGGTCATAAACTCGCTCATAGTTTTATTGCCCTCGCCGAGCTTGCTGTCCATCGCACGGGTAAGCTCTTGGAGCTGATTTTGCAGCAAGACCATGCTCTGGGAGTCTTGCGAGACCCCGCTCCCCTTTTGTAGGCGGATAAGCAAGGCAATGATGCCGAGTGCCAAAAGTATAAGTACGCCAACCAGAATAGTAGTGAGGTCCATACGACCACTTTACCACGCACAGGTCTGTGGTAAAATACACAAATACCATTTTAAAAAATTACACTATGCTACAAGCCGATTTGAAGGAGATGATGAAGGACGCTATGCGCGCCAAGGACAGCGTAAAGTTGGGCGTCGTGCGCGGACTTATCTCTGCCTGCACTAACGAGGCAATTACTAAAGGAAAGGGCCCGGATGGCGCTTTGGACGAGGAGGAGGTATTAACCGTAGTTATGCGCGCCGCCAAGCAGCGCAAGGACTCTATAAACCAATTTGAAGCCGGAGGCCGCCCGGAACTTGCCGAGGGCGAAAAAGCAGAGCTAGCAATACTCGAGACCATGCTCCCCGCCCAAATGTCGCGCGATGAGATCGTCGCTGCCGCTACCGCTAAGGCAGCCGAGATGGGTGTGACAGACAAGACCAAGGCCAATATGCTCATGGGCTCTCTCATGAAAGACCTTAAGGGCAAAGCCGACGGCACTATCGTTAAAGAGGTTATAGACGGGATGTTCGCATAGTCCTCCCCCTTTTTATCCCCAATTTCACCCCGGCTTCACTTGACTTTCATGTCAGGTTGGAGTATAATAACCACAGAGGGTATTTAGTATCTCGTCCCCTCCCCTTTTCTCATCCGGAATGGAGGAGCAGATGGCTAAAAGCATACAGCAGCAGGTACAAGACCCGGCGCTCGCGACCTCGCTCTGGCGTTTGGAGCAGGGCATCAAGGAGAGGGAGGCTAAGAAAAATTGGAAGTCTCCTCCACCAAAGCCGCGCGACCCCAACGACGCGTACCGCGGCCACAGCGATACGCAGAAGCTTGCGCGCAAGCGCATAGACGACCGTATCATGGGTGAGCGCGATGACTGACGTTGCCCTGCCCCAACCCACCGACGACGCACTGCGCGAGCATATGCTGACCGACGACGAGCTTTGCTACTGCGAAGCCCAGTACCCCGGATACGTGCGGATATACGCCTCTGGCAGATATCATGCGCGCATTAGGGTCGGCAAGGCCGTCTGGAACTTTTCAATCAAACAGCTGCCTCACGGAGAACGTGAGCTGGTTGCAGATTATCCAGAGGACGTACCGGCCCGGTTGCTGGAGTTAGCATGGCACCGGGCAGCCGAAGCGATGCTTGCGCATCGCAGAGGCCACCTTGAAGCAAGCAAACGGCGCGAGTTGCGCAAACCGCAAAGACAGGAAGCGTAAATGCTCCCTGTCTTTTTTTTTACAAACAGCCGCTTTGAGCGGATGAGTTTGAACCACTCACATGTATCAAACCGGCCGATAGTGCGCCCACGGGTCCTTCCAAATAAGCGCAGATCTTCCAGTCAGCAAAGGTTGCCCCGCTTGTCCCATTGATATTTGAGACTGAATACTGGCAGGGCGCTACCGACGCACTATAGCAAGCAGAGCCGGCCGACCCTACGGCAGGGTCCTGATATTTTCGTAAATTAGGAGAGGTGGTGCAGTTGTATACGTTGTCGTGGGCTGTGGTGCAGCCCGCAAATGAGGTAGAAGTTCCGGGGTCAACAAGTGCAATCTCTTTTAGCATGCTGTTAAGCTCCGCGAGGCGCCTGGCGTCTCGTGCCCCGCCTCTTGCCGAATTAAGCGACACAAGCACAATGGAAGCAAGTATGCCGATGATGGCTATTACGACCAGAAGCTCGATAAGGGTAAATCCTCTTTTCATGCCTATAGTATTCCTATAAGTATACCCCTCATCCCGTGCGCTTAATATACCACTGTGAAAATTTACAATCCTGCCAAAATCGCATACACAGCAAGTCTTGAAGTGACGGGCTTTTTGGGTTACAGTAGCAGCTGTTCTGGGGCCCTATCGTCTAATGGTTAGGACAGTTCCCTCTCACGGAACAAATCGGGGTTCGAATCCCCGTAGGGTCATGGGTACAAGAAAACACCGGTCCATCCGGTGTTTTCTTGTACCCACAATGATCGCTGGGGGCGAGATTCGAATGCTCATTTGCCAAAAAGCAAGGGCGTGGATGATATCCACGCCCTTGTGTCTAACTATCTCTTTTCGACCACTGAGGCGCTGTAAGCGGTTGCCGACCTTCCTCCGTCGTGCGAGACAAAAATCGTAAGCCTCGACTTTTCCACGCGAGTCACTGTACCCGCTACACCGTTGGCAAAGACAAGGGTACCGGCTGACATACTGTCTATCTTTTCAAGAAGCTCCTGCCGCTCCTTGCCCTGGCGCCAGGCTGTCATATTCTGGGTCGTACGCTCATCGCTTGCGACCCGGCTGCGAGGAAAGTTTCTGTAGCTCATTGCGGCCCCTTTCGTGCTGTTGTGACTACTCTTTTTCTAGCATAAAAATACCTTTTTGTCCCACCTAGCTCCTGCCGCTAAAGCGGCAACGGAGCTTGCCTTCGGCACCGGAAGAAACGCTAAGCAGTTAGCGTTTCTTCCACTCCCTGTCTTGTCTGACAAGCAACTCCCCTGCCCGCTCGGGCTCCTGCATAATCTCCTCGACCACGCGCTCCATGCGCATGCTCTGGCTGCCTTTGACCAAAATAGCGTCGCCCTCTTGCAGCATATTCTGGATCTCCTGTGCCGCCTTGGTGGCATCCTCGAACTGCAGAATGTTCTCGTCCTGCATACCATTGTCCAAGGCGCCCATGGCAATGTCGCGCGCCCGCACGCCTACCGTTATCAACATGTCGCACGTCTTGGCGACCTTGGCTCCCGCCTTGCGGTGCTCCTCCACAGACACGCGCCCAAGTTCCATCATGTCGCCCAGGACGGCGATGCGTCGCCCTGGACTGATACCCTCGTCTAGTGGGGCGCGACGATCTTTTTGCAGTGCCAGCGCTAACGCCCCCAGCGCGGCCTCTGTAGCCGCCGGCGAGGAGTTGTACGTGTCGTCTATCACCAAAGTACCCTTGATGCCCGGCAAAAGCCGGACGCGTCCCGGTGGCGGCTCGTAGGCCTCCAGCCCTGCCACAATCTCTTGCAGAGATACACCTAGCACGTGGCCGGCGGCCGCAGCCGCTACCGCCGGCAAGAAGGCATGCTGGCCCAGCGAACCTATAATCTCGACCGGTGCGGACTCATCCTCCACGGTAATGGTCGCGCGCATGCCTATAGGCCAGTTGTGGCCACCCTCCTCTTTTACCACCTCAAACTTGTGCACCCACACGTCGGTCTCGTCATGAAAGCCAAAGAGGACAATTTTTGCATCCGGTGCAGGCAGGCGCTGGTCTAATTTGCGGGTACGCTCGTCGTCGGCATACAAGAGTATAGAGCCGCCCGGCCGCACCGCGTCTATAAGCGAGGCCTTCTCCTCTATCACTGCCTCCACTGAGTCAAAAAACTCCACATGCACCGGCACCTCCGGCAGGCGCGTAATTATAGCAACATCTACCTTAATCCAGCTCGCCAGCGAGCGGATGTCGCCCGGCCTGTCGGCACCGACCTCCAACACCAACCACTCCGGGTAGGCGCGGTTGGTAACAATAAGCAAGAAGCCATCTATGATGTTTTGCAGCCAATGTAGAGGGTTGCCCCACGCGTTACCAAGGCCAAGTATAGTCAACGGCACGCCCACCTCGCTGTTAAAGCTCTTCTCGCTCTTGCGGACGTGGTACTTCTTGCTCAGCACGGCGTACACTGCGTCCTTGGTCGAGGTCTTGCCCACACTGCCCGTAATAGCCACTACGCGGGGCTTGTACTTGCGCAGGACGGCCTTGGCCTGTGCCTGCAAAATCCACACAATAATACTTTTAAAAATCCCCCGCATGCGTCCTCCTATTCTACACCTATCCGAACCGCGTCTCCCAACACCCTCATTCCATGGAGCGCAACCCGCAACACATTTTACACGGCCGTGTAAAATGTGTTGCTACCTGTCCGGGGGGATGCTGTAGTAGTTTATTAAAAACTTCGTGAGGGATTTGAAGGGCGGGGCCCAGGTCTGGGAGGCAAATGGTGCGCCTTGCGGCTCGACTGCAAACAAAAATACGAGGAACTTAGCATCGTAGCTCGGGAAGTATCCGAAGAAGCTGTGCAGGTAGCGGTCCTTGTAGTAGCCGCCGCCGGCCGGGTTGGCTATCTGGGCGGTGCCGGTTTTGGCGGCGATGCTCCAATGTTCCATCTTGAGTGCACCATTGGCTAACGGGCCGTCTACTACCGCTGTGAGCATGCGCGTCACCGCAGTCACGGTCGAGGGTTTTAAGACCTCAGTAGGCTCGCCCCAGCCCAGCTCGCGCATAATGCCGCTCTCCTCTTTAATAGCCTTCGCTACGTGTGGGGTTACGAGTTTGCCGCCATTAGCCAGCACAGCAAGCGCGCGTGCCATCTCAATGGGCGTGACAGCAAGACCTTGGCCGAAGGAGGCGGTCGAGAACTCAACTGCCTGCGAGCCCCCGAGGTTATCCACGAGCCCGCGAACCTCGCCGGGCAGGTCTATGCCGGTCTCCTCGCCCAGCTTAAAGCGCTCGAGGAAATACTCGCGCATCAGGCTTGGTCCCATCTTTTGCGCGACAAACGAGGCGCCGAGGTTGAGCGACTGGCTAAGAACTTCCTGCATGGGGATGACCCCGCGCGCCTCGCCGTCGAAGTTGCATATCTTTTTGGTATCTACCGTAATGCAGCCCGTGTCCTCGTAGGTGGTACTCTCCAGAACGGCGCCGGAGTCTATGCCGGCAGCCATAGTCAGAGGCTTCATGATTGACCCCATCTCGTACACACTCTGCGCCATGGGGTTTGCATATATGGTTGCGTCATCTTGCTTGTTGAACTCGTTAAGGTCGAATGTCGGCGAGAGCGCCATGGCGACAATAGCACCCGTGTGCGGGTCCATGACGATGCCGCCGGAGAGTCTCGGACTCCAAGTGGCCTCGTACTCCTCAAGCGTCCTCTCGAGCTCGCCCTGCACCGACGGCTCTATGTGGGTTATAAGGTCGCCGCGCTCGCTGCGGCCACTCAATACTCCCTGTGCCGCGCCAAACAGCTCGACGAAAAAGTTACGGTACAAGTTGTCGCCTGAGCGGCCAAGCACGGACTCGTAATAGCGCTCTAGGCCGTAACGCCCCTTCTGTTCATTGTCGTTATTGTAGGCCACAAAGCCCAATGTGCGGGCCGCCAGCGAGCCTCCGGGGTAGTAGCGCTGATGGTCTGTGGAGGTACCCACCTCGCGCAGCGTCGCGGCGAGTATGGGCTGAGCGTCCTTGTCTGTAAAGTAGACAGCTCCGCGGTTAAGCAGCGGGTTGTGGGTTGAAACTTGCTGGGCCTCGGCGCGGCGCGAGTATTCGGCGCCGTGCACCACCTGCAGCAGGTAGAGCTTGGCGACTATGACCAGACTCACGAGAATCAGGACCGCCGTTAGCAAGCGGACGCGCAGGACGAATCGGGACGACATAGATAAAGAGATTATAACCCGGTGGATGGCAGAACTGCGACGGAATTATTGTCTGAGAGACAGCGAAAGGCCGTCTGCACTGGCGTAAACCACTGCAACATCCGTGGGGGCAACAAAACCCAGCGAGCGTGCACGCTCCGGCGTGAGCGCGCGGGTTGCCGAGAGGTACTGCGACTGCAGTTGGCCCACCTTGGAGGAAAGCTTGGAGATCTCCTGGCGCGCCTGGGCCTGGTTGGCGGCGTGCGACACAGCCTCAAGCAGGAAGAACCCATATATGAACACGCTCAGCGCGATAGTAGCCACCAAGAGCGCAACAATGCGCCTAACCCAGTGGTGGTAGAGCGCTATGGGGTTTAGTTTTCTTGGCATATTTTTTCTATTACTCTTAACTTGGCGGAACGTGATGCGGGGTTTGCTTTAATTTCTGTGGCGCTGGGTATCAGGGGCTTTTTATAGAGCAGCCGCCCCGTATGTTTGCCGCTCTCTTTGGTAAACGAAGCAAAGAGGCGCTTAACTGCGCGGTCCTCAATACTATGGAACGTTATAACCGCGATGCGGCCCCCACAGGCCAGGAGGCTCCATGCGGCCGCAACGCCCTTCTCGATGGCGCCCAGCTCGTCGTTGACCGCGATGCGCAATGCCTGGAAAGAGCGCGTAGCCGGATGCAGGCGCCCGCGGCGGTAGGCGGCCGGCACGGCATCTTAGATCGG
>CAYHLQ010000011.1:4157-13289 GCA_964357485.1 uncultured Candidatus Saccharibacteria bacterium | reverse complement strand
CGGACATAGTCCTTGGTTTTGAGCGCCTTCTCTATAGACTTGACGCCGTTGTGCCCCCCGGCCGATGAGCCGAAGGAGATTTTAACCCTGCCCAACGGCAAATCGAGCTCGTCGTGGAGGACTACAAGCTGCTCCGCCGCCTTTTTACTCATGACAAGCTTCTTTATAGGGCCACCCGAGCTGTTCATATACACATTAAGCTCGGCAACCTTGGCTTTTTTAGGCAATTTGTCTTTAAGTGCGCTTAAAATGTCCTTGCCAATGTTGTGGCGCGTGCCCTCGTATTGTTTATCGGGGTTGCCGAGCCCCACTAGTATCCAACTCATGGCTACAGACTAGCACGAGACGGGGCAAAAGGAAGCAGGAAGGGGCTTCGCAGGCCTGACTGAGGCCGAGACTGAGCAAATTTTCAGCAGAAAATTATGAGTACCCTTCCTGATTCGCTTTTGACCACGTCTAGAACATTACAAAACATCAAAAAAGCTTGCATTGTTTTGTGGGGAGCATACAATGCATGCATGCCACAGGAGCAAAGTGATTCTTTTTTCACCGAACTCCTAAAATTCGTCGTTATTGCGGCGGTTATAGTCCTCCCTGTGCGCCTGTTTGTCGCACAACCCTTCATTGTCTCGGGCGAGAGCATGTCGCCAACATTTGAAAACGGCGAGTACCTCATCGTAGACGAGCTTTCCTACCGTTTTGAGGAGCCAGAGCGCGGCGACGTCGTCATATTCCGCTATCCGCGCGACCCGTCCGAGTTCTTCATCAAGCGCATCATCGGCCTGCCGGGCGAGACTGTCACCATAGAAGACGGTATCGTTATGGTTACAGATGCGTCGGGCAATACCGTAACACTGAGCGAGCCGTATGTTAAAAACCCCGGCAATGGCCGCGACAATACTTACGAGGTAACCTCAGACAGCTACTTTGTCATGGGCGACAACCGGCCCGAGAGTTCTGACTCCCGCATCTGGGGCCTCATGCCGCGCCAAAACCTCATCGGCCGCGCTATCGTGCGGCTCCTTCCTGTACAACACGCTGGCATATTCCCCGGAAAGACGACCTATCAACACTAGATGAACACTCAAAGACTCTCGCCGGCAGGATTCCTAAAACTCTCCCAGGATGTAGCCTCCTTCTATGGCTTCCGTCCACTTAAAGAGGTAGAGAAGTTGGTCCCCTCATCTGTACACAAGCGTACCGCACACAACTTTACGTACGCATCGCTCTCTATGGCACACAGCTCGGCTGCCCCCGGCGAGCCGGTCATGGCCTACTATGCAAGCGCAAGCCCCTTGCATGTACCTGCAATGCTTCCAGCTCGCGAGCTCGGCGAGTTCGGCTTGCAGGTATCCGGAGCGCAAGAGAGTGTGGGTGAGGTATTGATACTTAAAACCGTCTCGACCATACTTTCGGAGTGGGGCGGCCCTTTAACTCGCGTACGCATTAACGCCATGGGCGACAAAGACTCGCGTGCGCGGTTTGCCCGCGAACTCTCAAGCTATCTCAAGCGCCAAGCGCACAACCTGCCGCCCGAGTGGCGCGAGCGCGCTGCAGAGGACCCTATGGCCTTCTACATCTGCAAGGATGATGCGTGCTTAGCGGTCGCCGAGCAAGCCCCGCGCGCGATGAACTTCCTATCCGAGAAGAGCCGCGCGCACTTCCGTGAGATGCTCGAGCACCTCGAGCACTTAGGACTCCCCTACGAGCTCGACGACAGCTTGGTGGGCGACGAACGCGAGCCGCGCGTAACATTTGCAATAGACACGGCTGACGACGCTACTGTAGTGGGCTCTGTCGGCGGGCGCTACGACGACCATGTGCGGCGCATTTCAGGCCGCAAAGACGCCACAGCCGTGCATGCCAGTCTCTACTTTAAAAAGAAGGGCCTTGTACCCGGTAGCTTCCAGCTAGAGGGTCCTGCAAGCCGCCCGCGCATCTACTTTGTCCAGCTGGGCCTGCGCGCCAAACTCCGCTCGCTCGAGGTCAGCGATATTCTGCGCGAGGCCCGCATCCCTGTCCTGCAGTCCTACGACTCCTCCAAACTTTCGCCCCAGCTCTCAGCTGCCACGGCCGCCGGCGTGTCCCACCTCATTATTATGGGCCAGCGCGAGGCTCTGGACGGCACCGTTATAGTGCGTGCGGCCGACAACAGCGCCCAGACCACCCTGGGCCTGACCCAGCTCCCGCGCTACCTCAAGACCCTGTACTAGTAGTTAGCCACTAGCCATTAGTGAGCGGAAGAAATATCAACTCTATAAATACTTTTATTTAGCTATTTTTAATGTAACGAAGTTTAAACACGTGTTTAAACTTCGTTTTTAATTCTTACCGTTAAAATTCAATTATTTCAGGCCAAACTCTTGCCTCAGTCTTTTCTCTCCATTAATCCGCTCAGCGACTGCAAACATGACGCAATCCTTAAGGCCGTAGAAGTCTGCAATAACCGCCACTATCTCCTCTAGCGGATACGGGTGCACCCAGACAGAGTTCTGATATAGCATCAACCCCATCTCGCGCAGCTTCTCCCGGAATATGTGCCGCGTCTTTCTTTTTGCGGCAGGAATATCGTACAAGACCATGCGCCACCTGTAGTCCCATTTCTTTTGCCTGGGTATCTCAAACGCCCATATCTTCTCCTCAGAAAGGAGATCCCGTCCGCGCTTAGTGATCTTATACCGTCCGTCTTTCTCCTCTCGTACAAATCCCTCCCTTTGCATGTCTGCGAGCTTGCGCCTTATCTGTACGCGGGTAAATGCCATAGACTCCAGCGACTTGCCTTGCTTAAGCAGCTGCAACAATTTGAGTGTAGACGAGACCTGCCCCTTAAACATCCTGATAGCCACTCCTTTGGACGACATAGCGACAAATATATACGGAGTTTAGACATATGTCTAAACTCCGTCATTACTTGAAAGTATTTCATAAAACAAAAGGAAAAGGCCGCGATTCATCATCGCAGCCTTTTTAAATTACCCCCTTTATTCAGCGACAAGGGTTTGGATATGCACAACTAGTGTCAGATAGTCCTCGACAGACACCGTAGTCGCATCAGGGTAAAGATACAAGTGTTCGAATACCATCTCTTCAAGAATCAGGCGGATTGCAGCAGCTGGAGTCCCCTGCTTGAGTGGTATTTTACGAAGAAGACGATTTGCCATATCCAACGGACCATCTTCCTTGAAATCATCAACCTCAAGCAGAACCGCGGTACGAACCAATTGGACCACCACTGACAAGTCTCTCGAAGCAAAAGAGTGGCTCTCATCATAGTGATCAAAAAAGGCGCGTGCCGAGTCTGCCAACTCCTTGCCAGGCTCCAGACCTTGAAGCAAGGCATAGGCCTTCTCAAGAGAAACGGGTTCGATATTCTGCATCTGCTAAGCCCCTCCCGTGGGCGGTTTAAAGGTACAACTTATTTACAAGAATACCATATATATTGCCTTTTTGTCAATACATAGAGGACAGCATCTTGTCGCCCGAGAGCCGTTATGCTATAGTCTCCCCTACATGGCAACCAACGCAGAGGTCAAGAAAAACGAGAACGAGAACGCAATAAATCTCATCCGCCGCTTCTCCAAGCGCGTTCAGGGGACGGGCCTTATCCAGTCCACCCGCAAACGCCGCTACTACGCCCGCGCCAAGTCCAAGTTGGTTACCCGCAAGGGCGCCCTTAAGCGCCTGGCCCGCCGCGAGGAGGTCACCGAGCTCATCAAGCTCGGCAAGATGGAGGCTCGCGTCCCGGGACAGCGCTTCCGCCGCAAGTAATTGGGGTGTTGCGCATCCCTGCCATTTTTAAGAAGATTCAGGCCGAGGTACTCGGCCCCAAGTACGACCTTTCGGTCGTACTTTTGTCTGACAAGGAGATGCGCCCCAAGATGAAGTACCGGTACGAAAAGATATCGGGCAAAAAGACCTCCAACGTACTCTCCTTTGAGCTTTCCAAAAATTCCGGCGAGATTTTAATCTGCCCGAGTGCTGCCGCGCCCTACACACTCGCCTATCTTTTTATCCACGGCTGCCTGCATCTGAAGGGACGCATACATAGTGATACAATGGAGCGTGAAGAAGACCGACTTCTAAAGAAGTATGGTCTTCAGCGACTAGCCACTAGGCGTTAGCCACTGGTCGCTCAGCCCTATTGGCTAGTGGCTGTTGGCTAATTACTTATGCAACAAATTGTCACCGGCATAGACATCGGCACTTACCATGTAAAAGTGGTTATCGCCGAGCGTGCCGAGGACCCGCGGGTGCCGCCGCGCATCTTGGGCACCGGCTACGCCGAGTCGCGCGGGGTTAAGCAGGGCTACATCGTCTCCGTCCCAGAGGTTTCGCGCTCGGTTGCGGCCGCGGTGCTGCAGGCCTCCAAGGCCGCACGGGTCAAGGTCAAGCGCTGCTACCTCTCTGTGGGCGGCGTAGGGCTCGATGAGTCCTTCTCGCGCGGCGAGACGGTCGTTGAGCGCGGCGACAGCACCATAACCGACCGCGACCTGCCGCGCGCCATCAAGGCCTCAGAGGCCGCATTGCCGCCAGCTGCCACACTCAACCGCAAGATCATCCACACCATTCCGCTCAAGCTCTCGGTAGACGGCACGCGCGTCATGGGCCGCAGCCCAGCCGGCATGAAGGGCGTGCGCCTCTCGGTCGAGACCCTTTTCATAACCTGCCTCGAGCGCCATGTGCACGACCTTGTCGCGGCGGTAGAGGAGGCCGGGCTCGAGGTCGAGGATGTGGTGGCAGCGCCTCTTGCCGCCTCGTTTATAGCGCTTAGCAAGATGCAGAAGCGCGTGGGCTGTGTCTTGGCTAACATCGGCGCCGAGACTCTTTCAATAATCGTGTTTGAGGACAATACGCCCACCTCTATAAAAGTATTCCCTGTTGGGGCATCGGATATCACCAACGACCTGGCGCTCGGTCTGCGCATCAGCCCCGAGGAAGCCGAGAGCCTCAAGTCCGGCGCGGTACTCAACTCCACCTACCCCAAGAAAAAAGTAGACGACCTTATTGCGCGACGCGTCAGCGACATGTTTAAGCTCGTCGAGGCTCATTTAAAAAAGATAGGCAAAGACGAGTTGTTGCCCGCGGGCATCATACTCACCGGCGGAGGCAGTGCCGTGCACACCGTGGCCGACCTCGCCAAGGCGGTACTGCGTCTGCCGTCGCGCACCGCGAGCCTGGCAGAGGGTACAGGCGCCAAGATGCAGCTGCGCGACTCTAGCTGGGCTGTGGCGTACGGCCTGACCGTGTGGGGTTTTAGCGAGGGCGACGAGCTGGAGGTGCATGAGAGCAGCACAATCGCAGACACCCTCAAGCACATCTGGCGCTGGTTTAAAAAGTTCCTGCCGTAAATCTCTAAACATAAAGCGCCGCAACCCATAAGACTGCGGCGCTTTTCTTTTGATACAAAAGGGTTATTTGTCAAAGTTGCCAAGGGTGGGGACTTTAAGTAGAGTTGTATGGCTACAACAGGCGCCTTATTACACTCAAAAATCCCTATGGCACAAGTACATCCTGACATCGAGGCATTCGCACGCATCCGCGTCATCGGGGTCGGCGGCTCGGGCAAGAACGCAGTCAACCACATGGTCGAGGAGAAGGTGCGCGGTGTTGACTTCATCACGATAAACACAGACGCCCAGGACCTCCACCACTCCCTCGCCAAGAAGAAGATCCACATCGGCAAGAACCTCACGCGCGGCCTCGGCGCCGGGATGAACCCGGAGCTCGGCAAGCGCGCCTCAGAGGAGACCAAGGAGGAGATACAGCAGGCTATAAAAGGCTCCGACATGGTGTTTATCGCGGGCGGTATGGGCGGCGGCACCGGCACTGGTGCCGCGCCCGTTGTTGCGCGCACCGCTAAAGAGATGGGGGCGCTTACCGTCGCAGTGGTAACCAAGCCGTTCGCATTCGAAGGCCAGGCCCGCATGCGCTTGGCCGAGGGCGGTCTCGACGACCTGCGCAAGGAGGTAGACGCGCTCATCATAATCCCCAACGACCGCATACTCGCGACCGTCGCCAAGGACACTACTCTTAAGCAGGCATTTGCCATGTGCGACGACGTGCTCAAGCAGGCTGTCGAGGGTATCTCCGACCTCATCACCAACCCGGGCATCATCAACGTAGACTTCGCCGATGTGCGCGCAGTTATGGAAAACTCCGGCTCGGCGCTCATGGGCATCGGAATCGCCTCGGGCGAAAACCGCTCCGCGGTAGCCGCCAAGGCAGCCGTCTCCTCTCCCCTCCTGGAGCTGTCTATTAACGGCGCCAAGGGCGTACTGTTTGCTATAGCCGGCGGCGACGACCTGGGTATGCTCGAGGTGCACGAGGCCGCCAAGATAATCACCGAGTCTTTAGACCCGAACGCCAAGATCATATTCGGCGCGGTACGCGACGACAAGCTCAAAAAGGGCGAGGTCCGCGTCACGGTCATTGCGACCGGCTTCCCCGCTCCGGGCATGGCGGCTCCGCGCGGCACGCCGCTCTTTACCGCCTTTGGCCGCGAGACTGACGCTACGGACAAGGAGGTCAGTGTCCCGCCACTCGGCTCTATAGGCAAGATATTTAATACCCCGACCCCACCTACTCCCCGCGAAGCGCGGCAAGAGGAGCCGAAAGTAACTCCTCCCTCCGCGCCCGAGCCTATCAAGATAAAAGTGGATGAGGATGAGGATGAATGGGGTGCGGTACCATCTTTCCTCCGGAGACCGAAGATAAAGTAGGATCTAGCCATATAACCAACCCACTAGTCGCTAACGACTAGTGACTATATACTGTCTTAATATGTACGACCTTGCGATTATTGGCGGCGGCCCAGCGGGCGTGGCCGCGGGAGTATACGCCGCGCGCAAGCGGCTTAAAACCGTATTTATTGCCGAGACCTTCGGCGGGCAGTCTACCGACTCGCTGGATATCCAAAATTGGATAGGCACGCCGCATATACCCGGCCCGCAGCTGGCAAAGGCTCTGGAGGTGCACTTGCGCGAGTATGCATCAGACATTGTTGATATTAAGGCCGGCGAGCGCGCCGCCAAGGTCGAGAAGACGTCGCAGGACCTGCCTGCCGGCAAGCAGGTTTTCAAAATAACAACCGACAAGGGCTCGTATGAGGCCAAGACGGTACTCATTACAACCGGTGGCGCGCGGCGCAAGTTGGAGGTGCCGGGCGCAGCGCAATACGAGGGCAAGGGTATCGTATATTGCGCCAGCTGTGACGGCCCGCTGTTTGCCGGCCAAGACACAGTTGTTATAGGCGCGGGCAACGCCGGGTTCGAGACCGCTGCCCAGCTCTTGGCGTACGCAAAGTCGGTTACCCTCCTCAACCGCAGCGAAACCTTTACTAAGGCAGATGCCAAGACGGTAGAGGCGGTCAAAACGCACCCCAACATGACTATCCTCACCAACACCGAGCCGGTAGAGGTAAGCGGCGAGATGTTCGTAAAAAGCCTGACCATAAAAAATAACAAGACCCAAGAAAACACTGAACTCCCGGTGGGCGGCATTTTTGTCGAAATTGGCGCCCTGCCTGCAACCGGCCTTGTAGCTGGCTTAGTCGAGATGGACCAGTTCAATCACATCAAGGTAGACCCTCGCACCCAGCGTGCCTACCCATATCGCCAGACTCCAAAAAATGATTCAGATGCAAGGCGCGGGGAAAGCGCTGAGGAAGGCGTACTTCTTAGTACGGTGACTGAGGCGCAGGGGTCCCGCAACGCCGCAGATGAGTCATTTTTTGGAGTCTGGGCCGCAGGAGATTGCACTGACGGGTTGTATCACCAAAATAATATTGCCGCAGGCGACGCGGTCAAAGCACTCGAGGATATTTACTTATACGTCAAATCTCAAGGCTAGCTAGTAGGAAGTTCGGTATTTTTTTGCGCACGGCGTTCTGTCTTGAGCGTGCGGTACAGGGCAAGCAGCTGCTCAGCGATACGCTCGCTCCTAAACTGTGCCACACTCTCTCTCGCGGCATGCGCCATAGCCAGGCGCCTGGGTTCATCGGCGAGCAGCTCACGCACCCGTGCCTCAGCCTCTTTGGTTGTGGACACAATAAAGCCATTGACGCCATCCTGTATGAGTTCTGGTACCACACCCACAGGAAACGCAACGGGCACTAGTCCTTGCGACATACCCTCGACAAGCGAGAGAGAAAACCCCTCGTAGCGAGACGTGAGCAGCAGTAGGCTCCCAAAGCGCTGTTGTAGTACTCCGGGTATGAGGTCTTTGCGGAGATTGACGAATACGTGATGGTTTGGAAACGCGACCCTCATCCACTCCTTGAGCGACTTATTGACTGTCATACAGACTGTCGTCTTGGGGATTTCGGGGAATGCGTTATACAGATTAATGAGTCGCGCGAGCCCTTTGAGTTTGAGCGTAAAGACGTCGGCCCCTAGCCGCCCGAGAAACACCAGGTGCGGGCGTGTGGGTGCCTGGGGTGGCGTGGTGTCGAACCAATAATCCTCTATAGCGTTATGTATCACATGAATCTTGCCTGGTTCGACACCCGCCGCTATCAGCTCCTGCCTGACACCTTCTGACGTAGCAACACATGCATCGGCCTCCAAGGCGACCAATTCCTCTATATCGGCGGAGTCCTCGAGCGGACGGAAGGTCTTAAAGTCCAGCTCCGGTATAATCCCACGCTTGTAAAAACCGCGATACCATACGCGCTCGCCTGCCGGCAACTTGCTGGTAGCGGGCGTAGCAGCGAGAAACCCGCGCGTCGTGGAGCCGAAATGGCTCACTATAGGTGTATCAAAAGTAAGAAACGGCAGGGGCGTGTAGGTTGTACCCTGGATGATGTCATTCTTCAATATCTCGTCCTTGTGCTCGAGTAGCGAATGGAAGAAGAGTATGTTTATGAGCCCGCGCAGATGCTGGGGCATGCCGCGCAATTGAATGCGCGGATAGAATGCGCGCACACGGGCTCCCTTGGCGGCAAGCGCCTGGGCCATGAGCCTATTTATATGATCCGCCCCGGTAGCAGTGCGCTTTTCCCCGTAAATAAACGCAACCTTGATGCCTGATGCCCTGGTGCGCCCGGCGCGTTCGCCCGGCCCTACCGCGGCCATCCAACCCCACCAGCGCACCAAGCAGCGGGTAGCTCGGTAGGCAACGCGCGCCAAGAGGTGT
>CAYHLQ010000011.1:0-4147 GCA_964357485.1 uncultured Candidatus Saccharibacteria bacterium | reverse complement strand
TTGCCGCCGTGTTCGGTGGGCTGTTTCCCCCTTAAAAAAACCCCGTCTTTCGCGCGTGTCCCTTGGGCGCCGCGGGGGGGGCGCGGGGCGCTACGGCGTCCTTCCTACGCCAGCTGCGCACCAAGGAGCGTGTAGCTCGGTAGGCACGGCGCGACAAGCTGTGTTTTGTCTTTGCCATTACTTGTCAGTTTGCGGCACATCAAATATGCCAGGGGCGACAGCTTCGCCTGCTATGTGCCGCGCCAGTACGCGGCCCCCCATAACCGATGGAAGGATCCCTACGCCGTTGCAGCCGAGGTTGTACAACAAGATAGGGTTTTGCGGCTCGGGGCCGACCATGCGTACGCCGTTTTTTGTATAGCCCATAAGCCCATGCCAGGTAAACACATATTCAATCTTTTTGTTTGGGTCGAGGTTGTACGTGGTATGTAAAAACTCATCTATCTCCTCTACACGCTCGTCAGGCAGGTCGGACTCGCGAGTGTACGGCGTATCCTCTGCCAACTTGACCTCGGGGCCGCCTACCGATATAAGGTTGTGCTGCACACCCTTCTCATACTCGTAGAGGCGGCGGGTCAGGTAGAAGTACGGGTCGAGTGCCTTTGAGCTTTCTGTCGCGTAGTAACTCATGGCAATGGGAGGTTTGTTCATTTTCTCTATATAGCCGGACATATATCCCACATTGCCGCGCACCTGAGCATGAAAGTGTCAGTCCAAATCGAGCCCATGCTCGTTGATGATAGTAAAATCCTCAAACCCGTTGGTGCACAAAACGACGCGTGCAGCTTTGACAGTATGCTTGTCCGCATCTAAGAGTGCGTCATCCCCGCGCAAGATAATCTTGTGCACCGACGCATGCTCGTATAGCGCAAACCGCTCAGGGTATGCCCGCAGGAGATAGCCGACAACTTCCTGGCACAACAGCGCACTGTTTACGCACCCCTTCTGGGATGAAAGCACCGCCACATAGTCGCCGGACTCGGTCTCAAGTGCTCCCAACACCTCCTCGCGCGACACCACGCTAAAGAGCTCGGCATACAGCTCGGGTATCTCTGCTATAAAAGGCGCCGTGTCAGCCACACGCAGGCGCTCGGGAGCCAAGCCGGCCTCGAGGCGCTGGCGATTATTCTCAAGATGTGAGAGTACCTGCTCTTGGCTGCACAGCCCTGCGTGCCCCTCAAACCGCGCCAGCGGGATATCCAGCCCAGCCTCGGTATACATTTCGTCCAGAAGTATCCAGGCATCCTCGACAGCCTTCTGCCCCGCAGCAGCTGCAGAGAGCCCGAACTCCCTCACCAAGCTGGCAAAGCCGCGCTCAAAATAGCTCACCACCTGCCCGGCGTTGTGTCCCGTTGCGCCATGCGCCATTTTAAACCGCTCGAGTATTGCTACGCGCTTGTCGGTATGCTTGAGCACAAAAAACGCCGTAGCTACGCCGGCTATGCCCGCGCCCACTATTGCCACATCAATTTCCAGTTCGCTATGGAGCCTCTTGGACTCCCGAGCTTGGTCAAGCTGATAGAGCCACGGCGAGAAGTTCTTCATATAATCCTCTTAACCAGCGTAAAGTTGCCGCGGAAGCCCGGGATACCCGAGGCACCCTCGTCTACCTCGCCGACGCGCACCACCACCTGCCCCGGCTCCTCAAACACACCTATCTCGTGTCCGCCGCCCGCAAACCAGCAGACCACTTTTGATACCTCGTATTCCACATAATCGTCCTCCATAACGGCACAAGAGCCATTGTAGATACCAATAACATGCGCTCCGCCGTTGGTCACGAGCGTTACCTGCGTCTGCGGCTTTTCGTCGCTGCTCCAGTCAACAAAACGCCACTGATACGGACCATCGCCGCCCATGGCAGTGGGCGCCGCTGTATCATGCACAAATACAATTGTACCGACCGCAACTAATATAAAACCGATAAGCACCAATACCCCCCAATTGCGGCGTGTCATACGATAAGTATAGCAGTTTTGCTTATCCTGCAACTGAATTTTAAAGGGTGGCACAGCAAGGGCTCCAGCCCACAAAACGCCCCTACTAAGGAGTGTAGGTTAGCTCGATAGGTCGGCGGAGTTAAACAAGACGCCAAACTGCTTGCACCATATAAGCGCGTATCTATATTCGCTTATGTCTATGCCGGTGGGGATCTCGTAGTTTACATTCCCCTCGGTTGCGCGCAGCTTGCCCAAACTTACAAACTCGTGCGCGTCCTTGTCTTTGGCAAGATATACATACAGATCCGGCCCGTTAATAGTTTTGAGGTTTTCGTACCTAAGATAGGCTGCGCCATCCGCTTTGACAATGCGCGCGGTGCCGGACGCCGGATGGCCCACAGTGCCTACCACCTCCGCGGCAGGAGGTTGGCTTTGCGACGCCGCTGCTTCCGGCACCATCACCTCTGGCGCCACGCCGCTAGCCACAGGAGCTTCCTCATCCACCCGCACCACAATAAAGAGCGGGGAGATTGCATAGTACGCAAACCATAATACGCCTATTAAGACTACTCCTCCCGCAGCGTACAAAACTTTCTTATACATACGTTATCCAAAAGTAAACGCAAATAATCTGACCCCCGGGCCCTGTATTCTTAACTCTAACGTATGTTCCCCTGCCACTTGATCATCTACTAAGGTATAGAGTGTGCTTGCCTGTACTTGTATAGTCTTTATCATTACGCCGTCTTGCCACACCTCTATGTCTGCAGGCACGGCAGCTTCAGCAACGATATGCACCTGTTTGGCGTAGTATCGGTATGATACTGATGCTCTCGAAACTGCTTCAGCGTACTCTTCAGCCATATTCCATACGCCGCCAAGATACAACGTATTTGGCAGGAGATCATTCGGAGTTACAAAGGTTTGCTCACCACCACGACCCCGTGCACCGTTGCCTAAATACTCGTTGCGCAGCGAGCCGAAGTACGTTTCAGGGCTGCGCGCCTCGCTGTTTGTTTGCTCAATAGCCTCTGACGCCAAGGCACCTGTGTCACCCACAGTAAGGCCGAGCACATCAGCGCGCTGTGCGAGCAGCTCGCGTATCTTCATTTCCGTCTCCTCGTACTCGCCCTCGCCAATGTGGTCGTAGACCACGGTGCCGTTGATATCAATAAGGTACTTACGCGGCCAATACTGGTTGCCCCATGCGCGCCAGGTAGCGTACTCATTGTCGAGCACCACCGGATACGTAATACCGAAACGCTCAAGCGCACTGCGAACATTATTTATATCGCGCTCAAAGGCAAACTCCGGCGTATGTATGGCAACAATTTCAAGCCCCTCATCTTTATAACGGTCGTACCATGCGACCAAGTGCGGGAAGGTGCGTTGGCAGTTGATGCAACTATAGGTCATAAAGTCAACGAGTATCACTTTTTTACCAACCAGGTCGCCTATAGCCAGTGGCTCAGTGTTAAGAAAGCCCGAAGGGTTTGTAATTTCGGCATATGGAGTACCGGACACTGCTGCCGTATCGGAGTTCTTCTTAAGCAGATACTGCTCGATCCGGGTTATGTCAAAAAACCCGTTTTCGAGTATCGCTACCTCAAGCCGTTTTTCCCACCCCGAGACAATGAAGAGGCCAAGCACGATAAACAGGATGCCTATGCCGCGCTTGAACCACCCATGCGGGTCGGATGCGAATGCTAACCGGTCGGCAAACCGCTGACCCAAAAGGGCAAGCAGTAAAAGAACAAGCGAGAGCCCGAACACGTACGCCAGGATGTAGGCAGTACCTAACGCAAAGCTGGCCGGCAACACCGACGCAAGAATGACAAAGTAGGTTGGAGAGCATGTGGAAAAGACAGGCCCTAATGATGCTCCTATCAAGATGTCACCTCCAACACTTTTGCGCTGATATCCCGCTCCCATGAGGCGGTTAGATGACGCTGAGAGGGCGCTCATGCCCGGCAGGCGCTCCCACAAGCCCGGCCAAACGAGTGTCAGGCCAAACAGTGCCACAATGCCGCCCGAGAGATACATCCATGCTTCTGGTGGTATTGCCACGAGAGATGACGACACCTTTAGCAGATAGGTAAACGCAATAACCGATATGGCCAGCGAGCCAACAACTATGTAGGGAGTCGCCTTAGTTTTGCCGGCCGCAGCAGTGCCGACGACGACGGGCAGCAGCGGCAATACGCACG
>CAYHLQ010000010.1:0-14130 GCA_964357485.1 uncultured Candidatus Saccharibacteria bacterium | reverse complement strand
TCCTGTTTTGTATGGTATCTCAATAACAATGTTGTGTTACAAAATTATTTTTTTATCAACACTTTTTGGCTGTTTCACATTATATAGAAAAGCGGCCGGGTATGAACCCGGCCGCTGATGGCTTTTGAGCTGAGCAGAAATTATCTGCTCGTGGTGCTGCCTGCGCGAGCCGTACCACTGCCGTTGGCCGCATGGTTCGCGGCAGTGCCGACACCGGCGGTCTCGAGCGTGCGCTTCATCGTATGCAGGGTGCTGATCGTCTCGGCGACGAGCTTGCGCGCCTGACCCGGAAAGCCGCCCTGGTCGGGAATCTTGTCGAGCTCGACCTTGAGACCGTTGGACAACTGATCGAAGTGCTCGGGTTTTTTCAGGTCCATGAACGGAACGCCAGAGAGAGCGCCTTCGAGCTTGGTGACAGCGCCTTGCGTCTTGGTGCCAGCGCCGATGATCATAGCAGCAGCCGAAACAACGGACATATGCGGAGCAACGAGAACCTTCTGCATTGAAGAACTTCCTTTTTGATTACTGCGCAGAAATGGGCAGCCGAAGCAATGTAACACCTCTATAAAAATACGTCAACTGGCACGTCCAGGCAGGCAGGATCGGCATTTTTTGGTAGGATATGCAGGCACATGAAGGTATACATACAACGGGCTGCGATTACAGCAGTGCTTATACTCGCCGTAATCGGCGCTGTGTTTGTCGGCGTATTTTTGGCGATGCAGTTTGGGCTCTTTAATGTGCGTGGGTCCATTGCGGAGCGCAATGCGTTTTTTGGAACAGAATCATCGGCGCCAAAGGCGCCGTGCGTGGACGCGCAGTACAAAGTATGCGACTGGAACCAGACGCCGGAGTGGGAGGTAGTTAAGGGCGGTCTGCAAAAAGATGCAGCGGTACTTGCGCGCGTATCACAAGAGACTGGCGTGAGTGCGCGCATGATCGCGACTGTTGTGGTGCCGGAACAGACACGATTCTTTGTATCCAACCGCGAGGTATTCAAGCGCTACTTCGAGCCGCTGAAAATTTTGGGCTCGCTGTCGCAGTTTTCTTTAGGTGTGTCCGGCATCAAAGAAGGGACCGCTCAAAAAATAGAGCAGTACGCCAATGAACCTGGATCAATGTTTTATCCGGGCGAGGGAATGAGCGAGCTTGTTGCATACGATGAAGGTATTACTCAGAACTCGGAGCTGTTTAACCGCCTAACCGATGCTAAGGACCACTACTACTCGCTACTGTACACCGCGCTGTATATAAAAGAGATACAGGAGCAATGGAAGCGCGCAGGGTTTGATATATCGAAAAACCCGGGCGCCGTTGCAACGCTGTTTAACGTCGGCTTTCAAGCATCAAACCCGAACGCCAACCCGCGCGCCGCGGGCGCCATTATTGAGACCGGCGGACACTCGTACTCGTACGGCGAGCTTGGAGCGCTATTCTACAACTCAGACGAGCTGACTGAGATATTCCCGAAATAAAAAACTCCGGCGTAATGCCGGAGTTTTTGTTTTACCTTGCGAAGGGGTTCGCGGCGCCGCGGACCTCGAAGTGCAAGTGGTTGCCGGTAGACTTGCCGGTATTGCCGACAGTACCTATCTGGGCGCCTTTGCCGACAATAGCGCCGCTGGAAGTCTGGACACTGGTCATATGTGCGTACAGAGTCTGGGTGCCGTTGCCGTGCTGGACCACCACATAGTTGCCGTAGCCGCCGTTGTAGCCGCCGTTGCCTATAGCTACGACGACTGTACCCGCCGCTGCCGCATAAATAGGAGTACCGTTGGGTGCACCAATATCTATACCGTTATAACCATGGATCCCTTGAGTGATGATGCCTCCCGCAACCGGCCAGCCGTAGTAGCCAGCCGATGCTGCCGGGCCGCCCGCAGCTACAGTCGCACCCGCGCCGGAACCCGACGACACCCGAGCCTTAGCGGCGATTTTGACGCTAGGTGCCACGGCGATAGTGCCGTTGGGGATGAGGATCTCCTGGCCGACCGCTAAGTCGCCCGAAATATCATTGTGAGCTAGTATCTCATCCGCCTCGGCGCTGTACTTCTTGGCAAGTGAGGCGACCGTATCACCCGAAGCGACCCTATGCCGCACGCCGCTTACAGGGAGTATAACCAGCTCTTGGCCCTCATGGATTGTGCCGCTCGGGAGGTCATTAGCCCACTTGATGGTATTAACCGATACGCCGTGCATCTCGGCAATGGTCGAGAGGTTGTCGCCCGCGCGCACAACATAGACGCTTACGCTCGAGGACACGGGCCGGGCCTCTATGTCGGCCGAGGTGCCGGACGGACCGCTCTGCGGGACCAGGGCAGAATTGTCTACAACGCTGATATCGCCGCCGCCCACCGAAGGGTTAGGGTTGCTATTGGTCGCTGCGGACAATATCTGCATAGTCTGGGAATTCTGCTCAACCGATGCTGAAGCACTTGCCTGAGGTACGATCCTTTCCAAGAGGGCAGAAATGGAAAAGGCTGCCGATGCTACCGCAGGGGCAAATAAGCCCAAAGACGACCCGCTTATTAAAGCAAGGTACACGAACACTTTTTTGAGCTTTTCCACGAGAGACTGCCGGTCCCGGGGAGAAGGAATGAGTTTTCTAGATTCCAATGGGTGGTTTCTTGGTGTGATCTCAAAACCTCGATGGTTTTGATGCTGATTTCTGCGTAATTCCGCTAAAAAATGGCTCTACTGAGCCACTTTTAGCTCCCGTCCCTGTACATATATAACTGTAGCTAGCATGAATTGGAGCGTCAACTGCCCAAAATGAACAGTGGATATAAATTGGGTCAAAAAAGGCCAAAAAAGCTGGTAGATAAAGGGTTTTCGGGGTACTTTAGATACATGAACCCGCACGAAGGATTAAACACTGCACAACAGGAGGCGGTTATGGCAATATCCGGACCGCTCCTCGTACTCGCAGGAGCCGGGGCAGGCAAGACCCGGGTCATCGCCCACCGTATTTTGGAGATTGTCCGGCAGGGAGCAGCGCCCCGGGAGGTCCTGGCTATCACCTTTACCAACAAGGCAGCCGGAGAAATGCGCGAAAGGGTGGTCGCCCTGCTCGCCAAACACGGCCAGGCGGGCGGGCAGCCTCCGTTTGTTTCCACTTTTCACTCGCTCGGGCTCTCTATCATCAAGGAGTACTCAAAGCTTTTGGGGTACAAACGCACCCCGGCCATCTACGACAGGGCTGATTGCCTGCGTGAGGTAAAAAACGCGCTTAAGTCCATAGGGGAGGTGGAGTTTGAGCCCCGGGCAGTGCTTGGAGCCATATCGCGCGCCAAGGGCGACGGTATCACCCTGGGCGAGTACACCGAGGAGGCCTCAAGCTTCAGGCAGAGGACTGTGGCTGCGGCCTGGGCCCTGTACGAGAAGGCGCTCCGCGAGGACGGCGCGGTGGACTTTGACGACCTCTTGCTTAAGGCGGTCGAGCTTCTGGCTAAATATCCGGAGGTTCGCGAGAGCTACCTTAAGCGCTGGCGCTATATACATATAGATGAGTACCAGGACACCAATGTCATACAGGAGCGCTTGGCCGAGCTCTTGGTCGGTAAAGAGAAGAACATATGCGTCGTGGGCGACCCAGACCAGACTATTTATGGCTGGCGTGGTGCAAAGATTGAGAACATCCTCCACTTTGAGAAGAAGCATCCAAATGCCAAGATTGTACTCCTAGAGGAGAATTACCGCTCGACCAAGACCATACTCGATGCGGCCAACGAGCTGATCTCAAATAATAAGAACCGCCCGTTTAAAAACTTGTTTACAGGGCAAGGAGCAGGGGAGCCCATCTCCTTATATATAGCAGGCGACGGCGGAGACGAAGCATTATTCGTAGCGCGCAAGATTGGCGAGTTGCGGGAAGAGGGTGTGCGGCCGCAGCACATCGCGATACTGTACCGCGCCAACTTCCAGTCGCGTGCGATAGAGGAAAAACTCCTTGATGCCGATGTGCCATACCAAGTGCTGGGCACGAGGTTCTTCGAGCGCAAGGAGGTTAAGGATGCGCTCTCGTTTATACGCGCTGCCATCAACGAGACGCCTGCCGACCTGGGCCGTGTGCTCGACACCCTGCCGGGGATAGGGAAGGTAAGCAAGCTAAAAATTTTATCCGGACAGGAGGCTGCACTACCGGCCAAGATGCGCGAGAAGGTCGCGAGCATGCGCACACTACTGCAAAAGATCCGCAACGGCGCGCAAACTGCACCGCCGTCAGAACTATTGCGTATAGTAATAGTTGAGAGCGGGATGGAGAAGATGTTTAAGGAAGACAAAGTTGAGGGTGGAGAGCGGCTCGAGAACCTAGCCGAGCTCGTATCACTAGCATCGCGCTACGACAAGCTGCCTACACCTGAGGGGTTGGAGATGTTTTTGGAGAGCGCGGCGCTGGCGAGCGACCAAGACGAGATAAAAGAGGAGCAGAATCGCGTGCGCCTTATGACCGTGCACGCCGCCAAGGGTCTAGAGTTTGCGTACGTGTTTATTGTGGGACTCGAGGAAGGCCTGTTTCCGTACGCGCGCGAGGATAGTACAGAGAGCAGTACCGAGGAGGAGCGCCGGCTTATGTACGTGGCGCTTACGCGCGCACAGAAGAAGCTGTACTTGTCGTTTGCCATGATGCGCACCGTGTTTGGCAACCTAGACATGCGAACAGCCTCGAGCTTCCTAGAGGAGCTGCCGGGCGAACTCATCTCTGCCGAGACGCCTGAGCGCTTAGGTAAGACCATATACTTAGACTAATGATTAAGAAGAAATTCATAACAAAAAAGTCCTTGGGGCAGCATTTTTTACACAACCGCCATTACCTGGAGGTGGTTGCCGATACTGCCGATATAAAGAAAGGGGAGACGGTCCTTGAGATCGGGCCCGGCGAGGGCGCACTGACTGCAGTACTGCTTGAGCGGGGCGCTAAGGTTGTCGCGCTTGAGAAAGACTCGCGGCTCATTGAAGTCCTGAGAGAGAAGTTTGCAGGCGAGATGTTTGAAGTTATTGAGGGCGACGCGCTGCTGTTTGATATATCAAACAGCATAAAGAATACGACTGCATATAAAGTAGTGGGGAATATACCGTACTATATTACCGGCGCGTTGTTTAAAAAATTCTTAAGCGGCAAGCACCAGCCGCAAACGCTTGTCTTCTTAATACAAAAAGAGGTTGCCGAGCGCATTGCCCGGTCAAAGAAAGAAAGTATCCTCTCACTTTCGATAAAGGCGTACGGGGTCCCGAAGTATATAAAGAGCGTGCCAGCAGGCGCATTTGTCCCGCCACCCAAGGTAGACTCGAGCGTATTGCTCGTGTCTGGTATATCCCGCGGCAACTTTAAAAATGCCGCGCACGAAGAAAGATTCTTTGAGCTACTGAAAGCGGGCTTCGGCCAGAAGCGCAAGCTGCTCGCGAGCAATATAAAAAAAATATTAGGAGAACAACATACCAACAAACTTGAGAATGTTGGGGTATCACCCAAGGCGCGGGCTGAGGATGTGTCTCTTGAGGCTTGGCTCGCGCTGTCTAGACTCTAGAAGCCTCCGCTCGGGAGACTGTTATTTTCCGTGAACATATGCAGGCCAAAAACAGGTATCTTCCCTATAAAGCATGGCACGGGCGCCAAAGGAACGTAGGTCCCTAATATTTGCTGGCCCAGGTGAGTAGGAGGGATGGAAGGAAGCGGCGGAATAGTGCTGCTGAGTGTAAGGGTATTCCAAATAAAACTAAAAGGTATGGTGCCGGGGATGCCGAACGGGACTATAGTAACCCAAAGAGACGGTCCTCCAGCTGAAATACAAGGGACTGAGGAAACAATACGTCCGCCAAAAGGGAGAACAGGCTGGGTTGCCTGGGCTTGCACCCACATAGGCACGGCCAAAACAGCTGCAAGGCTTAAGGCTAGGGCAATGTTTGGGAGCTTGCGCACCTTTTCATTATATACTGAGTGTATGAGCTCCCGCAGCTACCTCCCCTCGGCACAATTTATAGTCATAGTCGTCTCTCTATTGGTTGCCGGCGGCACTGTGGCCGCAGCCCAATACTATATCGCCGCAAAAAACGCCCCAGCGACACTCGCAAGCGCCACCATAGAGGCGAACCAAGAGGCTTGGGAGGATGCTCTGGCCGACATACAAGCCCAAAGCGGAATATCGCTCCCAGACGCCCCAAGTGGGGACGCCGTGCAGAGTCTGCTAACCCAGGCACAGAGCAGCAACCTGACCGACTCTATAGGCCGCGGACTCTTGGTTAAGCTCACCAACGCCGGAGTACAGGGGCTTGGGAGCGACATTCCAACCCAAGAGGGTATTATCGCCGAGGCAACAGCGCAGATTAACGCCTCGCAGAAAACTCCTAAACCTGTCGAGCTAACCCTAGTAGAGGCGTCGGATGTTACTTTGCACTCGTATGGCAACGCTGTTATGGGCATCTTTGCAAATCACCCCAAGGCAAACACCAACGATACACTTTTGGCGATGATCAAAGCTACTGATGTGCAAGACGAGACACAACTCACTGTCCTGAACCCCATAGGCAGGGAATACCGCGCCATAGCAGACGAGCTTTCCATCATAGTTGTCCCTGCAACGCTCTCGCCCCTGCACCTGCAGGCGGTACAGAACCTCTATATGGTCGCCGACACCTACTCCGGCATGGCTGAGGTGGTTGCAGACCCTCTACGGGGTCTCGCCGCGCTGCAGCAATACCAGCTACTGATGAGCGAAACGGGCCGTATACTCACAAACATAGCCCAGGCGCTCAAGAATAGCGGTATACTTTTTACTAAGGACGAGCCGGGAAGCGCGTGGGAAATCTTCCTGTCCGCAACCTAGCCGCCTATTACTATCCATGTCCCGCAAGATTCTATTTATAATCATCGGCGCGCTGCTCTTCTTGGCCCTGTTGGCGCTCTTGTGGTTCTGGTTCTTGCAGCGCTCTCCCGCAGCCGACACCGACACCCCAGGCAGCTTTGCCACCTCGAGTAACCGCGGGCCCGCAAGCAGCCCCACCGGAAGCGGCGGCAACATACCAGGTACTGTCAATAATCAGGAAGGAGGCTTGGACGGCATAGATGTCACCGGGAGTGGTATAGATACAACAGGAAGCGGTATTAATACCGGGAGTGGCATAGACACAGGGAGCGGTAGCACCGGGCGCATCTCGACGACTACAGGGATAACCACCGGCGCATGGCTGGGTAGCAATGTATCGGAGCGAATATTTACCCCAAGTGACATAGCCAGCATTGACAACCATGGCGGCATAAGCGGTACGCCGTTTATCTCGACTACACCACAAGCAGCAGGCCTAGGAGCCTCCGGGCTTATTATCGGAGCTGCGGCTGCCGGTTGCTTGGCGCAATACGCACTAAACGAGGCATCGGGCCTGCTGCAGGCAAATACCACAGACCGGGCGCAATCCCTGGGTGCTGGACCGTATGTTGTGGTATTTGACTTCAATGCGAGCGCCAAGCAGAACAATGTCAAGTTTAAAAGCGTAGAAGAGTGCCTAGTAAAGACTATTGTGCAGGCTGCCGTAGACCAGATAACGCGCAGCGTGGTCAGCTGGATAAACTCTGGCTTTAACGGCCAGCCGTCCTTTGTAACCAACTTTAACCAATACTTTGCCAACGTGGCCGACCAGGCAGCGGGGGAGTTTATAAAAAGCTCGGCGCTCTCGTTCCTGTGCAGCCCGTTCGCTCCGCAGATTAAAATTGCAATAGCGCAGAGCTACGCCAACCGCAACAGCGGCTCAGGAGCATCATGCTCGCTGAGCAAGGTGACAAACAACATAAACGGATTTCTCAAGGGCAACTGGGGCTCGGGCGGCTGGGGTGGGCTACTGCAGCTGACCACTATACCTACCAACAACCCCTATGGCGCGTATGCATACGCACAGATCGGGCTCAACAGCTCGATAGCCAATGCGCAGAACAATGCCGGACGCAACGTATCTCCGGGCGGATTTATCTCAGTCCATAAATGCGACGCCAGTAAGAACCAGAGTGTAGGTAAGGGTAACTGCACCGTAACAACCCCAGGCTCATATATAGAGGAGTCCCTCAAGCAGAGCTCTATAAAGTCGCCTATAGAGGGGCTTAACCTAGCACAGAATATAAACGACATCATACGAGCTCTTACCAACCAAGTAATGATCAAGTCGCTGTACGGAGGGCTTGCCGGGAGCGCCGGCGTTACCAACCCGCTTGCCCCGGCAATAGATCAAGGCGCAAGCGCGCAGGCAAAAGCGCTTTTGGAGAGCCTGCAGGCAAGCGCCACCTATGCGGCACAGTACGGCTCGGTCAAGCAGGGGAGCGCTGGAGATATCCAGCAGGTGCAGCAGAACTATAATACGCTGTTTAACTGCTGGCAGAGTGTCGCATCCTCGACAGCGCTCAGCGCAGGCCAGCAGGCACAGGGTGCCTCGGGTGCCAGCTCGGCCAACGCGCAGATACTGCAGCTGCAGGCGCAGGTAGATACTCTAAACAGCGACATTACCCGCACCAATGCATCAATAGCCTCGATACAGAACTTACAGTCACAAGTGCTGTTTGCCGCAACACCCGAGGATGTTGCAGCAGCCGGCTACGCCGTGCAGGCCGCATCCGCAACGCTCATAAACCAGACAGACGTCACCACCGCACAGCAGAACCGCGCCGCGCTCCAGACACAGTTAACTGCCACAAATAGCACGGCCCAGACCGGCCTGAACCAGTGCCGCGCGATGCTGGGCCAATAACCCTTGTGAAATTCAACAATAAAAAGCTGCAAAAACTACTAAACTATACCGGCAAGGCCGTTATTTTGTTTACCCTAGTTGGCATAACCTTTTCGCCTCTTGGACAAATATTTCCTGTCCAAAAAGCAGAGGCTCGAGTACAGCAAACCACTCGAGCCGCATGTATTAGTTTAGGAGGAACAGCGAGTAATGATACCGGTGGGCAACTTGTAACTTGTACTATCCCCGATAGTGTAGATCCTACAAAAGCTGCCCAAACAGACTCGGGAAGTAGGAGTGTTTCGACAGCAGCTGCTAGTGGGGACTTCGGCTGCAGCGCTTCCGGCTTTGTCAGCAGCGAGGGCTTTGCTATCTGCGTAGCATCTCTGGTGTACTACATTGGCCCCGGGCTCGCGAGCAATGTCGCATACGTGGCGGCATACTTCTTCAGCTACACCATATCACTCTCGCTCAACAGCGTGGCGTACGCGCTCGACTTTCTCTCCTCGGGCTGGACCACCGTGCGCGACCTGGCCAACATGGCCTTTATCCTCATACTGGTCTACATCGCCTTTATGATAATGTTCCAGGCGGAGACGACTGGCACCATACGCATGCTCGCGTGGGTGATATTTATTGCACTCATCATCAACTTCAGCTTCTTTCTGACCCGCGTGGTTATAGACGCAGGCAACATCCTGTCGGTGCAGTTTTATAACGCCATACCACAGACCGCTACGCTCCCCGGCACAGCAAAATTAGACGCGTTCGGTGGCAGCGGGGTTAAGGATCTTTCTGCAAGCGTCATGGATGCCCTAAAACTGCAGACCCTCTTCAGTAAGGAAAGCTTTGCAGAAGCTCAGAAGGCAGCAAACAACAGTGTTATGGGCGGCCTGACGATACTCACGGTGGTGTACTTGGCAGTAGCCGTTATGTTCTGGATACTCTTCTTTGTATTCCTGCAGGTGGGCATCAAATTCCTGTTCCGCATTGTGGTCCTGTGGTTCATCATCATAGCCGCGCCGCTCGCCCTTATTGCCAAGGCGGTTCCGCAAAACTCGGTAAAAAAATACTACGATACGTGGCAGAGCTACCTTATTAAATTCTCATTTTATCCGGCAATATTCCTCTTTATCTACCTGATAATGGTCAAGTTTATCCAGCAGATGCTGGGCGGGCAGGGCGGCAACCTAGTATCCAACATATTCAGCGGCCAGACCGTGCAGTCCGTCGCCGCAGTAGGAGGAGATCCTAATACGGCCGCCTCGTTTAGCGTCGCGGGGGCCATAGCCAACGTAGCCATACGCATGGGCTTTATCGTCGCGATGTTCTACATTGCGCTTAAGGCATCCGACTGGATAGTCCAGGAGGGCAGCAACGCGGCCTCCAATATTACCGGTCGGCTCACGGGTGCCGCACTGGGCACTGCCGCATTTGCAGGCAGAGTGGGCCTGGGCGGCGTAGTAGGCGGGACCTTAGCAAGGCAGCCAACGCTCGCCAACAGCAAGTATGCGGCCGCGCGTGGTCTGTGGAACGTGGGCCGTTTCCTTAACAACCGCACCTACGACGCACGCAACGTGCCAGGCATTAAGAGAGGCCTTGGAGTGCTGGGTGGCGACTTGATAAAAGGTAGGACACTGGATGTAGGAAAAGGTGCCGAGCAGACTGCGCGAGACCTGGAGAATAAAATAGGCTCATATAGCGACAAGCTGCGCTCCGGCCGCGCGCCCTCTGAAGCAGGCGAGAAGGATCGCAAAGAGCTCAACAACCGCGTCGCAGAAATAAAGAAACGTGAGGAAATCAAGCAGTTGGCTAAGGTCGAGCAAGGCTGGTCGGATAAAGAAAAGGAGCTTAAATCGTTACAGAATCAGAAGAAAAACGCCATTGGACTCAGCCCCACGTCCCAAGACAGACTTACCCAGCTTGAGAAGGCAAATAAGGACCGCGACGCTCTCATTAAGAGCGCCCGTAGTTATAACCCAGACAAGCTTGCCGCCATCAGCCCCAAAGACCTTAAGGCTGTTATGCAGCACCTGACCGATGCTCAAAGAAAGGCTATAGAAGTCAACGTCAAGATTGCGCCGGAGGCCAAGCAGGAACTAAAGAAGCAGTGGCACGAAACGGCCAGTGAAGCTCCTTTGATTAAATCCCAGAAAGAGCTTGAGGAGTTGGGTAAGATCCATGAAGAACTATCAAGGATAGGGGTATCACTCAATAAGATGGAAACCCTGGGCAAATACTCAAAACCAGCTTCGACAGTTGAAATTACCGAAGCGGTCGCCAGATCAATCAAGAAGGAAGTCGAGTCGCTCAAAACAGAAAACGAGGGTGCAAAGAGGGAAGCGGACGAAAGGAGAAAAGAGGAGCGGGCACGAGGAACCAAACTTGAAGATGACTTGAAGGTATTGGATAAAGTTGTAACTAACATCGGAACAACTGCGGAAGAACTGCGGAAGGCTAAAGACGAAATAGCTGCAAAACAAGAAAGCTTAAACGACTCTAAGATAAAAATGCTAACCGCAGATACAGAGTCTAAGAATCTCAACCAGGTACTAAAAAAGATTGAAGAGGCTATAAAACGCTCGGAAACCCTTGCTTCAACAACTAAAGAAGTGCCTGGTGGCGTAGGAAACCATAAAGATGAGGGTGCCTTTACTCATTCATCCTAAATTATATGGACGGAAATACTGAAAGCCCATTGGGCAAGGAGATTAAGGAAAAGTTCGACGCTCTACCGCAGCATCTGAAGGATTATGTCTATAGCACAGAGATGTCTAAGGTAATACAAACTATCGCCGCCAAGCACAGCCTGCATATAGACCAAGCAGGCGAGCTTGAAGCGGAAACAGCCGCTGCAATGATGGGAGTTACTAAAGTTGAGGAGCTTGAAGAGAACCTTGCAAGCGCCCTTGAGCTTGATGCACAGAAAGCGGCAGCAGTTACTAAAGACATAAACGAGATGTTGTTCGTAAAAATCCGCGAGGATATGAAGGCATCAGCAGAGCCTAAAGCGGCGCCCGATGTGCCTAAAATGCCTTTGGCAGCTCAACTACCCGTGCCCACACCCGCCTCCACCCCTCAGGTAGTGATGCCTTCATCATCTGCGCCGGTTGTGCCTCCTGCGCCTGCACCTGCTGCAGCTCCTACTGTTGTGCCGGCACCACCGCCTGCTCCCGCACCCGCACCCAAACCCGCTATGGCGCCCAATTTGGGAGCTGCCGACGCCATACTGAGCGAGAAGAAGGTTACTCCGTCCGCAGCAGCACCTATACCCGCCGCCCCAACAACCCCCGCAGCCAGCCCTGTGTCGAAAGTGGACCCGACCCAGCCACAAAACTACAAAGCCGACCCGTATCGCGAGCCGGTTGAGTAATAAACTAAGAAAGTAGATATATACTAAAGGGGATGGCTCAGTACCAAGTACCCCAGTTTATCGAGGTTGAGGACAAGATATTCGGCCCCCTCACGCTCAAGCAGTTCATATACCTTGCCGGGGCAGGGGGGCTCGCACTCTTATGCTTTACGCTCTTGCCGCTCTTACTTGCCTTGCCGCTTGCCGGCCTGGCAGGGGGCATTGGAGCCGGGTTTGCCTTCTACAAGGTAAACGGCAGGCCGCTTATTGTCGCGACGGAGCACGCCTTCAGCTACCTGCTGGGCAACAAGTTGTACCTTTGGAAGCAGCGCGAAGCCTCGCAAGCACCACAAGTACAGAAGGCAAGCACTGAGGCTTCAGTTATGACGGTGCCCCGGCTCAGCCAAAGCCGGCTCAAAGACCTGTCCTGGTCGCTTAACATCAAGGACCAGAACCAGCCGCAAGAGGGCAGCGTACCCCGCAACCTACAACTATAATCATGGCTACTCAAGCATCAGAAGCTAAGGCAGCACAAGACTTCGTACCTATCAAGGAGGTGCGTAACGGTATCGTGATACTCAAGGACGGCAGCCTGCGCGCGCTCCTGATGGCATCCTCGATAAACCTGGCGCTCAAGTCGCAGGACGAGCAACAGGCTATCATTGGACAGTTCCAGAACTTCCTCAACTCGCTGGAGTTTACGGCGCAGTTCTTCGTCGAGAGCCGCGACCTGGACATCCGCCCCTATATCGCGCTACTAGAGGCCCGCTACACCCAGGAACTCGACGACCTTATGCGCATCCAGATACGCGAGTACATCGCGTTTATTAAGGACTTTACCGAGCGCGCCAACATCATGTCCAAAAACTTCTTTATCGTCGTGCCATACGACCCGGCGTTTGCCAGCCGCGGCGGCGGCATTGCCTCGGTGTTTTCAGGCTCTAGCGCAGCTGCCACAGCCATAAGCGACGCACAGTTCGAGCAGTATCGCACCCAGCTCGAGCAGCGCATCTCGGTTGTCGAGCAAGGCCTGGTGCGCACCGGCGTACGCGTGGTCCAGCTGGGCACCGAGGAGGTCATCGAGCTCTTCTACAAACTCTTTAACCCGGGCGAGCTGGAGAAGCCGCTGCAGGTAACGCAGATACCCCACTAGCCCTCACTCGTAAACTCATATAAAAGACCTATGGCACTACTCGACTTTTTCAAGACAAAGCAGTCTCCGCAGAGTGCTCCTGTGGCGCCCATACTGCCCGAGCAGATATACAAACAGGGTGTCTTGGAGCTCCAGGACGTTATTGCGCCCTCAGCTCTCAAGATCACACCACGCGAGATAAACCTGGGCGACAAGATAGCCCGCACCTTCTTTGTCATGTCGTATCCTAGGGTCCTCTCCGACTCGTGGTTTGCACCCATAATCAACCTGGACCGTGTCATGGACATGTCGGTGTTTATACACCCCATAGACTCGGCCGACATACTCAAGAAGTTCCAGAAGAAGGTGGCCGAGGTGCAGAGCCAGATTATGGCGAGAGAGGAGAAGGGGTTGGTGCGCGACCCGATACTCGACACCGCCTACCAGGACCTTGAGGGCCTGCGCGACCAGCTCCAGCAGGCACAGGAGAAGCTCTTTGACGTCGGCGTCTACATCACTATCTACGGCGCAACGGTCGAGGAGCTCGACAAAGTAGAAGCGGAGATCAAGTCCATGCTCGAGAGCCGGCTGGTGTATGTAAAGCCGGCCCTGTTCCAGCAAGAGCAGGGCTTTAAGTCGGTGCTACCTTTAGGCCGCGACGAGCTCAATGTGCTCTCCAAACTCAACTCAAGCCCCCTTTCCTCTATATTTCCATTCGTCTCCTTCGACCTTACCTCCGACAAGGGCATACTCTACGGCGTCAACCGCCACAACGCATCGCTCGTCCTGTTCGACCGGTTCTCGCTTGAGAACTACAACTCGGTGATATTCGCCAAGTCGGGCTCAGGCAAGTCCTACATGACCAAGCTAGAGATACTGCGCACGCTCATGTTCGATACCGAGGTTATCGTCATAGACCCCGAGCGCGAGTACGAGT
>CAYHLQ010000009.1:0-14987 GCA_964357485.1 uncultured Candidatus Saccharibacteria bacterium | reverse complement strand
GAGGCGGGCATGATCGTGCGCTTGACTACGGGAGCAGTGCCCTCTTGAGTCTCAATAATGGTCTCATTGGGTGTTGCTATAACCTCAACACTTATGTCGCTGGAGTCCGAGGTACGTGACTCCTCGTACACTTCCCCGTCGGCGTCTGTGCGTATGAAGTAGCTTGAGCTGGATTGACCCGAAACGTTAGAGGTAGTAACTGAAGAGGATACGCTGCCTGTCTCTACCGTGCCGCCCAGACCCACAGTGTTGCCGCCGGTATCAGACGACGCGCTGGTGCGGCTCGTAACCTGCGCTAATCCCAAGCCGGGCACCAAGAGCACTGCTGCTGCGCAAAGTAGTAACCTTGTCATACGAGTACTGTAACGAACCTTGCCTGAAGATTTAGTAGGTAGCAACCGGCTCGCCGCAGACAATTGAGCGAATCTTGAGCCGTGTCATGGTAGCTACCAAGCCGGTCGGAGTGCTTAAGCCCAGCGGCGCCAGTATGTCCGTCGCGTACTTAGCCTGGAAGCTGCTTACTGCCGCACGCGTCAGGGGCCCGAAGAAGCCTGTAGGCGGGAGACCCGAGCCCTGATGCATATTGAGGAAGTTCTGGAGTTTGACAACCTCGGCGTTGCGCATGCCATAGCTGAGCCCCTGGGTTACAGCGAGGCTGCAATCGGTAGCCGCGCCCAAGACCGCGCCCTCGCCCAAGGTAACTGTGGCTGCGCCCTCGACTGGAGCAAACGGCTTGCCGGCCTTACCGGAGCCTAGTCTGTTGCCCGCGATAGTCGCTGTGTTGCGGTACATACCGGAGACAGTTGTCGTCGGGAACTCGACCGAATAGGTCAGGGTTATCTGCTCACCTGCGGCCATGGCGCCTATGTCCCAAGCGCGCTCGTACATCAGCGCCCCGGCAGGGTCAAAGAGTTTGTCCGAAAGTTTGCCGTCGTAGAGGTTGCCGGCGGTTTTGCTGTTGGTGATGACAACCTTGTAGTCAACGACTGTCGGGGTCGAGGTAGAGACGCCCACCACTTCCTTAACGACAGTTATGTCGGGGTTCTTGGAGGATGTCGGGGAGATGCTACTGCCGCTCTTGGTGGACTTTATCTTGCCGCTCTTGGCGCCACCGCCACCGCCGGTTGCCGGCGAGCGGACCTCGACAGTCGCGATGGTAAACGATGCCTGTGCCTCGCTGCCACTGCCGTCGCTTACGGCCGACGCAGCGACCGGGATAGTCAGGTTGGTACCTGCGGGGACTTGCCCTACGCGCGCACGGTAGGCAAACGACCCTGTCTCACCGCGACGCACCTCAGGCAGGTTCCACTCACGCCCGGTTGGCGTGTCGTCACCCTCGCTGTCGGTAAAGGACAATAGACTCTTGTCGAAGTCGGCCCGGAGGGTAATATCATCTGCATCACGGTCGCCGTTGTTGGTGATGGTAAAGACGTACTCTATCTCGCTGCCCGACATTACGGTACTGGGCGCGAGCGCCTGTGCGGCAAGCGAGAGCGCCGATTTGCCAAACGAGATGTCGCCGCTCCAGTTGCCCAGCACATTAAAGAGGGCAAATATCCAGTTGCGCCCCACGATGTTGGTGTTGATGATATTTACCACGTTGGCAATGGCGTACGCGTCGCCCGAGATGATGTGCGCGACCCCATCCTCGGTGATAGCGGTGCTCGAGCCAGTGTTGGCCGAGACATCTATGTTGTTCGTGACCGTGGCATCATTGGTCGAGGATGCGATGAAGTTAGATGAATTAAAGCAGTTGTTGACCACTCCAATGCTCTCGTCGCAGTTTGCCCCTGCGGCTCCCTCCGGGTTCTGTAAGCCCTCCGGACCACCCACAGGCACGCCGTCCTCGTCCGTCTCCTCGTTAGTAACCAGGACCAAGGTGGAGGTGGATGTCATGCCGTTGTGCGTCGCGACATCGTACATCTTGTAAAAGTTGAGCCCGTCGGGGAGCGACTTGACCCGGCCCTGCCACTCGCCCGCCACGCGAAACATAAAGAATGCCGATGTCCCGCCCACATAGTTCTGGTTCATGTCGGTAAACGCGGTGGACTGGCTGTACGCATCGCCGGTTGCAATAACGCCACTACCCTCTCCCGTGGAGGTCGCGAGGTTATTGCCAGTGTTGGCGTCGGTAGTAACCGTGCCAGTGGTGGTGCCGGCGTTATTGTTGTACACGCCGTAGGAACTGGAGTTCATTGCCGGAGCGGAGCCGCCGCGCGCAAACAAGTCGGTAAAGAAGCTCCCGCCCGGCAAGGTAATGTCGCCATCCAGGTCGCCAAAGTTATTGAATGCGACAAGCAGATAGCTCGAGTTGACGATGTTGGTGTTGACCAGATTGACCACGTTTGCCGCAGCATATGCATCGCCTGTAGAAATCTGCGCGCCGCCGTCGTCAGAAGTAGTGGCTATGTTGTTGCCCGCGTCGGCTCGCACAATAACCGTGTTGGTAACAGTAGCCGTGTTACCGGACTCTACTGTGAGCGTGGATGAGTTGAGGCAGGTCAGCAGCGTGCATTGCTCCTCGCCGGTCTCTGGGTTTTCTGTCGGCGAGGAGCCGGCCTCGCCGCTAAAGAAGTACGAGAGGTTATAGTCGCGCAAGTCGAGCCCAGTGGAGAATATCTCGTTGAGGAACAGGAGTAAGCCTGTCGAGTTGAATATGTTGGTGTTGATGAGGTTTATGACATTGGCAAAAGCAAAGGCGTTGCCGGTTATGACTGTGGCCGTCCCCTCTCCACCCTGCGCGGCATTCTCGCCGGTCGCGGCGGTAGTGGTCGAGTACACGTCTACGAGCGCGTCGTTGGTGGAGGTAGCGGTTATAGTCGAGGAGTTGGTGCAGTCATCGTCCTCACTTTCGTTGCTTTGGTCGCAAGCAGTGTCCGGGTCAACGTCGTTGAGATTGAGGGCATTCCCCACCGAGGTGGTTGCAGTCGCGTCGCCCGTCTCTATAGAGCCGCCGACATCGTGCTGGCCGCCGGTGCCGTCGGAGGAGGTGGCGATAACTTGTCCAGCATTTGCGCCACTCTCACCGTCTGGAGTTATAACGTCCTCGGCGCGCACCTGTGAGGCGAAGGCGAACAAAACCACCATAAGCAGCGCTAAACCAGTAGTGATGAGCGGTGCGACACGGGTCCTTTTAGTATTCATGTGGTATGGAATGTAAGCTGACAACCCTCTCTGAAAGCTCCTTCAATCTTTGAAGAAGATTTCATGAGAAGGGGAAACCCTGGCTGGGTCCCCGCTTCCCTTAGGACTAGATACGGATGCGCAGCATGTTGGTGTTGAGGACATTCACGGCACCCGAGTTTGAAGTCGAGTTGCCGGTGCGTACCTCGCCGCCCAAGCCGCCGGAACCGCCAGCGCCACCAGCGCCCCCGGTGCCAGTGTTCGCATTGCCCTGGTTGCCGTTCTGGTTGGCATCGCCAGAGTCGCCACCATCATCGCCGTCGCCGCCGGTCGAGCCAGCTGCTGCGTTAAGGCCGGTAGATGCGGTTGCATCGGTCGTATCGGAGATAGTGCCTGCGTTTGCCTGCGATGCAGCCAGAGACGAGCTGTTGAGGCCGCCGCTGATACGCAGACGCGTGTCGTTGCTATTGAGCACGTTAGCAACACCCGAATCTGCCGTAGCACTGCCGGTTATGACAAGGCCTCCAGAGCCGCCGTTGCCGCCAGAGCCGCCGGAGCCTGCATTGCCGCTGTTGGCATCGCCGTTGTCGCCCGCCATTGTGGCTGTGCCAGAGTCGCCGCCATCATCGCCGTCGCCGCCGGTCGAGCCGCCAGCCAGGTTAAGTCCGGTGTTTGCTGTCGAGGTGGTGTTGCTCGTAACAGACCCAGTGTTGCTGTTGCCTATAGAGATCGAGCTGCTGTTGACTGCGGCCAGGGCCGGCGTCGCGGTTGCGAGCAGGCCGAGCGCAGCGAGAACTGCAAGAGTTTTTTTCATAATGTGTTTCTTTTCAGAATTAATTAATTCTTATAAATCCGGCATCCTGCTTCCGTACGGCAAGCGGGATGACACGGGGCATCGACCTGCGTGTAGACCTACTCCTGCCCTGTAGTTGCGCGGTCCACTGCGCAACTTGCACCATAGTGCCGCCTGTCCACTGAACTCCACATGAAGTTTATGAACTTTTAACCAAAAATTTGGAGAGCACAAATGCAGCAGAAAAGGCCCCTGCCTACGGGGCCTTTTGCATGAGCGCTACACTAGTATTCGTTCTCTCCTCGAGAGCACGTACCAGTACCCTCCTGATACAATCATCGCCAAAAATGATGAAGCAAGCAGGATGTATGTCATTGGCGCCATACCGCCGGCGCCGGTCTCCGGCACACCTGGGATGTCACCTCCGCCACCTACCGCATCCTCGGCGCCCAGCACCTCCCCATCGTTATTGTTGCTGCCGCCCGATGAGCTGCGGCGCGACGAGCCGCCGCCCGAGCTTGAGCTTGAGTCGCCTCCGCCGCCAACACCCTCGTCGGTCGTTGTAGGCGTAGAGGTGCTCCCTCCGCCGCCCGGATTATCAACCGGGGGCGTCGTGGTGCCCGGCGTACTCGTACCCGGATTGCCGGGCGGTGTAGTAGTGCCGGGCTGAAATGGGCACTCTGTCTCGTACCTGGGTATAGGCCAGCCTATGGGTGCCAAAATATTGCACTTAACAGTCGGGCCGATATCCGCCGTGCTCGTAGTCCCCGATACAACATCCTGCGCCGTGTTTCGTATCTGCTCGCTCAAGTCCTGTGCGTTCGGGATGCTGGTTGATGCGAGCTGATCCACCACGGGCGGGGTAAATGTTGTGGGGTCGCCGACAACCGGCACGTCGGCCGCCTGTACAATCTCTAGCGCCGGCTCAGGCAGATGGATACTGGTGTCTATAGTGCGGTCTTCGCGCTCGGCAACTGCAACATTTGCACCCATGACCGCAACAAACACAAGCGTTGCACAAAAAGTGATAAAAGATTTACTAGTCATACATGCATGCAAAAATGATTATCCGGGTAACAGCACCATTGTCGCGCTTTATGCATGTAGATAGGATGATGAAATATTCATGCGCTGGCCCGCGCATGCTTGGCTCGTGATCCTGTGGAGTGGAGTCGTCTACCACAACAACAGCAAGCCGCGGTTTGTAGCGCAGAAGGTCCTCCACCAAACGAAGCGCCGTCGCCCCCGGCTTATAGGTGGGGACGACGGCGCTCGCGCTCGGCTCAAAAACCTTAGGCCTTTGCTTTGTCCTCGTCGGGATCAGGAAGTTTTTGAGCGTTACTTTCATTCATTGTGTTAGCGGCCGAATAGCCAGTCAACGAAGTTGCCAAACCATCCCTTAGTCGTGCTGGCGTTGGTCGAGGCGGCGCCCTGCACCCTGGATGAAGTCGTAGCGCTACTCCTGTTCTCGTCTACATTCGTATTGGGCAAGACTACCGTGCCAACCGCAGGGACTACCCTCGCAGGGTTGGTGCTTGCGGCAGCGCGCGCAGGCGCTGTCGCGCTCGCCTGCGGCCGGACGGCGCGCACCTGTGCAATCTCAGCCTGTTGGTTAGCTGTAAGAGGAAAACTCTTTTGGAATTTACAGAATATGGTATTTATCTGCTTTTGGGTCGTGTAATACACGTACCCGGACGGACCAAGCAATCCCCATGGGGTCAGTACCTCGGCGGCATACTTGCTCTGGAATGCGTTTACCGCCGCCACAGTTGGGCCGTCGTAGACGCCCGAAACACTAAGTGCATTGCCCTCAAAAGCATTGAGGAATACCTGGAGCCGGGCGACCTCGCCAGCATCGTTTGCCGCACCCTGGCGCATGTAGCCTGTCAGATACATCGGACACTCGCCGGTTGCGGCACCCAATACCTCGCCTATAGGCACGACCGACGCGCGCCGGATAGAGCCTCCGCCACCCCTACTGCGCCTCTCCTGCTCCTCCTGGTCGTCGGCCAAACTCTCGCAACCGTCGTCCGACGGATAGTCAACATTGCCGTCGTTGTCGTTATCTACGCCATCCTCACACTGAGCCTTGGCGCTGGTATCCACAGGATCCGACTCGTCAGCATCCTGCGCATCCGCGCATCCCGGGTCAGCCGGAAAGTCCGTCTTATCATCGGCATCATTGTCCTGCCCGTCGGAGCATGCAGGTGCCGGAGGGACAACCGGGTCCGGCGACTCGGTGTCATCTTCAGAAGACGAACATCCCAGGTCAGCCGGGAAGTCCGTCTTCTGGTCGCTATCATTATCGTCGCCATCGTTGCATTGCGGCTCGGCAGGCGGCGCAGTGCACGGCAGGTCCGCATCTGTCTGCATACCAGGGATATTGGGGCACATGTCCACATCGGCCGGGATGCACATGTCTATAGACGCCTGGTCGCCCGGCAGGTTGGGACACCAGTCCACGACTATGCCCCCCTGGTCCTCGCACTCTTCTTTATCAAACACCGCAAAAGGCCCGGAGTCGCCGTCCTGCTCGTCCCCTATCTGGTCCACCAGGCAGAGTATCTCTGTCGCAAGCGAGGCGTGCGCACGGGGCTGGCTAGTCCAAACAAACGCAATGAGTACCATGAGTATCGCGAGCACCAGCGCGATAGTCGTGCGGAATTCACGAATTGTCGTCATAATTAAGTTGCCCTATTAAATAAACCAATAATTCATGAGGCGTTAAGAATCGTCCCATGCCCTGAGCCTCTCACAATAAGCCTGAAGATTACATGTAGGCGATAGGCAGGTCCGTGTATGCGGCACTGAGGTACGCAAAACCCCGCCTAAGGCGGGGTTTTGCTCGCGCATATCGAGGCTCTAGCCTCGATAGTTGTTAGAGGTTGAGAAGCCGGACAAGCCAGCCGAAGATGCTGAATTTGCTCTCGCTGTCCTCGACAAACTCCAGCGTGCTCGAGGCGGTGGCCTTAAGCGCGGCTATCTGGGTGTCGAGCTCGGCGATAGTGCCCGGGTCGGTCGCCTTGTCCTTTGCTTTTTCGAGGCGGTCTATAGTGTTCTCAACAACCACAATCTCGCTGCGCAATTGCCCGAGGTTCTTGTAGTCACTGCCAACCAAGGCAGTCTTGATGCTGCCACGGGACTCTACCTCGTGTATCGCATTGTTGAGACGCTCGGCAGAAAACGCATGCTCCCATGCAATATCGCGGACCTCCTTGCCCACGGCGCCGCCGCGGTCAGAGGTATGCAGCAGGGCCTGTGCCACTGCGGCTACTTGGGTTGTAGCGCGGCTGTCGCGGCCCGTCTCGATAAACTTGATGCACTGTCCTTGGTTCTTGAAGCCATATGCCTTCCATCCATCTTTCATGCACTGGTCCTTGGTGGTAGGTGCGGCGGGAGGAGGAGGCGGAGGCAGGTCGCGCTCAAAATCGTACGTAGTTGCACCATTACTATCGCGGTCAACCACTACACGATCGAGGTAGCCATCGAGACCCGCATCGGAGGCCGAGGTGTCACCGACATTAAGCGCGAACACGCGGATGTTAGAGCCGGTGCTCAGCCCGTCCATGTCGGCAGGCTTGGCTGGGCACGGGAATGGTGATGCGCTAGCCCCACCACGGGTGGTAACTGGGTAGGCTTGCGTCGGATCAAACGTAACGGTGGTCCAGCCGGCTGTCGAGCCTACGGTGGGCACCACGTTGTAGCGGCAGTCGTAGAACTTGAGGTCGTCCGAGACGCCAAAGTTGGCGTACACGTTCATGTAGAACTGCTCTTCTTTGGTGTCAGTGCCTCCTGCCCCAATACGGAAGTCGTAGGAGATGCTGTTGATGTCCGCTATCGGTGCATTGATAAAGTTCTCGCCGATAAACTTGTCGGAGGTACTGGTGCCTATAGGCTTAACGTACAGGCTGCCCGTGCCAATGCTGGCTTGCGTGTTGTTAAACTCGTAGGGTGTTGCGGTAGTAGTGTCGCGGTTAAACATCCAACCGGGCTGGTTCTCGCCCGAGGAGGTGTTGCCGATTACTGTAACTGTCGCTGCCAGGGCAACCGAGGCCACGGCAAACATAGCCGCGCCCGAAAGCACGCTGATAAATTTGGGTAAGTTTCGCTTCATGTAAATAGTGACATCTATAAATGACTAATGGCTTAATTGTACCATTCTCCTACAACCTCTCACCCTTGCATACACAAACCCCGCCTGGGGCGGGGTTTGTCTGCCGACTGGGTAAGTACTATTTGCCGGTATTTACGAACTTGATGCACTGCCCCTGGTTTTTGAAGGTGTGTCCGGGGTAAGTCTTCCACCCGTCACTCTTGCAGGCGTCCTTAGGGTCAGTCGGCGTCTGCGGCTCTACATCGTCGGTTGCTTCTACTGATTATTTAGTTACTACCTAGTTATCCTGATGAGCCTGCTGGTTGCCAACATCAATCTTTACGAAGCTATTTCCCGTATTGAGCACAGTGGCGCCACTCTTGTCCTTAATGAGCATCTTAACGCTGTCGTTGCGGCCCGGCTCGCCTGCATCGTCGAAGGTAAACTGTATCGTCGCTCCGCTTACGCCGTTAAAGCGGCCAACGCCGGTACCCATTATAGTGTCGAAGTCGGCATTAGGCTGCTGCGGGCTGATGAGAGAATTGTCGGAGCAGTCTGCGGTGGTAAGCGACTCAAGGTGGAACTTCTGGGCGTTCTTGGCAGGGCCCCAGTTGACCTCGAGGCGGTTAGGCTGGACGCTAGCGTCGCAATGCAGGGTAAATCCGTGCGTTACGCGCGTATCCTTAGGGTTCTTTCCAATGCCGCTGAGGAATCCTCCATCTGCCAGGTTGGGGAATATGCTCCCGCCGCCGGTAAAGTGGCCCGGGGTGTCATTGTTGGTGATGGTGCAGGTCTTGGTCTCACCTATCGCTATCGTGCCGGAGCACTCCACACCAAGCGTCTTGATATAGCCCGATGTGACCGACTCGTCCACGCTATAGGCGCCAGCATCGAGCGTCACTACTGTGCCCGATTCAGAGCCTGGAAATGACGGAGTGGATACATCAGTGCCGGTAACATTCATCGTGAAGTCGCCTGCATCTGCGTTGCCGCCGTTGTCGTTTATTACAGTTTTAATGACCGTAAGCTGCGGCGCGATGTCGTCGTTGGTTATCGTGCAGGTTGCCTCTTGGCCGACAGCAAGCGTAACGGATACTCCGTTTTGCGTACCACCTACGCATGACCAGGCTGATGCCGCGTAGCCGGCAGGGCCGCCAGACTCGCTAAGCGCGAAGGTATCCGCCATGAGCGTCGCGCCGGAGTCTACCGGCGTTGTACCCACGACATCATTGCTCCCTGCGCCCTCCGCCGTAAGCGTCCATGCAGTGTCAGCCGCATTACCGCCATTGTCGTTAATGACAACCTTGCGCAAGTGGAGCACCGGAGCGATGTCGTCGTTAATTATGGTGCACGTTACCGTCTCACCCTCGTTCAAGGTCACGGTGCCACCAAGCACTGCCGGACATTTGGTATCGCCCGTGATGCTTACAAAGCTGTACCCAGCCAAACCTGCCTCGTCGAGCGCTATGGAGATGTTGGAGTTGACCTCCTTATCCTCGCCCGAGGCTACCTCGGCGCCGCCGACACTCAGGCCGAAATCGTTTATGCCTGCCGAGCCGCCGTTGTCTTTAGTAACAACTTTATTAAGTATGACGTGCGCGGGTTGGTCGTCGTTGGTTATAGTGCAAGCCTTAACGTCGCCGGGGGCGAGCGTAATGCTACCATCGGCTGCGCAGTCGCCGCCCCAGTCGCCTGCTGTGTATCCGGCGAGGTTGGTCTCGGACACGGTGTAGTTGCCGGCGTTAAAGCCGTTCTGTACCCCGCTCACGACGGCGCCCGCGTTAACAAACAGTGGGAAGTCGGCCACAACCGCGTTGCCTCCGTTGTTGTTTACTACAACCTTGGTCACGGTGAGCTTGGGCTGGATGTCGTCGTTAATTATGGTGCAAGTCGCGCTTTGACCAAGTCCAAGCGTGATATTGACGCCATTCTGAGTACCGCCAACGCATACCCACGAGCTAGCGGCGTAGCCGGAAGGACCGGATTCGCTAAGCGTGAAGGTGTCTGCCTTAAGGCCAGCACCGGAATCTACAGGACTTGTGCCAGAGAGGTCGTTAGAGTCCGCTCCGTTTGCCGAGAGCGTAAAGTCTGCTGCAGTGGCAGTACCGCCGCTGTTGTTAGTGACCACCTTGCGCAGATGGAGCACCTGCGCGTTGTGGTTTTTAGTAATGGTGCAGGTTGCAACATCGCCTACGGCGAGCGTAATAGAGTTGCTTACGACCGGCGCTTCGTTGTTCTTAACACAGCTGTAGGTACCGCCAGTGTATCCTGCAGGGCCCGCGCTCTCGGACAGAGCGAACGTGCCTGCGTCAACCTCGGCATTTGTGACATTCTCCGAGCCGGATGCACCAGAGATATCGTTGCTGCCCGCACCATTTGCCGCAAGAGTCCACTGGCCTGCGGTAGCAGTGCCGCCGTTGTCGTTGACGACATTTTTAACGAGCGTAAGGGTCGCGGTAGTAGGTACGACGATTGCGTCTGCCTGCATCTGGTTGTCGCGTTGGCCCGCGGATGCGCCATCTATAGCATCGAGTGATACGTGATAAGGAGAGCCTGGGATAGAGACTGCTGTGGGCGCGTTCCAATCAGCAAATTCAGATACATGGGCTCCAAAGAACAATGCTACACCGCAACTTGTTACATTCTGTCCTTGCACTTTCTTAGTCGAGCACATGTCACCCGACGCCGCAACAGTAAAGCTTACAGTGACAGAAGTTTCACTGTCTCCTGCGTAAGAGCCGCTCACAATAGTCGGATTAGTGGCAGACACTAGACTGCCGCCACGCATCGTAAAGTCGCGCGTTCCAGCCTCGATAGAGTCAGGGACATTCGAATCCATAGGGATAGCTAGGGTACTGAGACCGGCAGAAGTACAACCTGTAATATCCTGGCAAATATCTGCCAGAGTTATTGGGGCTTCAGATGCATCGTATGTGGTCAGGAAATCATACGCATGCTTTCCGCCCTTTGTCGTTCCGTATTTGAACGTAACCGTATGCGGAGAGCCTGGCACAAAGCCTTCAACCCAGAGGCGCTGTACGGTTGAATCACCCTCATGATAGGTCGAGTTGCTTGCAATAAGGTTGCCCGTAGTCCAACGGCAGCCCGTATCTCCTGTTACATAGCCATCTCCGTCGTCATTCTGGCACTGGTCGTAGGCACTGACTGAGGAGTCGCGGAACCAGGTTGAGGCGAGCTCCTCACCCTCGGTGTCGTAGGCGTACACCTCGTAGAAGGGGCGGTACAGGTCGTCGAGCGTGTAGGAGGCCTCAAACGAGCCATCGGCATCGGCCTCAACGGTCTGCGTCTCCTCGGTGTAGTTTTGGTTATTATCGTCGCTGCCAAAGATTTTCAGGACAATGTTCTGCAACGAGCTAAAGAGGCTACCGAAGATGGAAGCTGTCTCGCCCGGGTGATAGTCCTCCTTGCCGGTTGAGAGTATCGGAGCAAGGGCTGGAGCGGAGCTTGCTTCTGTAACAGACTCTGCGGGCACCTCCTCCTCGACCACAGCTGCGGGCTCTTCTGTCTCAACGACAGCCTCGGGCTCTTGTGCAGGCGCGGGTTCTGCCTCGGGCAGCGCAGGTGCGGCCTCAACGACAGGCGCTTCTGCAACTTCTTGCGCGCGGGCGCTAGTAGTAAAAATAAACAGAATGAGCGTCGCACAAACGGTCAGGAGAACCGCGCCGATGAGCGGGAGCTTGAGTGCTTGTTGCATAAAAATAATTTAATTAATTAATGAAGACCTAAACATCTGAATTGTGCCTTCATAGACATGAAGACTTCCTGAAGAACTACCCCTAGCCTACCACCTAATATGAAGCGTGTAGCCTGCAACGGGGTGTATAAGGCCTGCAAAACTGCTCACCCACCAAAAAAGGCCCCAACAGGGGCCTTTTTTGGTGGGTATACAATTACTCGTGCCCGTGCTCTTGCTCGTCTACCCAGTACACGTCCGTTAGGAGCACCGTGCCGTCGGGAAATATGCGTGCAAACAAGGGGCGGTTGGGTATGGGATCCATCTGTACAAACATTAAGTGTTAAATTAAAAACTCCTACATTATTATTTGCTATAGCAAATAATAATGTAGGTTTGTTTAATACCGTCAGATTTTTTATTCCAAGGTGCAACCACAAGGTGCGGTGTTATACCTACAGTTCAAAGTGCTGTCGCAAATATGCGTCTTCTTCAATTTTTTCTACTACCATATAGACAACCGCCCTCCCTATCTTCAAATCGGCCTTGATGAGCGCGACCAGCTCCTCGCACTCGTATGGATACACCCACACACTGTCCTGCAGGTGAACAAACCCGACCTTCTGCAGGGTCAACCTGATGAGCTCGCGTGTCCTCTTGCGCCTCTCTGGTATGTCAAAAATGAGCACGTGCCATTTATGGTCCCAGCGCTTTGGTTTTTTTATCTTATACTCTTTAAGCTCCAGCAGACGCAGATGCTCCTCGCCCTTTTTTGTCAGACGGACAAAGCCGTTTTCATAAGCCAGCAGACCTTGGCGTACAAGCCGCTTGCGCGCCGTCTCGATGGTTTCCCTCTGGCGTTTGCCGGGCAGCAACCCGAGCTTGCTCATGGCGACCACAGCGTTGGGCGCGACCACAGCAACAGCCAACAGCCCCGCAACGCCAACTGTGGTTAAAATAATCCTGCTAATATTAGTCTTACTTTTGCGTTTATGATCTTGTTTTTCTGGCATACATTAAATCCTGCTATAGCAGATAGTAATGTATGCAGCTATTTTAGTAAATATTAAACAAATAATTAGTCGTGAGGTGACAGAAAAGCCCCGCCGTACGGCGGGGCTTTTCTGTCATAGTTCGTAAGAGTTTCTATTTGCCGAACAGCCAGTTGATGAAGCTGCCAAACCAGCCCGGGGTCGAGGATGCGTTGGCTGCAGCCGCAGTCTGCGACTCGTCCTCGCCGCCTATGCCGGCGTTCTCATCGGTGGTGGTCTTGGGGAGCACTACGTTGCCAACAGCCGGGTTAACGGGAGCGTTTGCGGCAGCAGCACCAGTTGCACCGCCAAGGCCACCCTGGCGAGTCTTGATAAAGGATATCTCATCCCACTGAGCCTGAGTCAACGGGAACTCGAGCTTGAACTGGCAGTAGATAGTGTTTATCTGCTTGCGGGTCGTGTAGTACACCCAGCCAGTGGTACCCTTGAGGCCCCACGGAGTAAGCACATCAGAGGCGTACTTAGCCTGGAATGCGTGTACTGCTGCGACGTCGGCCGGACCATACACGCCGTCTACCGGCAGTGCGTTGCCCTCAAACTGGTTAAGGAAGGTCTCGAGCTTGGCTACCTCGGTTGCATCGTTTGCGGTACCTGCCTTGATGTAGGCCAGGAGGTACTCGGAGCACGCAGGGCCAGTCTCTGCACCCAATACCTCGCCAGGCTGGCTAATGTTGCGGCGCGAGCTGCCACCGCCTCGGCTACTGCTCTCCTCGCCCTCGTTGTTGTCGTTAGGGTCATACGACTCCGGGTTGCCGGCATCACCATCGGTGTGGCAGTTAGGGTCAAGCTCGTCGGCAAGGCTGTCGCCGTCGTTGTCGGCATTATCGGAGCACTCCTGGTCCCCTGCCGGAGTCTCCGGATCGGTCTCGTCGTTGTCCTGCGCGTCGGTGCAGCCCGGGTCTGGTACCTCGTTGTGGAAGTCGGTCTTCTGGTCGCCGTCGTTGTCTATGCCATCGGAGCATTCTGGTACGCTCGGGGTCTCAGATAACAGGGAGAAATTGTCTACCAGGAATCCGTTGCCGTCGTTTGCAGGCGTTGCTGTGCCGCTCTCGCGGAAGAGGAGCGAGTCTACGGTGCGGCTGTAGGGGTTTGCTAGTCCGGGATTGGACTCGTCGTCGAAGCGGTAGTAATTCTCCCAGCTGGTGCCGGTGTGGACCAGGGTACCGTCAATGTAAATTTGGACAATGTCGTTGCTCGGGCCATCCACGAAGTCCATAGCGAACTTAATTGTGTGTGGGGTTGCGCGCGAGAGATTGTCTGCCACGAGCGTCGGGACAAAGTTGGCTGGGTCGGTAGTGCCTTGTACGTCGTAGAAGGTTACATCAATGCCATCGGCCGTGTCGGCAAAACCAAGGTAGCTCATGCGTGCGCCGTCGCCACGATCTGGAGAGACAGACATATGCATGCCGGCCTGGAAAGCTGCCAATGCGGAGGCGATGTCAAACTGCGCTTCGAAGTGATTCTGGCGAGTGCCGCCGGACATGCCGCCATTGAGAGCATCAGTCTCCCCCGCCTCGTTTGCCGTGGAATAGGAGAAGATCTGGTCGCCGAAGGAGCCCGAGGTTACGGCATCAGAGATGCGCAATGTTTGGCAGCCGAACGTCGGGAATCCGTAAATGTTCGATACAACCTCCTGGTCAAAAGGGCCAGTTGCGCTCCAGCCACCTTGGCCGTTTACCGAACCCAGAGCAAAGCCGTCGAAGGTAGTCGTAGTGATGTAGGTACAAACGGCGCCAGGGGCCTGCACGGCAATTGATACGGTAGCAGTGTTGCTTGTGAGAGTGCCGTCGTTTGCCGTAAACATGAATGAGTCAGCACCTGCATACCCGGAGTCAGGCGTGTAGGTAAACGCGCCAGTGGCTGCGTTCAAAGTAAGGGTGCCATGCGTAGGGCTGCTCGTCGTAGCGTACGTAAGGGTATTAAGGTTTGCATCCGTTGCCACAAGAGTGCTTGAGGTAGCGGTGTCCTGAGCTGTCGTCACAGTCTGGTTCTCAGCAACCGGCGCTACGTTTACTACAGGAGCGCTGTAGGTGTTGACGATAGTGCAAGTCGAGGTAGCGCCTGCTACTACAGCGACCGCAGTGCAGTCACTGCTCGTCTGGCCCCAGTTGGCTTGGGCCGTTTCCGTAATCGTGTAAGAGCCAGGCAAGAGGTTAAAGAAGTTCTTGATGCCCGTGTTTGCTGCGGTTGTGATAGTGAATGAAATAGTCACACACTCACACACACACACAC
>CAYHLQ010000008.1:0-24342 GCA_964357485.1 uncultured Candidatus Saccharibacteria bacterium | reverse complement strand
CCGGGTGTACTTTTCTAAAAACGGCGCGTGGCTCAACGCCGCAGACCCGGCAGCAGGCACGGGGTATGTGGGCACCGTGCTTAACGGCTGGCCCAGCCTTGCAAGCTACTACGGAAAAACTACGGTTAACTTTGGCCAGGTTGTGTCCGCCAATACCTACAGGAGCGCCGCAGGAGGCTACTTCAGATACGCGCCGCCAAGCGGCTTTAAGGCGCTTGCTACGGGCAACTTGCCTGCGGTCGCGGTAACAAACCCCGCTTCGTACTTTAAGGCGTACACCTATGGCGGCACCAACGGCAGCCAGACGTTTACCTTGGGGTTTGCGCCAGACTTGGTGTGGATAAAAAACCGCTCGGCGGTGAATTCCAACATACTCGGCGACACCTCTCGCGGGGGCAACAGCAACCTCTTTTCAAACAGAGATTATGCTGTCGTAGCGAACGACATCAACGGCTGGATTTCGGCGTTTAGCGGCGCGGGCTTTACTGTTGCTCCCGGAAGTTCAGGCGCGGGGAATGTAAATACCTCCGGCAACTTGTATGCCATGTGGGCGTGGAAAAAGTCGGCCTCTGCCGGTATTGATGTACAAGCGTACACCGGCGACGGAGCGGCTACCAAACTGATTCCACACTCGCTCGGCACAACGCCGGATTTTCTCATAATAAAGCGTACCGACGCGGTAAAAAATTGGGTTATTGGCGGCGCTCCGTACGTAGCCCCGTACATGTTTTTAAATCTTTCCAACACAGTAAACACTGTCAGCTCTCCGTTTGGAGCCGACCTTATCCCGACCATGACCGCGGCTACTACTAATGGTGTTACTATGTCGGCCTCATACGAGTACAGCGGCCAGCCGGCGTGGTATGCCGGCGACAAGCAGGCGGGCGCGCGCTACTGGTACTCCTACGACGGCGTTAACACATCTCCTGCGGCGCCAGCCTGGCTCAAGGTGGACTTTGGCACGGCAAAGACCGTGGGTGCCTACGCTATACAGCAGTACTATGCCGCTAGCAATAGTTATGCTCCCGTTACGTTTCTCTTCCAGGGGTCCAACGACAATAGCGTATGGACTACCCTGGATACCCAGAGCACGCTTATATACTGGACCGCCGCTGAGATAAAAACATTCGTAGTGCCCCCTGTCAACCGCGGCGCGTATCGCTACTACCGCGTGCATGTTACCTACTCAAACGGCAACGATACCATTATTACCGAGCTCAACATGTGGGCCGCCGCCGATCTTACCTCGTCGTACTATACCGTAGTGGGCCAACAGGCCAACAACAACCGCAATGAAGCCGGGGGCCAATATATCTCGTACCTCTTCTCCAACCGCGAAGGATTTTCCAAAACAGGCACCTATGTGGGCAATGCGTCATCTGACGGCGCGGTAGTGTACACCGGGTTTAAGCCGAAATTCCTGATGATAAAAAACATGAATGCGGCCACCCCATGGGTAACACTAGACAGCGCGCGCAGCGCGTACAACCCTCTCGACCTTAAGCTATCGTCTAACTCTAATGCTGTAGAAAATGACAGCACGGCCACGCAGGGCCCCGGCAACAACTCTGTAGACTTTCTTGCTAACGGGTTTAAATTGCGCTCTCCCGCCTCGTATACAAACTCAAACAGTACTATATACCAGTACATTGCCTTTGCCGATGTGCCGTTTAAGAGCGCGTATACCTCGAGTGGCTATACTATCCCGTACTCATCGCGCTTTGACGCCTCGGCGGGCGCTCATATGAGCAAGACTTTTAGCGCGGCACCCAGCGGCAACCAGCAGAAGTTTACCTTTAGCACGTGGCTCAAGCGCGGGTCTATAGGGCCACAGATGGAGATACTGAGTGCCAATGGCGACCAGACATACCTGGAGCTGTATCTCGACCAACTACGCTATATACGCAACGGCGTTGTTGTACTTACTACCAGCCAATACTTTAGGGATCCGACTGAATGGACGCATGTGGTCCTTGCGGTAGACACTACGCAGGGCACTGCGTCTGAAAGGGTAAAGCTGTATATCAACGGGGTGAGAGTGACCGCTTTCTCGACAGCTAACTATCCGGCGCAAAACACCCAGATGCACCTTACGGGGCCCAACCTGCATTACATCGGCCGTACTACCGGCGGCTACTACTTTGACGGCCTGTTGGCGGATACGTATATAATAGACGGCCAGCAGTTACTGCCCACTGCCTTTGGCGCGTTTGACAACAGCGCATGGAAGCCGAAAAGCTACACGGGCGCCTACGGCACCAACGGGTTTAAGCTGGGCTACAACTACACCGGCACTACCGACTTTACCCAAGCCAACGGCTCGGTCGAGGTGGGCCCGCTTACGCAGACCTCTACCTACACGCTCTCGTGCAACGGCTCGGGCGGCGACTCGCTGAGCGTCCCCGTGACAGTCACTATAGGCTCGCCATCGCTTAGTATTACCGCATGCAATGCCGGCGGCACAGCGTGCTCGTCCGGGGCGACGCCTGGCACGGTCTCGTACAACCTCCCGGCAAGGCTTACATGGAGTGCAGAAGCGGTTGACGTCAACTCGTGCAGCGTAGGGTATCCCAACAATCCTCCTCCTTCTACCTCAGTCTTTTCAACAGTTGGCAACACCAGCTGGACTGTCCCAGCTGGAGTAACATCCGTGCAGGTGCTGGTTGTTGGTGGTGGAGGCGGCGGCGGAGCTGCTATTGACCGCACCGGAGGAGGAGGCGGCGCGGGTGGGCTCGTATATAGCGCAACATACGCAGTGACGCCGGGTGCGGTTATACCTATTACTGTTGGGGCAGGAGGCGCTGCAAACACCGCGGGAGGAAATTCAGTCTTTGGGAGCTTGACGGCAATTGGTGGCGGCGCCGGCGGCCAGAATGTGTCCGGCGCCACCGCTGGAGGTTCTGGTGGAGGCGGATACCACAACCCGAGTGATGCAGGAAAATTAGGAACAACAGGGCAGGGTACTGCCGGAGGAAATGGGTATGACTCCGGGGTCATAGGACAGCCTTTTGCCGGCGGCGGCGGCGGAGGTGCAGGCGGCGCAGGAAATAATGGCACAGGAGTAGTGGGTGGCGCGGGAGGCACCGGCGTTGTGTATGCAATAAGTGGGTCAAGCGCTACCTACGCAGGCGGCGGAGGAGGTGGTGGAGAAAATATAAACGGAGGTACTGGTGGCGCGGGTGGCGGAGGCGCTGGCGGCCGTGTGGGCCCCGGCGGCGCAGGCACTGCAAACACCGGCGGCGGCGGGGGTGGCGGAGGCTCGGGCGGTGCAGGAGGTGCCGGAGGCTCGGGAGTAGTCATTGTTGCGGCGGCACAAACTAGCGTCGCCCCGACCAACACCAATAGCGCCAGCAATGTTCTGACCGGCAACTTAACCCAAAACACCGCCTTCTCGCTCCAGTGCACCGCATCTGGCTTGCCGGTAAATACGACCGCGTCGGTCTCTATAAACAACGCCTGTACTACAGGGGTGGGGACGGCGCCTGCCTCGTGCACAACCCAATGCTCGCTCTACACGAGCACGATGAGCCCGACGCAAAGCGGCGCGACGCTCTCGTGGTGCTGCCCAGGCACGAGCTCCTCGGGTACTAACTTTGATACGGGCGGGGCCGCTGCCGGCAGCGCGCTTGTTGTGCCAGGATCTCAGACAAGCTACACGCTCTCGTGCCCGCAAGGCGGCACCGGGGCAGTGACCCTTGCGCCGGTTACGCCGGCACTTCCTAGTACCATGACACTTGCCTCTACCCGCGTGCGCCAGGGTAATACCTCGACCCTTTCGTGGTCTATAAACGGCATGGCTGCGGGACTCAGCTGCAGCATGTCGCCGGCGCTCCCGGGCGGCTTCCCGGCATGGAGCGGCTCTAACCCTTGGAGCGCGAGCGGAGCAACGGCGGCAATCACCCAGCAGACCCGCTACACGCTCAGTTGTGGCACGGGGGTTTCAACCACGAGCGTCTCGACTGACGTAAAACTGGTGCCAAACTATCAGGAAATTTAGCGAGGTATACTGTGTATATATGACAGGTGAGGGATTTTGGTCAGGGAAATACCCCAGAGTGCTTGCCGGCGTGGCGGTTGTTGTTCTGCTTGTAGGGCTTGTCTTTGTAGTAAAGAACATATACCCGCTGGAACCTGCGCCATTTGTGACAACGTTTGGCGAGTGCGCAGCTTCCTACCTGGTTGTGGGCACCCAGCCGCGCGTATGCAGCGGCAGTGGCAAGACATTTTACGAGTACACCGGCAACCAGCTGCAGCTGGATAACGAGATACGCGTCCAGGGCGTTGTGGCAGGGTCGGTTATATCTGCGTCGCCGTTGGTTGTGTCCGGCGAGGCGCTGGAAGACTGGTTCCAAGGAGGAGATGTGGTGGTGCGGATGATAGCCGACTCTGGCGTGGTGGTAGGAAGTGCGGCAGTGACGCTTGCGCCCAAAGTGCCAGACCCGCTGCGCCCGGGAGCTTCCCAAGCAAATGCTACAGAAGGGTTTACTGCGTTTGAGGCAACTGTACCTTTTGAGTTTTCCGACACAAGCGGCCAGGGCGCATTGGTATTTATAAAGAGCGACGGAAAAACATCGCTTGTTATCCCGGTTGTCTTTAACAAGCCGGTAGTACCCGAGCCGCCTATCCCTTATCAAGAATAATTATGGCAACACGCATTGCAATCAATGGCTTTGGCCGTATCGGACGCTGCTTCCTGCGCGCCGCGTGGGACGACCCGAGTGTCGAGATAGTCGCTATAAACGACTTAGGCGATGCTGCAAACCTGGCATATCTCCTGCAGTACGACTCGGTGTACGGGCGCTTTGCCGCCCGGGTTGTGGCGGGTGAGGGCGAGTTGGTGGTGGGCGCCAAGCGCATAAAGTTCTTGCAGGAGAAAGATCCGACAGCTCTGCCGTGGGGCACGCTTGCGGTAGATGTGGTGGTCGAGAGTACAGGAGTCTTTGATAGTTTTGAGAAGTCGCAGGTGCACGTGGCCGCAGGCGCGCGGCGCGTGGTGATATCGGCGCCCGTCAAAGACAGTCTGCCTAATGCGGCCACGGTGCTTATGGGCGTTAATGAGGACAAGTTAAAAACATGCACTATAACCTCCAACGCGTCATGCACGACCAACTCGGCCTCTCCGCTTATTGCGATACTCGACCAGGGTGTCGGCATCGAGAAAGCACTCCTTAACACTACGCACTCGTATACCTCCACGCAGTCGCTGGTAGACAGTCCGGTGCGCGGGGATGATTACCGCCGCGGCCGCGCGGGCGCGCAGAATATGGCGCCGTCCTCGACCGGTGCTGCGGTTGCGGTTACGCGCGCCTACGAGCAGCTGGCGGGGAAGTTTGACGGCATTGCGGTGCGTGTGCCCACGCCTGCGGGCTCTATTGCCGACATTACCTTTGTAGCCAAGCGCAATACTACCGCCGAGGAGGTCAACAAGCTGCTTGAAGACGCAGCAAGGGACCCGCGCTGGCAGGGGCTATTTAAAACGACGCGCGAGCCGCTTGTATCTTCCGACATTGTGGGCGAGCCCTACGCCTCTATTGCCGACCTCTCGCTCACACGGGTTGTGGGCGGCAACTTGGTCAAGGTGATGGCCTGGTACGACAACGAGATGGGGTACGTGAGCAGCCTGCTGCGCCATGTAAAAGCAGCAGGCGCTGCTGGAGCAGCCGGTATAAAGGGAGTGGTATAAGGTATAAAGGGAACCCTCAAGAAAGTATAAGGGGGTTTGTATAAAGTATAAGGCAACAGATTCCGAACCTTTATACCTTATACCGGCACCCTTATACTTTTCGTCTGTCCCCTTATACTCTTTTCTCCTTTATACTGAAACTATGAAATTGTTTCTTGCCAGCGACCATGCGGGCTTCGAGCTCAAGCAGAAGCTTATTGAGCATCTGCATGCTGCAGGCCACGAGGTCGAGGACTGCGGGCCTACGCGCTTTAACCCAGCCGATGACTATCCGGACTACATAGGGCCGTGCGCCAAGCTTGTTGCCGACACCCACGGTTCTATGGGCATCATTGCTGGTATGTCGGGCCAGGGCGAGGCTATGGCAGCCAACCGCGTGCGTGGAGTGCGCGCGGCGGTATACTACGGCGGGCCGACCGACATCATAAAGCTGTCGCGCCGGCACAACGACGCCAATATCCTCTCGCTCGGCGCACGTTTTGTTACGGCCGAGGAGGCGGTGCATGCTGTTGACCTCTGGCTCGCAACGCACTTCGAGCACGACGAGCGGCACCAGCGCCGGATTTTAAAAATGGATTATCAAGGGCACTAACGTTTTGGCGGCATGATGCATCATAACAATTCCACTATTGATATCGTTCCGGCTCTTTTGGTAGGCTCAAAAAAATATTTAATAGAGGGACTGGAGCGCCTGCGCGGCGTCTCTGCTTGGGTGCAGGTAGATTTTGTCGGCAGCAACTACCTTGAGGGCGAGGAGCACTTTCCGCTATGGGAGGAATTTAATTTTGAGGCGGATTTGATGGTGGGGTCAGAGCCGGGGCATGCGGCAGAAAGTATGGTGCAATTAGGCGCGGCGCGCATTGTAATCCACATCGCAGACAAGGGTGCTCTAGAGGCAGTCAAGGCTCTCCAAATGTACCGCGCCGGCGACTTTGCCGTTGAGGTCGGCCTAGCGCTGCGCTCCAGCGACACACCGGATGTACTAAAAGAATTTGAAGGCTTGTGGGACTATGTGCAGGTGATGGGCATAGCCACGGAAGGCAGCCAGGGCCAGCCGCCAGACGGGCGTGCCGTTGCTTTGGTGCGCAGTCTGCGTGCGGCATATCCGACTATACTCATACAAGTAGATGGTGCTGTGGCGCCCCGCGCTCGCGAGCTTGTAGAGGCCGGCGCATCGCGCTTGGCGGTAGGAAGCGCGATAGTTAATGCCGATGACCCCAGTGCTGCATATAAAGAGCTATATAATAGAGCGAATGGCTCTGAGCGACAAACAAATTAAAGAACTGGAGCTGCGCGCCGAGGCCATCCGCGAGACCATCATTGAGATGCTCGAGGCCGCGGGGAGCGGCCACACCGCCGGGCCTCTGGGCATGGCCGACATATTTGCCGCGCTCTACTTTAACGTGCTGGAGCACACCCCCGAGCATCCGGAGTGGGAGGACAGGGACCGTCTGATACTCTCCAACGGCCACATTGTGCCCGTGCGCTACGCCGCGATGGCGCACGCGGGCTACTTCCCGATGCAGGAAACGCTGACGCTGCGCAAATTCGGGAGCCGCCTGCAGGGCCACCCCGAGCGCGAGCGCTTGGCGGGGCTTGAGACCACCTCGGGGCCGCTGGGCTCGGGGCTCGGCCAGGCGGCAGGCATAGCATATGGCGCTCGCATGGATGGCAAGAAATTCCGCGTGTACTGCGCCATGAGCGACGGCGAGCACGACTCCGGCAACCTATGGGAGTCCGCTATGTTTGCGGGAGCCAACAAGCTCAGCAACCTGACGGGCATTATAGACCGCAACAACATACAGATTAACGGCATGACCGAGGATGTGATGCCGCTTGAGAGTTTGCGGGCAAAGTACGAGGCATTTGGCTGGCATGCCATAGAGATAGACGGCCACAATATGCGCGAATTTATAGATGCCTGCAATCAAGCAAAAGCGATTTATGAAAAGCCAACGGTTATCATTGCCCACACGATACCGGGCAAGGGGATTAAAGAGATTGAGTTTGACTACCGCTGGCACGGCGTGCCGCCAGGCAAAGGGCCGGGCGACATAGTGCCGCAGGACAAGCAAGCAGCAACATTCTTGGCAGAGCTACGTACCCTCAAGGGCAAAATCCAGTCTGAACACGAATAGCAGAAATTTATTTCTGCTCATATAAAAAATGCTTAATCCCGATTCAAAACTAAAAGAGAATATTTTTGACAAGCCGGACATGGCCGCGACGCGCGACGGCTTTGGCCAGGCTCTGCTTGAGCTTGGCGAGAGTAACCCGCATGTGGTTGTATTGTGCGCCGACTTGGCCGAGAGCACCCGCACACTCGCATTTAAAGAAAAGTATCCCGACAGATATATTGAGCTGGGCGTTGCCGAGCAAAACTTGGCTACCGTCGCCTCGGGCCTCGCTAACTACGGCAAGATCCCGTTTATCACAAGCTATGCGGCGTTTAGTCCGGGCCGCAACAACGAGCAGATACGCACGACTATTTCCTTAAACAATGTGCCGGTCAAAATTGCCGGTGCGCACGCGGGAATATCGGTTGGCCCCGACGGCGCGACCCATCAAGCACTAGAGGACATGGGACTTATGCGCATGCAGCCGCGTATGACTGTGCTCAGCCCGGCAGACAGCGAGGAGGCGCGCAAGGCAACACTTGCCGCGGCCGCGCATAACGGGCCGGTCTACATACGGCTCACGCGCGAGAAGTCGCCTGTTATTACCACCGCACAGAGTCCGTTTGCAGTGGGTAAGGCGAGCGTTGTGTGGGAGAGCGACCACACCCCCGAGGTTGTAGTGTTTGCCGCGGGGCCGCTTTTGTACGAGGCACTGCTTGCGGCAAAGGAACTTGAGCACACGCTGCCGGTTGTGGTCATTAATGTCGCATCGGTAAAACCACTCGATGCGGAAACTATTTTACAGTACGCAAAAGATGCAGGAGCCGTAGTGACAGTGGAAGAACATCAAATAGCCGGCGGGGTAGGGAGTGCAATTACCGAATTATTGGCAAGTAGCTGCCCATTACCGACTGAATTTATAGGCGTGCGAGACCAATTCGGCCAGTCGGGCACAATGGCGGAACTGTACGGGCATTACAAGCTAAGTGCGCCGCATATTAAGGCGGCCATACAAAAGGTATATGCGCGCAAGGGTAAATAGCTACGTTGGGTTTGCGTTCGTGGGCGGGTTTTCCATCATGATAGCATTCGTGCTTATAGATGCGTTTCGCTCGCTCCCTATGGGCATCCTGCCGGGGGGTTTTTAGCGCGCTACTGTCAAGACTTGCGCGCCACCAGCTTTTTGCCGCACACGCACATGCCTTTGTCTACAAGGGCAAATGGCAAAGCAAAGTCCTCAAGCTCAAAGAGCATCGCGGTGGCTGTTATAGCAGGAGAGAGCATGTCGGAGCTCCAGGTAAAAAGGTCAGACTGATGATACTGGCCGCTTTTGGCGGCAACTATTGAGGTGCACTGTACGAGCAGTGGCACTCCGGGAGCCAAATGCACTTCTTGCGCGACCAGTATGTGCTGGCCTTTTAACAGGAGTGTCGGCGCGTCCCAGTGCGGGGCCTCGGCTGTGTGGACAAGCAGCCAGTATGGCGGCAGTTTTGCCTGCGCTGCGTGCAAGTACTCCGCAAGGGCATCGGCGTCGGTTGCCTCGGCCAAAATGGCGTCTGCCGACGCCAGGCGTATTGCCGCCTTATCAAGAGGGTAGTTTTTTGGCTCGATAGTGCATACCGGCGCTCCTGCCGCACGGGATGCGGCGTGCACGAGCGGTTCGAGCTGCCAAAATGACGGCAGCTGCAGGATAAGCATCTCGGGGCCAAAGCGCTTCAGGTGATCCTCAAGGCTAAGCCAGCGCCAACCCCGCGCAAGCGGCAGTGCGCGCAAGTACGGGTCGTCAGCGTCGGATGTGCTCGGTACCACACGGTAGTGCAGTTTTTTGATGCTCTCCTCCAGAGGCTCGAGTATAGGGGCTAGTTTTTGCGCCAAAGATACGCTGCCGTGCATCGGCTTATTATAGGACCTTAGGAGTGTTGCGCCAATGCGTGCCTAGAAGAAGCCGCCGCAGGAAACAAAGTAGATGTCCTCGGCCACACTCTCGTCCGGAATGTCGCACGAAGCTGCCGCTAAAAGAGGGCTGTTGTCCTGCGCGCTTGAGATACCGAGGGTCCACAAAAGGCCGTCTTTGTTGCCGGATGCGGTGGCAAATATAATACCTAGGGCGCTCAGTGCAAAACCTGCCGCTACAATGATGGCGAAACGCGCTGCGCGCGCTAGGGGAGCAATCATGGGTATATAGTAATCTACTAAATGCGCCTCGCGGGCCCATTATCCACACCTAATGCTTGAACATGCGCCGGTGCTTTTTGTCCTCAAATTCCTTCGTAAGCGGTACGCACACAAGGGTGGCGTACCGGCCTTCGTTGACGCCCTGCTGGTAGGTGCGGCCGGGGCCTACCCGCAGCTCTTTTTGTATCTTTTGCGCCAGTGCGCCAAGGTCTACGCCAGCGTCATGCAGCTGCACGTGCAACAGCACCTCGACTGTCGGTTGCTCCTTGGTACCGCCATCGTAGCGGTGCATCTCAAAGACATCGGTAACCTCCTTGGGCATCAAGCGCAGCACGCGCTCCACCTCGTCGGCACGCAACTGCCCGCCCGGCACGAGCATAAAGTCGGATGTCGTCTTGCCCAGGACCGTAAACGTCCAGGTGCCATGCTCGCGGCAAGCCTTGTCCACGACGCGCACGGTGTCGCCTGGGCGGTAGCGGATAAAAGGGAAGCAGCGTTTAGTGTCGCCTAGATGGGTTATCAAGACCTCTCCCTCTGTGCCCGGCTCGGGGGTCAGGCGTGCCCCGGTAGCGGGGTCTACAAGGTCTATATGGTAGCCCTTGTTCACATGTACTATCGTGTACGGTTCTTCATCGCTTAGGGCGCGGCAGGGCACGGCGACAATCCCTTCGGCTTCGCTCAGCGTGTAAAACGATATAATCTTGGCATTAGGGAAGGTCTCGCGCATGTACAGGTAGAGCATGAGCGGGCAAGTCTCGCCGACAAAGTCAATAAACCTAATGTCGTTATTCATGCCGACACGCTTCATCTCCTCGCCGATAGCCTGGATAGTGAACGTATGCACACTCAGGCTGTCTACGCCTGCGGCTTTCGCTAGGCGTATGCAGGCCGCCAAGTGCTTACCGTCAAAGTTTATACTCAGCGAGTGGCTGCCTATGTCGGCAAGAAATGCGTCGCTCCGGTGCTGCGCTTTTATCGAGGTGAGTATCGCACCCGGAAAGTTATAAAAAGCCCTGCGGTAGTCGTAGCCGCCTGCATAGCCGAGCCAGCCGCAAAATGCCGGCGGCTTGCCGCTGGTGCCGGACGTATAGTACACGTCCTCTACCTTGTCTTGCGGGACAAAGGTGTATTCCCGCAGAGGCAGCTCTAAAAATGTCTCCTTGGTAAATGTCGGCACGGTGTGCCAGTCGTCCCATGTGGCAATGTTGGGTACGCTCCCTGCCGGCACATGGTAGAGAGTGCGGTAAAAATCTGAGTACGGAGAGGCGACCATGTTTGTGATCATCCGGGTAAGCTTTTGAAGGGTGTCGGAAGACTCGGTCATGTCAGGTAAGTTTACTAACTCCGTACAAAGTGCGCCACCCTGCCCGCTGTTACCTGGAGAGAATTTTGAATCGCGCGTATACATCCGCAGCACTCTTGGTCTGTGCCAGAATTTGCTCGTCGGTATACTCTCTTGAGACATCGCTGAGATACTCACGCAAATACAGCTTGCTGGGCAATGCCGGCGTATTGTCAGTAAACAGGCTTACGGGGCTGGGCATAAAGGTGGGATTGCCGAGCAAGAAAAGCGTAGAAGCAAAGTTGCGCGCTATCAACAAGAACTCAAACGAGACTTGTGCCGGCTCCTGCTCCCATGTCAGTAAAAACAGATTGTCGTTGTGGGCGCCGAGCACGACCTGGTCAAAGTCAGCCGAGCCTTGCAGGTAGCGCCCGACAATACCGTCTCCTTGGGGCGTATTAAGCTTGGCGGCCGCCTGTACGTATGGGGCCAAGTCGGCCTTTTGTACAGCGGGTAGGGCAAGTAGTTTCTGCTCGTCGGGAGTCTTGGACTCTTTTTTCTCAAGCGCATCTAGTACGCCAAGGAGGCTTCCTACTTGCACTACGTCCAGCCCCGAGTCCGGGCACTCGTATAGGTTGCCGACATTTTGGTAATTGACAGTAACGCCTGCCGCTAGGAATGCCTTATATATGGATATCGGCCTGGCTTTCTCTATCCGCGGCATATCGTAAAAATATGCATCGTTACTATAGGCGAGCTTGCGCGCCTGCGCGCCCTCATAAGGTGCAAGATAGTACACGCGCTCATGCGCGACCGGTTCGAGATAGCAGTTCGAAGGGATGGTAAAGATATTTTCTGAGATAGCGTTGAGGTTGGTATAAGAGTGGAGAACCTGCCGCACTAGGGTGTCGGCCTTATGCACATCTGGCTCAGGTGCAGGCAGCACTGCAGGTGCCTGAAGTGAAGCGTCGCGCATACTCGCCAACTCGGCTAGCGGGGTGCAGCGTGTTGAGGGGCGCTGTATGCAGGCAAAGCGGGCTGCTTCTTTCTTTTTTTGCTTGAGCGCCACGCTGGCGACCATGTCTAGCTTTGCCGCCATGTCATCAATGGAAGCCTTGCCTCCAAGATAGCCAATAGAGGGCATCTGTGTGCCGGCGTCTCTCAGGCTTGCCGCAAGTGCGCGCGCATCGGCGGCATACTCAGTACTAGTTAGGAGCAGGAGGTCGTGGTATTTGCGTGCTCTCTCAGGTGTTGGTCCGGCAAGCAGGGCCTGCCGAGCTTCTTCGAGCTTTGGCAAAGTGGTTAAAAATGCGGTTGGGTAGGTGTTCTGCGCTATGGCTGAATTTTTTGCTCCATATACGCTCATTAGCCGGTCTTTCTGTGCTACAAGGGCTTGTGTGGCGTCCGTCAGCTTTGCGGGGTCGGTGCCCTCTATTGCAAAGATAGGGTCAAGCCTCTGAGCCTGTACGTAGTAGTCGAGTCCAGGGTAGTACGGCCTGCTGTTTAAAAAAAGCGACGGGACGAGATACGCCAAACTGCATGCCAAAAAAATAACAGGGACGACCGCCGGTAACCAAAAGCGTTTCATTTAAAAAGTCTCCAAGGCAAACGGCGCGGGCGGGTTTTTAATTGCGGCTTCCAGCTGCTCGCGGGTCAGGAGCCCTTCTTGCGCGCCTATTTTCTGCAGCACTGCCGAGGCGTTGGCGGCACCCCACAGTAGCGCGTCTTCGAGCGGCAGGCCCAGAGCCAGTGCGGCCACGGTACCCGAGGCGTGCGCGTCCCCCGCGCCGGTAATTTCGTAGGGCGGCCGGGGGTCCGGGTAGCGCGGCACATGGTAGCGCTTATCGGCGCTCGCGCAGTAAGCGCCGCGCGTGTCGTCGGTAATTAAAACGACTTTAGACCCGAGCGCCTGCATCCCGCTCAACAGCGCTTGCATGTCGGCCTCGGGCGTCCCCAGTATCCTCTGTGCCTCTTCTTTATTGCAGAAGACTATGTCGGCGCGCGCATAGATATCTCTCAGTGCCTCGGTGCCAAACTGCATCTGGTACGTGCCGGGCTGGAGTGCGAGCTTGGTTGCCGGCCAGCGCTTGAGCGCATCCGCCCACATGTGGTGGTAGGGCAGAGAGTTCTCTCCCAGTGACGAGAGGTAGAGCCACTTGGGGCCCTCTGGCATAGGCGGCAGTGCGTAGTTAAACGCCTCGTGCTTGACCAGTATGGTGCGCTGGCTTTCAAACCACAGTACATAGTGGTAGTTGGTCTTCTTGCCTTCCTGCTTCTCTACATATGTGGCATCCACACCCTCGCGCATAAGCTGGGCAATACACTCCTGGCCGTGGCTGTCTTGGCCGACATAGGCGCGCAGGCCGGCCTTAAGCCCGAGGCGTGCCGCAGCCACCGCAGCGTTGGCCGAGTTGCCCACGGCCGGCACGGTCACGGCGAACTCAAACGGTATCTTGTCGCCCCAGCGCATGCATATCTCGCAGGTGGTCGAGTCTACTCGGCAGGTTACGTGCGCGTCCTTAAGGCGTATGAAGTCGTCTATGACGATGTCGCCCACGGCAAGAAAGTCTAAAGGCGCACGCATACCATTTATAAGGGCCATATAAAACCTAGTATACTAGGCGTATGAGACCATTACGCGAGGTTATCCAGGAATACAGGGCGGCAGGGAAGGCACTAGGGCATTTTAACTTCTCCGACTCCAACCAGCTCAAGGCGATTATTGACGCCTCGTGCGAGACAGGCTTGCCCGTCATTGCGGGACTTTCCGAGGGCGAGCGCGAGTACTTTCCTTTTATGCAGGCGCGCGCGCTTGTCGAGCTATACCAAAACCAGGGCGTGCAGATATACCTCAATGCCGACCACACTTACTCGGCCGAGCTGGTACAGCGCGCCATTGCGGCCGGCGTAGACTCTGTCGTAGTAGACGGCGCCAAGCTGCCTATGGAGGAGAACATCCATCTTTTAAACTTGTGCGTTACATATGCGCGCGCCGCAGGGCGCGACATACTCGTCGAGGGCGAGCTGGGCTATATCGGCCAGGCCTCCAAACAGCTCGACTCACTGCCGGAGGGTGTCACCGAGGCTAACCTCACCACTCCCGAAGATGCGCGGGCTTTTGTCGTGGCGACAGGCGTAGACTGCTTTGCTCCGGCGGTCGGCAACGTGCACGGGATGCTGAAGGCTGCCGCAGAGCCACGGCTGCACCCGGAGCGGGTCAAGGCTATAGCAGATGCGACGGGTGTACCGCTGGTCTTGCATGGTGCATCGGGCAATACCGAGGAGGACATTGTGGCCTGCATTAAGGCCGGCATGGCGATAGTGCACATTAACACCGAGTTGCGGGTGCTGTACCGCGACAGCCTGCGCAGCGCACTTCTGGGCGAGGAGACCACGCCGTACAAGTTTTTGACCCCGGCGGTTGGTGAGATGAAGGCATACTTGTCCCAAAAGATGCGTCTTTTTGCCGGTGTGTAAAATGGGGATAATTGTAATTTTGCGCTAGCTATGTGCCGTATACTACGGGCTATATGGTCTGGAAGTCCGTCTGGCCTTTAGTACTCGCCCTTGTCTTTTTTGCAGTAGGGTACTTTTACTACACCTATGCTGAAAAGGTGGGGCTGCCGTTGTATGTCCCGTCAAACACCCTGGGCGTAGCGTCTAGTACTGCTCCTGCCGCACAGCAGCCTGTACAGCAGCCGCCCGTCACTTTTATCTCGCTGCCTATTGCTAGCATTACGCCTTCTAGTGTTACCGTCCAGCTCGGGTTTAATCAGACAAAAACTTTTGCAATTACAAAAGATACCAAGCTGTATAGCACAGTCCCTGTCGGCGGAGTCGGCGCAAAGTTCTCTGACGTGAAGGCTGGGGATGTAGTAAATATATATCTGGAGAAAGATGACCCAGGCACTGTAGACATTTTGTCGCTCATGCCGGCCTCTCTCGCTGATTTTTCTCCACGAGACAAATTTGGGTCTTTGTCCGGCAAGATAACTGCAGTTAATGGACCTGTCATCTCGGTGCAGCCTGTCGAGGCTGATAGCGCCCCGGTGGAGGTTACGCTTGATGCGTCTACCGACGTGTTGAGGCTTGTCGCTGAGGGGCAGACAAGCTCTGGGCGAGAAGGGCTTGCGGCCGGTATGCAGGTAGTTTTATTTGACCTGGCTGTGCAAAACGGTGGCGCTGTCCCAGAGACATTCTGGGTCATATCTCCGCAATAACGTGCAATGAAATTTTTTACCAACATACGGGCGCTCACGCGGCAGCAATATAAAGAGTTGGCATTGCTGTGCAGTGCGTTTGCGCTGCTTTTGGTAGCGGCAGGCTTTATCGCGACCAGCGGCACGCCAAACATATATCGCTTGGCGGGCGGTACTATTGCGCCGGAGTCTCAGACGGCTCTCTGCTGCGGCGGGTTTTGCAGCGCCTGCTGGTTCCCTCTGTATATAACAAGCTTTACCGCAAACCCCACCTCTCCATACGTAGGAGGGGCGACGACGCTCAGCTGGACATCATATTTTACACAAGGAAATGTTGACGGCTGTTCTCTCCAAAATATCTCGTGCCAACCGGCCTATTGCGACACATATGATGTGTGCACTTGGCAGGTATGCGACGGATATGGTAACTGCTATTGTGAGGCTTCCTATCCGGTAACGAACCCAAATTCCTGCCACCCAGCGGTCAACTGCAATACCACCCCAACCTACGCGTCTTATGGAGGCGGCAGTGGCTCGCAGGTCGTATCAAATGTCACCAACCAGACTACCTACAGGCTCAATTGCTACAACACTGGAGACACCTACGGGGGCGCTTCTGCCGACCTGACGCTCAACCCTGTGCAGCAGCCTGGGTGCACCATGACCCCGCCCACGCAGACCGTGACACTGCCCACGACTCCAAGCATTTCATACACGACAAACGCCTACACCACAGGTATTACCTACAGTGTTGACGGGGTAAATATGGGAGCGCCGCCAGGCAACCCGTTTACGCCGGGGGGCGCCGCAGTTACGCCTGGGACACATACGGTCATTATGACCGCCAGCAACGCCGGAGGCTCCAACACCTGCGGCACAACCGGCAATGTGGTGGTCAACGCGGCCATAGTGGCGCCTACTGCGACTATTGCTCCCACTAATCCGTCCGTCACTGCCGGCAACTCGCAAGCCTTTACATATACGCTCGGCGGCAGCGCCCCGACCGCGCTCAACTATTTTGTTGACGGTATTAATCGCGGGAGCGCATCGGGTGGCGCCTTTACCGTCTCGAGCACATACCTGACCGTGGCAGGGTCTCCGCACAGCGTGTACTTGCAGGTAAGCAACACCGCAGGTACTAACAACTCCAACACCGCGTCGGTGGTGGTTAACCCTGCTGATATCTGCACTGATATAGCAGGCAGCCAGGTAGCGCTCCCAGGAGGATGCACCGGCCCTACGCCGAGCCCTGCCGGCTTGTGCATACCGTCTGGCTATACCTACAACGGCACTGCATGCGTCTCATCTACTCCGACCATAACCAGCTTTGTCGCCAGCCCTTCTCGCGTACGCCAGGGCAACACCACCACTCTTACCTACGCCATTACCAACCCTCCGGCCTCGTGCACGGTCACCGGCACCAATGGCTTTAATTACACGCTGAGTCCGGCGCTTGCCTCTGGCTCGATACCCACCAACGCCATAACGGCCAGCACCCGCTTTACGCTCACATGCAGCGGAGTATCCGTCTCTGCCACTGTCGGCATAGTGCCACAGTTCCAGGAGCAATAAACACTATATGCGCCGCTATATAACCCGCCATACGCTAAAAAAGACGCTCCCTGCTGTTGTGGCGGTAGCTATTATTGGGTCTCTCTTGATCCTATCGGAGTACAAACATACCATCCTGCGTATGTTTAGCGACGAGCCGGCGGTAGTGGGCGCACTCGTGAGCATCGGCCATGACAGCATTATGGTCAAAACGCAGAGCGGAGAGGAGTACACGTTTGTCGTCTCTGCGCGGACCACTATACAATGGCACACCCCAAACCCAGAGATAGGCCCTATGGGCAACCCGCTTATAGTAGGGCAGACACTGTCGGTAGACGCAGATGCAAAAAATACCTCTTTTGCCCGCCTTATTGAGATAGTCAGGTAAACTCTTTGGCAGGACCGGGCTTAGAGAGGCCTTTGGCGGGGCTTGTTTCTCTCGCTTCGCTAGGGTATAGTGGGCGGAACAGAAATATATGGAACTGACCGTAGAAAAGCGCTCACAGGACACTAAAGCCAAGGCCCTCCGCGACAAAGGGGTCTTGCCGGCCGTTATCTATGGCCGTTCCGAGGAGTCCACACCTGTCGCCGTAGATGCTAAGACCTTTAGCAAGCTCTACAAGGCTGCCGGCGAGTCCTCGGTTATTACCCTTAAGGGCCTCGGCGACGACCGCCAGGTGCTCATACACGACGTGGCTTTCGACGCGGTCTCTGGCGCACCAATACACGCCGACTTTTACGCAATCCAGAAGGGTCAGAAGGTTACTGTAGCTGTACCGCTGGAGTTTGACGGCGTCTCGCCGGCTGTTAAGGACCTGGGCGGCATACTCACCAAGGTTATGCACGAGCTGGAGCTGACTTGCGAGCCTGCAGACCTGCCGCACGCAATACACGTAGACATCTCAGCACTCACGGCTCTCGACAGCCAGATTAAGGTCAGCGATCTTGCTATACCGAAGTCGGCCGAGCTTTCCGTGGATGCCGACGAGGTTGTTGCCATGATATCCGTTGCTCAGGACGAGCCCGAGGAGCCTGCAGCGCCGGTAGACCTCTCGGCCATAGAGACCTCTGTAGAGCGCGGCAAGAAAGAGGATACAGATGAGGGCGAGGCACAAGCATAATTTTAAGAAACAGAAACCCCGGGAACTTCCCGGGGTTTTTTAATGATCTAAAAACCGAGGAATTCCCCGAACTTCGCGACCTCCTTCTAGAGGCTTAACGGTAAGGAAAACGGCCTTCTGGCCGTCTGGTACAATTATAAGAACCATGAGATTGGGCCGGTATATTGCTGTGTTGGGGGCAGGACTCTTGCTTGGGGCAGGAGGCTTGTATGCTATCCATCCTGCCATACCCGCACAGGCGCAGGAGCTTTCCGCCGAGGAGCGCGCCAAGCTCCAGGCCCAGTACGACCAGCTGCAGAAGGAGATTGAGCAGTACCAAAAGATAATTACCGAGACGAAAGCCAAGGCTAACACCATACAGGGCGACGTAACCATCCTGGATACCCAGATAAAGAAGGCACAGGCCGAGATAAACCAGCGCACCTCCACTATAAACACCCTGGCCTCGACTATTAACCAAAAGACAAAGACTATCGCTACGCTTGAGAGCAGGCTGGAGGACGGCCGCGCATCTCTGGCCAAGCTCCTGCGCGAGAAGAGCTACGACGACAACACCAGCTTGGTAGTTATGGCGCTGTCCGGTGGCACGCTCACCGACTTTTTCGCCAATGCAGACCGCATAGATTCCATAGACGAGAGTCTGCGGGAGAAGTTTGACGAGCTGCGCGGCGTCAAGACAAAAACCTTGAGCGAGAAGGAGGCACTGGCACGCCAGCAGTCAGCTCAGCTGGACGCCAAAAAGGAGGTCGAGGCTAAAAAGACGGTCATAAACCAATCGAAGACCGAGAAGAGCAATCTCCTGGCAGCCACCAAGCAGGATGAGGCCGCCTACAACCAGGTGCTCAAAGACAGGCAGGCTAAGGCGGCCGAGATCCGTGCCAGGCTCTTTAACCTGCGCGACACAGGGGCTATTACCTTTGAGTCGGCATTGCAATACGCCAAGGCGGCCGAGGCAAAAACCGGTGTGCGCGCCGCGTTTGTACTCGGCATCTTGCGCCAAGAGTCCAACCTGGGCGCAAACGTGGGGCAATGCCTGCTTGTAGACCCGGCTACTGGCGCAGGCAAGGGTAAAAACACCGGCACGCCGTTTAGCCGTGTGATGAACCCGACACGCGATGTGCCGCCATTCTTGCAGCTGATGCAGGCGGCCGGCCGCGACCCGTACAACACGCCGGTGTCATGCCCGCAGTCCATAGGCTGGGGCGGCGCTATGGGTCCGTCGCAGTTTATTGCCTCGACCTGGATAGGCCTGGCTCCGCGTATCGCCTCGGCGGTGGGTGCGCCGGCAGCGGACCCGTGGACCCCGTCGCACGCTATTATGGCGACGGCCTTGTACCTTATGGACCTGGGTGCCGGAGCACAAACCTACAGCGCCGAGCAGCAAGCGGCCGGCCGCTACTACGCTGGCGGCAACTGGGCTACGCTGGGCCTGGGCTACGCCAGCTCGGTGCTTTCGTTTGCCGCCACCTACCAGAAGGACATAGACTACCTGGCCGACAACCAGTAGGGTGCTTGCAAGCCCACATTTTTGTGCTAAAATAGCTTTATATGAAGACAGAGACCCACCCGACCTATTTCCCCGAGGCAAAAGTAACCTGCGCATGCGGACGCTCCTTTGCTGTGGGCTCTACCCACGAGAAGCTCGAGGTTGAAATCTGCTCCGAGTGCCATCCGTTCTACACCGGCAACGAGAAGGTGCTCGACTCTGCTGGCCGCCTCGAGAAGTTCAATACGCGCCGCGCCGCTGCCAAGAAGTCCAAGTAACTGTTTAAAGGGTCCTCTGGTACAATTGACTTGAGGGCTTTTTTATTTGCATGAACGACGACCTATCCCACTTCAAAGACAACCAAAAAACTGCGTACCTGTATGCGGAATTTGAGCGTTTGGAAAAAGAGGAGGTTGAGATCCGCGCACTTGAGAGCGAGCTGGGCGACTTGGCCGCGGATGATTTGAAAAGGATTGCAGAACAGAAGGCTGGTGTTCTTGCAGAGATGGAGCGCATTGTAGCGCTTGAGAAGAAGGAAGAGGAGTTCCCCAACGAGGCTATTTTGGAAGTCCGCGCGGGTGTCGGTGGTGATGAAGCCTCACTCTTTGCCTACGAGTTGGCGCATATGTACCAAGGCTATGCTGAAGAGGCGGGCTGGTCGGTTAAGACCATAAGCGAAAGCAAGACCGACCTGGGCGGCTACAAGGAAGCGGTGTTTGAGCTGCGGGGTCTGGGCGTATACGAGCGCCTGCGGTTTGAGACAGGCGTACACCGTGTCCAGCGCATCCCCGCCACAGAGAAGCAGGGCCGCATACATACCTCGACAGCCTCGGTGGCCGTCCTGCCTCTGCGCAAAAAGCATAAAATAGTTATAAACCCCGCCGACATTGAGTACGAGTTTAGCCGCGCCGGGGGTGCGGGCGGCCAGAACGTCAACAAGGTCGAGACAGCTGTGCGCATCATCCACACGCCCACCGGCCTTGATGCCCGCAGCCAGGCGGAGCGCAGCCAGAATGCCAACAAAGAGAGGGCCATGGCTGTGCTTATGGCCAAACTCGAGCAGGCTCAGGATGAGCGCGAGCGCTCGGCCTACGCCGCAACCCGCGCCGAGCAGATAGGCACCGCCGACCGTTCGGAAAAGATCCGCACCTACAACGAGCCGCAGGACCGTATCACCGACCATCGCATCCGCGTGTCGTGGTCCAACATCCCCAAGGTCATGGGTGGCGACCTGAGTCACATTTTGGACGCTTTACAGGAGGCACAGGGCAAGCTTGCCGAGGGAGGGGATATAGAAGCGGACGAGTAATGAACAAGCTTTTTATAGCTAGGGGAGCCGCGGCAGTGTTCATACTTGCCGGCCTTATGTTTTGGCAGAGTGTACAAGCGCCCTTTGCGGTGGTTCTGCAGCCAGTAGAGCCCGACCCGAGCATTCTGTTTGTGGGTGACATCATGCTCGACCGCAGCGTGGCGCGTCACGCGGCCGCGTCCTCCACCAGGGTATTGTTTGCCGGCGTGCTCGAGCTGTTTGCTGCGGCCGATGCGCGCGTTGCAAACCTCGAGGGCTCTATAACAAGCAACCCGTCTGTGGCCCAAGTAGACAACACCATACTGCACTTTACGTTCGACCCACAGATGGCGCAGGAGGCTCTTGCGCCGCTTAATCTGTCTGCCGCAAGCCTCGCCAACAACCACTCATATGATTTTGGTCGCACAGGCTATGACGCCACGCAGCACTATTTGAGCGGGTGGGACATACAGCCCTTCGGCCATCCGTACAACGCACGCGATATTTCAACAACACTTACTATCCGCGACAAGCAGTTCTGTCTTGTGGGGTACCACAGTCTCTACGATGCCAGCACCTCCGAGACTGTGACAGAAATTATCCGTCTGCGTCCCGGCTGTTACCGTATAATTGTATTTCCGCACTGGGGCGACGAGTACGAGCCGGTGGCCAACGCCGCCCAGACTGCCGCGGCACATGAGTTTATAGACGCCGGGGCCGACCTTGTCATAGGAGCCCATCCGCATGTGGTCCAAAACGTCGAGACGTACCGGGGCCGCGCCATTTTCTACTCCCTAGGCAACTTTATGTTTGACCAGAACTTCTCGTGGGCTACTACCCATGGCTTGGCGGTCAAGGTGACCTTTGGCGAGGCTTCTACCTCGTTTAAACTGACCCCTATAACCATCCGCGGCCAGGAGGCCACGGTGGCAAACGAGACTGACGCGGCAAGGGTTTTAGAGGTTGCCGGCCGCCTTGCGGAGTTCGTCTTGCCATGATATCTTGTGGATACGGCTCTGGGCCGTTTTTATTTGCCCCGTGGCAAATACCCAGGCATACAAATGGCTGACAAAAACCCCGTTATAGACAAGCTTTTCTCCGTCGGAGCGCACTTCGGCTACTCGCCGTCTCGCCGCCATCCGTCTGTTTCTAAATATATATTCGGCGCCAAGGGCGGTGTCGAGCTTTTTGACCTCGAGCAGGTAGCAGTGCTCCTCTCGAGCGCGCTCGAGGTTGTAGCCAAGCTCGCAGGCGAGCGCAAGACTATCCTCTTTGTTGGCGGCAAGGCCGAGGCACGCGAGGCGCTTAAGCGCGCCGCAGAGCGCCTCAACCAGCCATACTGCGCTGGTCGCTGGATAGGCGGGAGCCTCACCAACTTTAGCGAGATCAAGCGCCGCCTCAACCGCCTCGACGAGCTCTCTGATATGCGCGAGAAGGGCGAGTTGGCTAAGTTCACCAAGAAGGAGCGTCTTCTTATAGACCGCGAGATAACCGACCTTGAGCTTATGTTTGGCGGGCTCAAGGGCATGACTCGCAACCCTGACGCGCTGTTTGTCGTAGACCCTAAGGCCGAGGCTGGCGCTGTTGCCGAGGCGCGCCAGCTTAATATCCCCGTTATCGCCCTTATGAACTCCGACTGCGACCGCTCTCTTGTAACCCACACTATACCTGCCAACGATGCCGCACGCGAGGTTATACAGTACGTCCTGGGCGAGGTTGCCGACACTTACGAGAAGTCTCTGGCGCCTGCAACCCCTGTTGCCTCTGCCGACGCCGCAGCCCCTGTTGCTACTAACTAAGTTGTTTTAACCCATGGCTATCACCCCCGAGCAGGTTAAGGAGCTGCGCGAGAAGACCGGTATTTCCGTTATGGAATGCAAGAAAGCACTCGAGCAGTCAAACGGAGACATGGACGCTGCGCTTAAGTTCCTGCAGGAGCGTGCCGCAGCCCAAGTCGGCAAGAAGGCCGACCGCACCCTGGCCGCCGGCACCGTCGCCGCCTATGTGCACTCCAACCGCCAGGTTGGCGCCATGGTGTCCCTAGCCTGCGAGACCGACTTTGTATCTAAAAACGAAGAGTTTATGGCCCTGGCCTACGACATTGCTATGCACATCAGCGCTATGCGCCCTGCCAACCTCGAGGAGCTTATGGCCCAGTCCTACATCAAGGATAGCGAGAAGACTATTGCCGACCTTATCTCGAACGCTACGCAGAAGTTTGGCGAGCGCACAGATGTGGCCGACTTCAGTTGTTTTGCAGTTGCGTAAGGGCTACACTTAACCCGTGGTTACATTCTTTACGGTCACGCTCCTGGTATCTATTGTGGGGATGATACTCCTGCTTGTGCTTAAGCGCTACGAGCTTAATTCTGGCCGCATATTTTTGGGCCGCGCGCGGCCGGCGGTGGGCAACTTTTTTCATCATGGTCTCTCGTGGCTCGAGTATGTCCTGCCGGGGCTCTTGCGGGTAGGCGCGCGCCGCCTCTTTGCCACCTTGCGCCGGATGTTGCATGTATGGGCTGCCTGGCTGGTGGTTAAGGTAGAGCAGGGTCTGGAGCATGCACTGCGCCGTGTGCGCCACACCACGGTTGCCCCTAAGCGTGGCGAGGAAACCTCGGCATTTCTGCGCCAGGTCGCTGCCCACAAGAAGAAGCTCCAGGAGGATCTACCCGACAGGAGCACAGTCGTTGAGGACTAGAGGACTAAGAGTGCCAAGCTTTCTTATTCGTGTTGTAACTAAATCAAGTAACACATATTACACGGTCGTGTAATATGTGTTAGGACTGCTTGAGTTTAAAAAAGTTCAATAGGTGTTGTTCATTATCTATCGTGTCTGCGCGTATCACGCGCACGTACTTCTGCAGGCCGAATGCTCTATCGGCAAGCTCAATAAACTCGCGACAATTATACGGTGTCACAAATACCGAGTTCTGGAGCTGGTAAAACCCCAATTCAGAGAGCTTGGTTTGAAACAATCTGCGAGTATATTGCTCAGTTTCGGGTATATCAAAACAAACGACGCGGAATTTGCCATCCCATTTCTGAAATCGAGAAGGTCGGTAGTCTTTAAATTGCAACCGGGCAAGCTTTCGCGCTCCGGAAGGAGCGAGACGGTATCTTCTGTCTTTACCTTTTTGCTCAATCTGTACATCGCCGCCTGCTGCTAGATTCTTGAGTGCCCGCTCGATTTTGAGCATAGCTTTGCGCGGGTTGGGGTCTACAAGTTTAAGGGCTGCACCAAGCCCAGGTGCCATCGCTAGGACGACCATACCGCCTCCAACCAACAGAAGCCCCAACGCAACTTTCGTCACCAGTCCTTTTACCTGCTTATTTCGGTCAGCTTTTTTATCAATCTTCGGCATAAACACATTCTACACGGCCGTGTAAAATATGTAATAGTTAGGGGCTGCAAGGCAAAAAAGCAGAAAGTTTGTTATAGT
>CAYHLQ010000007.1:9090-24544 GCA_964357485.1 uncultured Candidatus Saccharibacteria bacterium | reverse complement strand
CTCGTTAAACGCAAAGGCTCGCACGGCTGCCGCGGTGTACGGGCCAACCCCGGGCAGCTTGGCCTGCACAAAAATATCCCGCAAAAAAGTCCTCGGGTCTCCCGTCCGGCGCTCGGAGCGCTTGCGGGCCAGACTATTTTTGCGTGACATTTTTGCTCCAGCTAAAAGCTTCCCCGCCTCCCATAGGTACTTGCCGCGGCGGTTGTAGCCCAGGCCCTGCCAGGCTTTTAATACCTTCGAGAGCGGCGCCATAGCAAGCACGCGTGCCGTCGGAAACTCCTTCAGCCAGCGCTCGTAGTACGGAATGACTCTGTCTACCTGTGTCTGCTGGAGCATCACCTCGCTCACCAAAACACGGTACGGGTCACGAGTCGCACGCCACGGCAAATGGGCTCGGGCACTCTTTTTGTAAAATGCTTTCAGTTCCCGGATTAGGGTAGAAAGATCGGTTCTTTTCACTCCCTAACCATACCAAAAAATCCCCGCTGGCTTTTTAGGGCGCAGGGGGGATTTCCTGTTGACCTGACTACGCCTTGGGGCGTGCGTCAGAAACCGTGAGCATACGACCGCCGAAGTCCTTGCCATTCCACATGTCTATGGCCTTGTCTGCGTCTGGGTCGTTGACCATCTCCACAAAGCCGAAGCCCCTGGAGCGGCCGGTCTCGCGATCGGTCACGATGGATGCGGATGCTACCTCGCCCGCCTGGGCAAAGGCATCGCGCAGCTCATCACCTGTCGTGCGGTACGGAAGACCGCCGACAAAGAGTTTGCGTGCCATGATTCTACGAAAACAACTTGATTAATTGTTCTTTCGTAAGGCGACCCTCCTGCCGCCAACCTGGGCACATGGAGCACTTACTGTGAACGCCCCTACTCTAGCACTAGTATGCGAGGCGTGCAACGACCACAAGGCGCTTGTCAAAACTGCGCTCATCTGGAAGCCACTCCCCCTCGCAAGTAATAAGGACTAGCTGGGATGGCCCTGTTTGGGAAAAGATTTCGGACAAGGGAGCCTTGCCTGCCTCATACAGAATGGTCTCCACCACCTCGTACACCAGCGTGCGACCTCCGGCATCCGAGACGGTTACATAGTCACCCTTTTTAACCTGGCTCAAATGAGCAAAGACGCCCGGCAAAGTGAGCGCGTTATTAACATGACCCGCAAAAACGGCGTTGCCCTTCTCGCCGGGCCGGGCTCCCTCGCTCCACCACCCCACGTTCATAAAATCGGCAGGCGTGCCCATTGCGCCATCAGCACGCCGGCCCACCTCCTCTACTTTGGCAGTGATACCGAGGGAGGGCACCTTGAGCCGCGCCGGTACAAAAGGCTGGGTTGATGTACCCGAAGCCTGGGCGGCAGGCACGCCCACGGCCGACGATTTGATAGCGGCCGCGGGGGCAAATGCGTTAAACAGCGCGTCGTCGCCGAGTACCGACTGTGCCAAACGCGAACTGACATCGGCCAGGCCCACCAAGACGACAAATATACCTACCGCAATGGCGACATGGCGCAAGACGCGAGCCCAGCGGGGCTCCTGCGCACTAGCGGGTAACAACAGCAAATGCTTTCTTAACATGGGAGTAGAGCGTGATACTAGCACCTAAAAGAAGCACTACCGCAAAGGCGACTCCAGCCAGGCTCGTGGGCCCCATACCCGCATTAGGGAGGAGTGGATACGCGACCGAGCTGAGCGTGACATTGGGGCCCGGGTCGTAGTCATACGTATCGTGGTCCTGAGTAAGAATAGGAGCCACATAGTGCCCACCAAGGCCTCTATCACTACCCACTGAGACCTGTTGGTACGTAGTCTCGTAGATAGCTCGAGCCAGGCCCCAGGCTGGCAAAGCAACGACTCCGAGGGCAAAAATGACTGCGAGCAATTTCTTCATAGCGGGCCAATCCTACCACCATCGTGGTGGATTTCAACTCGGCTCTAGAACCCCGCAGGCAGCGCCATCGAGCCCAGAAAGGCGGGCAGTACAAGCGGGAGGATCATCAGTGGAACGACAATAGCGCCCACCGTTATCCAAAAACCCCAGATCATGTATGAGCGCATCTTTTCATGGCTCTGGTAGGCCTGGTCAATCTTCCCTTCCAGCGCAGCGAGCTGTATCTCTATGCGGTCCAACTGTTCATTCATACAGGCAGTATATCCTAGTCGTGGCCCAAAAATGCAGCAAGTAGCGACATAAGCACGGCACCCAGTACAAACCAACCTATATGCGTCATGTAGTGAGAAGAGCTCTTGGCGTCGCGTACCGAGTGCGGTATAAGGTCGCTGAGCACAACGACCAAAAAGGCTCCGGCCGATATACCGAGCAATACCGGCTCAAGCGACTCGAACGTGTCGAGAAAATAGTATCCGCCCAAGGCGCCCACGAGTATCGTGCACGAGACCATAAAACTCCAGCCAAGCGCGCGGGCCACGCTGTACCCTGCCGCGCGCAAGACGAAAAACTCAGACGTCTCCTGCAGTAGCTCATGTACGAACACGCTCGCCGCGGCTGCCAGACCCAGTGCCGGGCTTACGGCAAACGAGGCCGCAAGCAGTATGCCGTCGCCGATGTTATGGAAGGCGTCGGTCATGAGCATGCGCCGAGGGTCTATCGGGTGGCTGTGGGTATGGCCATGCTCAGGGTGGTCATGGAGCCCCGGCATAAGCTTAAAAAGGGTCCATATGCCGACCGCGCCCAAGAAAATGTAGAGCACGCCCTGCGCCGATGAAGACGCATGCTCGAGTACCTCTGTCGAGAGCCCGTACGCAATAATGAGGAACACCCCGGCCGAGAAGCTCACCAGGTAGCCCATATTGCGCTCAAAAAATCGGCCTGCGCCTTCCGAGATAAAAAACACGCCCACGAGCGAGGCGAGCATCACCGCCGCACACGCAATAAGCAATAAAGTCATAAAAATTGGTTAATTAATTAGCAAACTCTGCATTGCATCGAAACGCCACAGTCGCTGCACACCATGTGGTGGTGATGCGGCCGCCCAGCATACTCGTACTGCGCTACGCCGTCCTGACGCATACCGCGACGCAAAAGTCCCGCAGATGCAAGCGCCTCGGCAGCGCGATAGAGCGTAGCCTCGTTGAGCCCAGGGCACTTAACCTCAAGCTCCCCTATGCTCAAGGGGCGGCGTACGCGCTCCAAGACCTCCAAGAGCGCGAGACGCCCTGGGGTCGCACGCGAGCCCGCCTGCCGCAGCTCCTCCTTGCAGTCGTGATGATTCCCCACCTCCGCATTCTATCACTAAACGCAAGTAACTTGCAAGTACTATGAATGAGTTAGTGGCTGTGCCCGTGGGAGTGCGCCGAGGTTGCGCGGCCGTGCAGCATCCACACCGCAACTGCGGTTGTTATAGGCACCGCGAGTATGAGGCCGGTCGAGCCCACCAGCGTGCGCAATATCTCGGTAGCGAACATTTCTTGATTAATAGTCACGGCAAAGCTCTGCGTCGCACTCACCTTAAACAAAAGCAGGAGTGGCAGATAGGCGCCCACATAGGCAATAGCGAGCGTGTTTACTAGGGCACCTATATGCTCGCGACCTATCCGCATAGCGCGCCGGAACACGTGTTTGCGCGTCGCTTCCCTATTCATCGCCCACAGCTCCTCGACCGCAACAGCCTGACTTATTGCCGCGTCGTAGAGAATACCCAAGAGGCCGATGACTAGGCCTCCCAATAGGAGCCCTATAAAGTCTATCGAGCCGCGTGTATCAAAGTTAAGGTAGGTCGCCTCCTCGGAGCTAAAGCCTGATAATCTACCCAAATGCACCGCCGCATAAGCTAAGAGACCTGTAATGGCAACTGTCACGAGCATTCCCACGACCGCGACGCTTGTGGTGCGGTTAATGCCGTGTGTTATGTAGGAGCCTATAATAATAATCACCCCTGCCACGCCGACGGAGATAATAAACGGCGGAATGCCTGCCAAAATACCAGGCAGGAGCGCGTAGACTATCAAGCCGATACTGAGCACCAAGGCTATGAGGCCGCGTATGCCCTGCAAGCCGCCAAAGATAGCTAAGCACGCCAAAAACAGCAGTAGGAAAAATACGATAATTGGTAGACGGTACGGACTAAGCACCGAGTAACGGTTTGTACCGTCAAGAGTATTTACCTCATGGCGCGCATAAAAAACCTCACCTTCCTTCAGTTGTATATAATCGTTCTCGAGCGTCAGGACCAGTCCGGTATCCTCACCCTCGAGTACCTCCACGCGTATGGTTTGGTAGTCTGTACTGGTGTCGGTACCAGGTATTACCCGGGTATCCTGTACCAGCACCTCGAGCACCTGCGCCCTAACTACAGTTACAGTGTCTGCCACAAGCTCCTGTGCCTGGGCGACCGGAACCGCGCACAGCAGAAAAATGAGGGCGGCGAGATATTTCATGTGCTTACTATACCCTCCCGTAGCGCATTAAACACCTCGGTACTTTTTACAACTCAGGCTCGACTAAGCCAAGGCGGATGAGGCGCGCATTTATTGAGCCCCTTTGGCGACCAAACTCTTTTACCAACTCAGAGACCTTCTCCCCCTCCCTAAACATTGCTGTTAGTTTGTCGTCGTCCTCGCGGCTCCAGGGACGATAGGCGTTGGGGTGCTTGGCGCGCAGCTTGTCCAACTTGGACTCCCCCGCGCCCTCCTTTGCCTCTTTTTTAGCAGTTGGGTCATACTCGTGGCCGCCGGAGGCTTTAACAAAGTTCTTGTGCAAGTCCGACAGTTCTTCGGGTGACAATCTGCCGAATATTTCTTCTGCCTGCGCAGATGCGGTACGGAACGCCTGGTCGCGCGCCAAAATCTCCGGGTGCACAGCAAGTGCGCGCTCGTTAAACCCGAGCAGGAACAGCCCTTCCAGGGTGCGCACGCGCGACAGTGCCACATAGCCTTGCCCGTACTCAAACGCCCCCGACAGGTCCATCACCGCTGCATCCAGGCTCATACCCTGGCTTTTATGCACGGTCATAGCCCATGCCAGGCGCAGCGGCACTTGGGTAATCTGAGCAAGCACGCGCTTGCCGTCCTCTATGCGCCACTCCTCCGGCTCGGCTTCTATAAGTTTACCTGCCCTGGTGCGCACTTGTGGCCAACCTGCCTCAGACCAGCCCACCACGGTGCCGAGCGTGCCATTAACGTAACCATGCTCAAAGTTGTTGCGAGTAAACATCACCGACGCACCCTCCTTAAGGGTCAAAGTCTCGGGCGAGAGGCATCCGCGCTTAAGGGCCTCGACCAGCGTCGTACTTCCGGAGGTGCGCATATGGTAGACCTTGGCCACAGACTCGATGCGGCCCAGCGCCTCATGGTTTAAGCGGTCTACATCTTCGTTGTGCGGATACAGGCGCGTAGCTTGTTCGGGCGCTCCGCCTGCGCGGTAGCGTGTGCGCAAGAGCTCGCGATGCTCGTCCTCGAGCTCGCCCGAGCGCATCGCTGCTAGGAGTTGCAAAAATAACTCATCGTCCTGGCGATGCTGCTCGCTCAGGTAGCAGACAAGCGGGTTGGCCGCCTCCCATGCCGGCGATGCAAAAGCAAACAGCGAGCGCTCATTTTTAGATACCGGCGGCAGCTGGAAGAAATCTCCCACAAACACCACCTGCAAGCCGCCAAAAGGCTTGTCGCTATGGCGCATGCTGCATAGCGCGCGGTCTACCAGCGTTAGGAGCTGGGCGTCCAACATAGACATCTCGTCTAGTATCAGCACGTGGGCGGCACGCACGCGGCGCATCAGGGGCTCACGCTCATGCATCGCCTCCAGCTCCCAGTCGCTTAAGCTTTTCTTAATGCCCACGCCGCTCCAGGCATGTATAGTCATACCACCCACGTGCGTAGCGGCAATGCCCGTCGAGGCCGTAATAGCGGGCTCGATGCCGCGCTCGCGCAGCCACTCCACATAGCGGTTTATAACATACGTCTTGCCCGCCCCGGGCTCTCCTGTCAGAAAAACATTAGCGCCGGTCTTGAGTATTGTTAGTGCTTGTTCTTGTGTCATAGTGTTGCGAAGTAAAACAAGTTTGCAGGGGGCTCCGCAGCGCGACGGCGCGAGGACTGAGCGATTTTTTAGCAAAAAAATCGAGTACCCCAGCAAACTTCGTTTTACGAAACCTACCCTATTTTTCTCCCTCTCCAAATTCTAAACAAACTGAGTTTAAGCAATAGCGCGCGCCGGTCGTTGTGGGCCCGTCGTCAAACAGGTGGCCTAGGTGGCTGCCACATTGCGCGCATACTACCTCGGTGCGCGTCATGCCGGCGCTGGTGTCCGCAAGCTCCTTAACCGCGCCCGGCAGCGCCTGATCAAAGCTCGGCCACCCCGTGCCCGAGTCAAACTTGGCGTCGCTCGCAAACAACGGGTTGCCGCACGCCGCGCAGGCAAACATGCCGTCGCGATCCTCGTGCAGCAGCTTGCCCGTAAAGGGCGTCTCGGTACCCTTTTCTCGCAACACTTTGTACTGCTCTGGTGTCAGCTTCTCCTTCCATTGTTGTTCTGAGTTTGGCATACATGTTTTGGTTTAGCTTCAAAAAGCTCCCGTTAGTAATTACTCCCAGATATCCTCGGCCACGGCAGTAATGTCGTTTATCTCGGTGTCGGCTACCGCGGCCGGGATAACGCACAGCACCCTGCCCGCAATCTTAAAGTCCTCGCGCAGGACTATCGGCTTGTACTTAGGGTCCTTGTTTTCCGGGTAGAGTATCGTGACCCCGTCGCGGCGCTCGAGCCTCTTAACCGTTACCATGTCGCCCACTATCGCCGCCACGCGGTCGCCGCTTTTAACATTGTCGGTAAACTGCACCAAAATATAGTCCCCGCTGTTTATCCCGGCATCGAGCATCGAGTCGCCCACGGCGCGCACGGCCACAATGTCGCCGTTCTCCTCAACAATCTTCTTGTCTACTTGCAAAAACTCGTCGTACTGCTCCTGCGCAAAGGTCGAGAGGTCGTCACAGCCCACATTGGCCACCACGGGTATAGACACAAGCGTCTCGGTACGGCCCTCGGCGTCTATGGGGCGCAGCTCGATGTTGCGACGCGCAAACTTGCGGCGCACCATGTAGCCCTTGCGCTCGAGTATGTCGAGGTACTGCACCACCGTGCGCAAAGACTTAAAGCCCAGGTTGCGGCGGAGCTCCTCTAGTGTAGGCGGCTCGCCCTTGGCCTGAATATACAGAGAGATGTTCTCTAAAACCCTCTTTTGCTTGCCCGTAAGTGTATTACCCATACGTTTTGTGTATTTAGGCCTTTAATATACACATACTAGCACAAATTAGGCCTAAAAATACACAAAATACACAAATTTGTGTGGATAAAGCACTACAAAACACCCTAAATATCCCTGTCTAGGTTATATACCTTAGATAACAAGCAGCGTAGCCGCGGCAAAAAAGCTGAGTACACCGGCAATGGTGACCGACACGATAGAGCGATGCACGCCGTACAGCGTCCAGACAATGTTGTTGCCCAAGATAAGCCATAGTGTCAGTGGCGAGAGGTTGTTTTGCACACCCCAAGCAAGTATGACGAATATCTGCGGGTATAGCGCCAAACCGGCTATCGCACCGTTAACAATAGCGAGTCTGTCTATGAGATGATGATGCCCGGGCAGCGGGCGCACACGAGAACTCATAGGTCCAGTATACGTTACTGCTGCGGTGCCGAGCCGTCGCCAAGCCCCGGGTCGTCGGCCGCAGTCCCAGTATCGCCCAAGGGCGCCGGATTGGCGGGAGTAACAGTGGTCTGGATCTCTACAGTGGCCGAGGCTGGGCACGGGGCAAAGGCGCAGTTAGGGCCCGTGCGGCCCACAGCAGAGCCGTCTGGGCACACGCGGGCATCCATGGTGCAAGCCTGCATGCCTGGCTTGCTTATACCCGGCATAGCCGGCCCTCCGTTTAAAGACCACCAGTACCACCCGCCCAACACGACCGTAAGCGCTACTAGTATTCCGACAATAGTAGATGTTTTCATGCAGTAATTATACCTCTGCCATGCTAGCCGACCACAACCTTAAAGCCGGCATACGCCATGCGCTTTGGGTCCATGGGCATCGGCATATCCTCTTTGCCAGCATACACCTTGTCAAAGTGCGCCATCACCTTCTTGTTTACAGCGTTGCGGTGTGTCTTGTTCTTAAACGTGATGTAGGAAAACCAGACCTGCTCACCGGCCTTGGGGCGGGCCATAGTGTCAAAGTTGACCTTGCCTTTGCTGGGGTTGGCGTCGTCTATAACGCACTCCTTGTAGTCCAGAGCGCCAAACTTAAGCCACGCCGCCTTGCCCTCGGTAGCCATCTTCTTATAAGCGGCGGTCTTGGCCTTAGGCACAACCAAAACAAACCCGTCTACATATGTTGCTTTTGTCATGCCATAAGTATAGCAAAAGCCCGGGAGTAATCCCGGGCTTCTTGCTTAGCATATCAGGTGTTAAATAATTCCTGTTTAGGAGGTCTTATACCAATTTTTTTCACCAAGTCGGCATCTATTGGCAATCGCTCTAAGGATCTTGGTTCAACCTTTATGGCACCGGAGCCATATGATTTACCAACCAAACTAAGATTCGCCACTATCTTAGGATGTTGAAGAATTTGCCATAATTTTTGTATATATTTTTCATCATCCGAAAGAGGATAGACACATAAAAAACCCGTGAGAGGGACTACTCCTGCTTCATTTTTTATAAAACGGGCATTCCTTCTTCCTAAATACGCAAAAAGGAACGGCGGAGCGTTTCTAGATTCCATTTTATACCAAGGTTTACGAGTAGAAATAAGGGCACGTTTAGCCAACCCCATTCTTTCTCCTTCAAGGAGGTAGGCTCTTGCAGCACTAGACATATCCTCTAATTGACAATGGAGAGGCGAAAAGAGAAATGTCGGGCGCCCTTTTTGTTCAAGATTCGTGAGTGTTGCCAACGTAATAGAATCCTCCATTGCGTCTCGAGTTCTTCCGACAGCCCTCACTAACAATTCAGGAGGCAAACCGATTTCTTCAACTCTTTTTTGCGTCAAAAAGAAAAAATCATTTGCTCCCGTTGCAACACCTCTCATTACTCGAGCAAAATGAGTGAGTCTGTATTTAAATACATACTCATTAAGCGGCAGACGAGAAAGACCTACCGACAACGCTTCTTCTAATTTTCGTTCATAAATCTCTAGGTTTTTTATACTTTTTGACTTTAAATCATTTTGCAAAAGATGGAGTAGCTCAGTACCTCCTGGAACAAGGCAGCGCACCCATTTAATTTTATTTTTAGGTTTTTTGTTACTAATTAGAAATACAATCACGTTTGTATCCACCCCTGGGAACGGTGTTGCTTTAGAGTCAAACGTGACGACTCCGTCTATGCGAAAATTTTTTGATATCCAACTCCAGAGCTTATTCGCAAACACACCTTCGCACGTATCAGCTGGCATAATAAAAGCTAGCCGACCACCTTTAGCCAAAAGAGTTAGAGCCTGGACTAAAAAGTAAATATGTAACCCAGCCCGACCATCCAGCACATCATTTAAATTTTTAATACTGATCCGACGAAAAAGATCCTTATGTTCTGTAGAAATATGATGGTGGCGAATATAAGGAGGGTTAGCCACAATAGCCTTAAAAAACCTCTTAGGAGGATCGAGGATGAAATCCCGGACTTCTAATTTTGCATCTTTTTTAAATATTCCCTCCCCTTTTGCTTCAGCAATTATCTTCGGATCAATATCAATTCCAGTAAACTTTATTTTAGGTGCAATTTTTTTTAAAGCTGTATAAAATACACCCTTACCAACACCCGGATCAAAGACCTCATTTGTCTCTTTTGAGACATACGCGACCATTGCTTCTGCTACCCAAGGAGGTGTCCAAAACTGACCTTTTTCTTGCTTTTCTTTACGACTAGTCTTGGACTTCATACTTTTACATAATTATAACACGGACATATATTGACTTATAGTCTATGGTCTGTATCCCAGATATGTACTTAAATTGACCCATATGAATACCCCTTCTGCCAGACTCAGAGCTTTTGGGGCAAGACTCCGCAAATTCCGTGAAAACAAGAAACTTACACAAGAATCTCTCGCTTCTAAGACAGGATTACATGCAACCTACATCAGTGGTCTTGAAAACGGCAAGAGGAACCCTTCTTTAAATACTTTGGATAACCTGGCATCTACTCTCAACATTAAAGTGTCGGATTTGACAGACTGACAACATGCCCGACCCTCTTCATAAAGCTAAGAAAATCCGTGGCCGTGGTAAGGATTACGAGCTTAGATTCAAGACGAGTCAATGGGCCGAAAATCTTTTAATTGAAGGACTTAATGATGCTGAACTGCTAGTTGTGCGCTTGGGACTATCGGCCATAGGAGAGAAAAACATCATAGAAATACAAGATCCTAGCATTAAAGTACCTGACTTATTGATCTTTGCTCGTGCAGACCTCAGTGAGGCGGATATTGCCAAATTACCGAGAGACCTATCCCTCCTTCCTGCGGACATATTATCCTCTGCAGAATACGTGACACTTGTCGGCAAAGCACGTGCAGCTATTGAAGTAGAATTTTCACCTTACAAGGCTTCCCAAATGGCTGGGCGCAGTTGGGTTATCCATACAGAAGAAAAAATGGCGAAGCGACTACTCAAACATGCCAAACCTCCAACTGCGCCAAATATTTGGATAAAAGAGGAAGATTTATCTCGTCTTAAAAAATGGGAACGATCCTTTAAAGTACCGATCGTGGTAGTGCATGTATTTGACGAGGAAGCATTCGCTATACCATTGGAAAAAATTTATGAATTCGATTCCGCTTATACAGCCCGAGACGAAGAGGGTAAGCGTAAACTACAATTAGGTGGAGGTATTTTTAAAAAACTCCAGACTTATGATCGTGTTGATGCGCAGGGTGCCAGGGAACAAAAATGGGTATTTGTAGTTTCTCCCGCTACTGCCTGGTTTGCAGGAAAAGTACAAAATGTGATTGTCGAGGCTCAGCTAGATATAAGCGCATCAAAGAAGTACATAGCGCACCCTATTTTTAAAGGAGGTAATTTTGAGCTGGCCGATGATTTTGTCTCACAACTCTTACAATTGAAGCTACGGTAAACTCGCCTTACTTCCTCTTTCCGCCGGGCCAGCAGACGGGGCATGCGCCCCTACCCCGGAATTTGTGGCCGCGGGTGCAGGTGCGCCAGCCGTTATGGGGCATTGTTTTCACCCTCTTAGTATACTCCCTCCCTTTTTTATTATCCCAGTTTTTTGCAAAACACTGGTATAGAGCAGACTTTTCAGACGTTCGAATCTGGCAGATTTATCGGAACTTTATTTTAAAAATGACCAAACTCTTGTCGCGGATATCCTCACGGCGGCGGACCTCTGCCTTAAGCGGCAGGAGGTAGGTACCCGACTTTTTATCGGGGAAGATGGATGTATGCCAGCGGGTTTTGCCGATAACGACCTCGACCGGCAGGGAGCCCCAGCCTTTAGCCGCTTTGCCGAAATCTTTCTTGATGGCCGCCGACTCTTCTTGCGGCACGGTAATGAAATGCCAGCCCGCCATGCCTGGATACTGCCACACTTTGGATTGGAGCTTGTACGCGCGCTTGATCATAGGGCAATTGTACCCTTTGTGTATTAGTAGCGCGGCGGCGGCATGCCGCCCTGCGGCCCCTGCCCCGCCTGGCCACCCATCTGCTGCGGGCCGGCGCCTGGTATGACTTGATAGGAAACAGGCTTTGCTCTAAAACAACTTGCCGAGTATGGGAAGTCCTGCGTCATAACATAGTGATACGTGACCTTTGCTACACCATCAAGCATGACCTCGCTTGTCAGTCCGTGACACTCATCCAGGTCGCTAGTGGTGAGGTACTTACCGGGTGCCACCATTGGGCCCGTTATAGGGAACCCGTCGAGAGCAAAACCAAGCACCGTTTCAATGCTGACGTCCTTAAAACACGACGAGAGGCTGTGGTAGTGATACTGGCCCGAGCCTTGCGGGTGACCATCGCAAGAGTCTTGTAGCTCGTGCGCGGGCGCGTCGCGCAACCCCGCATCAAAAGCATTAAAGAGCGGGGTGCCCGAGAGCATCACGCCCACCTCGCCGCCCATGCAATACGACGTGGCGGAATACACGGGGGCTGTGGGTAGGCTTTGTTTGAGCGATTGTGCAGCTATGGTGTTTGGGTTGGCGTCGTACTGGCGCGCCGGGTCACTCGAGCTAACGGGGAATGTACCAGTGGTATGAGTGGTGGGTAGACCGTTGCCCGCAAGCACACGGGTGGCGCCTGACACGTTGCTGCTAAACACGGCATTAGGCCAGGTAACCGAGCCTTGTATGGATACTTTTTCTAAAAAATTCCAACTACTGCCGGATATCCACGGACCGTTCACCATCGAGCCCGGATTATCCTTGTGCACGTTGCATAAGTACACATAGCCCTTCTTGGGCCCCGAGGTAGTATAGTGCTCGTCGCCCAAGGGCACCTCGCCCGAGGCATAGTCACTGCCAGCCATTGCAAGCAGCTGGGCCTGTGAGTATGCAAAAGGAGTATCTGTGCCCTGCTGTAATGATTGCACCGGCACAGATACAGAACCCTGTGGCGAAGGCTCACCCATCGCTATACTCTGAACCTGCGGCGCAGCGGACTCTTGGCCGACTACAAGATCGGCTGGTGGCGCCTGCGTGCCGAACACGAGCGAGCTGATTGCTAAAAATACCGAGGTAAAAAATCCTCCAATAGATTGAAACATGGCCTTAGTATACGGCTATTTTATTTCAATCATCTACCGAAAATATTTTGGAGGGGCTGGTGTGACCCGACAAAAGGCGCACCTGGACTAACGGCATCTGCAGGTGCTCCGCCACCAGCTCGCGCACGCGCTTGTTGGCCAGGTTCTGCTTGGCCGGCGCCTTGACGCTGATCTTGAGCCGGCCCTTAGGCAGGACCTCTACCTTTTCCTGTTTAGCCCCGGCCACCACCCGTACACTTATATACATATTCTTATCCCAGTGTTTTGCAAAACACTAGTATAGACTCTGCGCGCGGGGTCAGCTTGTGGCGGACGGCGCTCCCCTCGTTGCGCTTCATCACCAAGCCGGCTATGGCCAGCTTGCGTATATGGTCCGAGACGTTGTTATAGCCGGTGTTTAGGCGCTCGGTTATATCCTCGACAGACAGCTCGGGCTCGCGCCGCAAAAGGTCCAAAATCTCCAAGCGCCGATGGCTTGCAAAGCCTTTTATAATCCGCTCCAGCTGCCGATAATTTGTCGTGCTCATGCCGGCATCTTACCTTATCCCAGTCTTTTGCAAAACACTGGTATAAGGATTAGGTGAGCTTGAAGGAGAAGATGACAGTTTCTTTGTCGCGGATGTCCTCGGGGCGGCGGATCTCCGCTTTAAGCGACAAGGGGTACGTGCCAGACTTTTTATCTGGGAAAATGGATATACGCTATGCGGTTTTGCCGATAATCCTGACTCCTTTTGGAGCACCGACGGCAACTAGTACTCCTTTAGGGCCCGGCTATCTGAGATAGCCGGGCCCCTTATTTTGTGGTATTTTGTGCCCAGTCAACCGAAAAGGAGTTCTTCTGATGACAACCCATGTAGTGCATCTGCAAGGCGAGAGTCTGGACACCATACGCTCACTTGCAACAAGTGCGTTCTTAGATGGCGAATGTTATGCCTTTGCTATAGCGCTTAACCGGAATTTGGGCTGGCCCATTATCGGGCTTATGGATGACAACGGTATCCCCCGCCACGCACTTGTTCATTCAAGATCCCACGGAATTCTGTTCGACGTGCGCGGAAGTTTCACTGTCCACGAGCAAGAGCTTGGCAGGCCATTTTCTTTCAGACCCCCCTATAATCTCCAGAAACTGACCGAAAACGACCTGCTGCGCGTGCGACCCGTGCATGAAAGAACAATCTCTTACGCCCTGCGTATGGCGGAGATTATTATGCCGGACCTGCCATGGAAGGAAAGCCGCATGATACGGGCCCGACAGTTCTGCGACGAGCTCGAGACCCTATGCCGCAAGCACGGCTTCTGGATCCGTAGTCCGGTCCCTACCGCTCGGCCAATATTATGCGAAACCGCCGATGATGAAGACGGTTACACACTCAGGTGGACCGACTGCGGCATGCAGTTTATCATTGACCGCCGGCTCAAGGGAGAGGCGATACAGTAGCGACAAACGAAGCTGCTTTTATCCGGCAGACACGCTCCAAAAGCGCTTGATACAGCGAACGCCCGGCCAAGTTTGGCCGGGCGTTTATTTTAGTGCATCGCTGCAAGCATGGGATGTACCTCATCCTCAAGCGGAATCAGATTAAGATGTACAGGGTTGCAGAGGGCCGCCCACAAGACGGCAGACAGGTAGGGCTGCCAGCTCTCCTTGCCTTTGCAGTAAAAGTGGAGCTTCTTTATGCCCGACACTCTCATTTGATGGAACATGCGGCGGGCAAGCTCTTTAACATCGCTGTTTTGCAGCAGATGGTCGTAGTCGGGCACTTTACACTCGGCGGGGATAAATCCAATGAGTCCGGAGACAAGATAGAGCGGCAGACTCTGCGAGCGCGCAAGCATGGCGACCTGGCCCACATGCGCGCCCACGTAGCGCTCGCTTGCAGGGATGAGGCCGGGGACCTTGGATTTCTCCCGGCTGCAGACAGTGCAGACCGCTTCGATAGCTTTCATGGCTTTGCTCCTTATATGCGACTGGTATTACCTTAGCAGACTCTGCGTCTTTTGCCAGGAGTTGCACAAGCGGCAAGCGGCAGTATAGTGAGCTTAGCCGGAATTCCAACACGGAGGCTCTGATGCTCTTTTATAGATTATATGCAGCGGCATTTGTGCTGCAATGCCTGCTGTTTTCTACGCCCACTCTGGCGCAAGAAGCCCCAAAAAGCACTGTGCCATATTTGTCGTTTGAGGAATTCGAGAGTATGCGACAAGGTGAAAGGAAGCCTCTACCATGGCTGGCGCCACAGCCTCATATAGAAGGTCTTCCGCCCCTGCCACAAATGAGGCCGAGACAGGAGCCGCATAACCACTCGACGCCGCAGGCAAGCGAGGAACATCGCTTTGGCTACTGGGGATACAAGCATAAACTGCTCCACGACCACCAGGTCATAACCGAGCTACTGGCGCGTACTGCCGGCAAGAACTGCTGCGACGGTGTCCAAAGCGGCGAATGCCGCATCTCAAAGATAAATCTCCGCGAGAGGACCGCGTTTATAGACGGTGAATGGTGCCCTATGGCTCAGGACACCCGTGTGACGCCGCTTGATACCCTGGCGAATATTACAGACGGCAACGAGGAAATCGCCGTCGTATGCGCCAGCAAGAACTACGGCGGCAAAAAATGTTCAGGCATCACAACCTACTGCGTCGGGGTACAACACCCCCAACATTTATTGCGCCCCCACCCGGGCCGCCGGAGGCGGCGCCGCCCCCGTTTTTTTAACACCACAGGCCC
>CAYHLQ010000007.1:0-9080 GCA_964357485.1 uncultured Candidatus Saccharibacteria bacterium | reverse complement strand
TGGCCACCAAAACACCCCGGGCGAAAAAAATTGGTCCCCCACCAAAACCCCGTGGGGCGACAAAAACCCCCCCATTGTTGCTGCCCCACGAGACAGGGGCCGCTTCGCGAGAAGCGGCCCCTTTTGTTATACCCGCTCGGCCAGGCGCAGCAGGCGCCGCAGGTCTTTGTGATTGGGCAATACCTCCTCGACAGCAGCCCAAAACTCCGGACCATGGTTAAAATGCCGCAGGTGGCATAGCTCGTGTACAACCACATAGTCCAAAACCTCCGGCGGCAAAAACAGCAGCTTGTAGTTAAAGTTGAGGTTGCCCCTACTGGAGCAGCTGCCCCAGCGGCTCTTGGAATTTTTTATAAACACGCGGCGTATGGGGTGGTTGTAGTGCGTATTGAAATGCACCAAGCGCGCGCCGATAAGGGCGCGCGCTTGTTCTTTGTGCTTTTCGTAATGCTTTTTGTTGCGGCGGCGCAGCATTACTCCCTCTCCATGCTGTAGAGGCTGTAACGGCCTGCACCAATCATAAAGATGCCAAGTGCTGTGGCTGCAAGTAGCGCCTCGAGTTCGTAGCTCCCACCCGGGATGCCTACCAAGAACATAGCGACTACCATCTCGATACCCAAGACGACACCAGCCAACCTCGGAGCAACTCCCAGGGCGAGCATGATACCGCCGATAACCTCGATAGCGGCAATGAACATCGCCGTACCCGGAGGCAGGCCCAAACCGGTGAAAAAGCTGTCAGCACCGCTGAGGTTCTGGAGCTTCATCCAGCCGTGGTTGATAAACACCCAGCCCGCGGCCAAGCGTATCAGGAGAAGGCCCATGGCCTTGTGGTACGCAAAGCGTGTAACTTTGTGGATCATACTAAAACAAAAAACATAAACTAGCTTATAAATGCCCTACTATAAGTATACTCCCGGCTTTTGGGGCGCAAGCCCCTATTTCAACATCCCGGCAGCCTGCTCCTCTATGGCCTTTTTTATACGGCCCTCAAACATCCTGAGCATCAGGGGGAGCTTGGCATCTAAGCCGAAGTCATTCTCGCGTACCTCGAAGGTACCCGTTATAGATTGCCCTTGCACCGTAATGCCGAAGTGGAGCGTATCATTCTGCCACTCCTCCTTGTCTATGGTGGCCTGGTCGCCCAGTTTGGCGCGCGCCTCGCGCATAGCAAGCATGACGCGCTCCTTGGCCTCTACCTTTGTAAACTTGTGCGGGATGTTTATCTGCATTACTTGAGCTCGACGGAGGTAATAACCATTGCGGTGAGGGGCCTATCGCCTGCAGCTGTCGGCGTGGTCTCTATTGCCTTAACAACATCTATGCCCGCTACCACCTTGCCAAACACGGTGTGTTTGGTGTCTAGGAAGGAGTTGTCGGCAACGTTGATAAAGAACTGGCTGCCGTTGGTGTTGGGGCCGGCGTTGGCCATGGAGATGGTACCCGGCTCGTTGCGGTTGCCAGCGCTAATTTCATCGGCAAACTGGTAGCCAGGGCCGCCGGTGCCCCAGCGTGCAGCCATAGAGTCATCCTTGGTTAGCGGGTCGCCGCCCTGGATCATAAAGCCGGCAATAACGCGGTGGAACTTGGTGCCATTGTAAAAGCCTTCGCCCGCCAACTTAGTAAAGTTGCCGACCGTATTGGGCGTTGCGCTCGAGAACTCGATGATGATATCGCCCTTCGTCGTATGGAATATTGCCTGCATTGGTTTGAGAGTTTTAGTGCTGGTAGTAGGGCTCGTTGTTGCGGTAGTGGTTGCCTGTGCTGCTGGCTGCTGCTCTTGCGTGATGCTGTAGATACCGGTTGTTGGCGCCGGCTCTGGGCCGCGCTGACCTACAACATACCAAATGCCGCCGAACACTGCTACTGCCAAGACGATGCCGATAAGCGCTGTTTTATCCATACCTACCGGAGTACGAGGGTTTTGCGGATAGAGTCGAACTGGCTCAGGAGCGCCTGGCGGTCGAAGGCCTGTACGGTATCTTCTGGGTAATTTTCCAGAACGCTGTAGTGGATAAAGTAGCGCACCGCCACACAACCCCCGTCTATAGGAGTAGCAAAAACAGTTTCCTCGTAGCGGTTGCCCGCAGCAGCACCGCTTGATGTGGCAATTGAATACCTGTGACCTCCCTCATCTGTGAACCCGGCCGAGTGCGGGTCTGCCAGGTATATCTCTGCACTGCAGGAATTTATGGCACCAGGTAGAGACTCAACGCTTACGTACGAGTCTGCGGAGAGGTTGGTGCCCGAGGCCATAGCCGGGTCAATAGTAAACTTGGCACCCGATATAACACGCTCGGGTCCTGCACCTGTGTACATGTAGGCGCTATCGAGCATATACCCCTGCGGGTACTGCACCGAGAGCTGGGATGTTTCGTAGGCCACCGAGCCCTCCGGGACCTCCACCGTGGGTGCCGGGCTGCCCGAGGGAGAGATAATCTGGCCCAAGCGCAGGCTAAGCCACACGCCAAGCGCCAGCACGAGGACTATGATGATAGCGAGTGCTGGTTTCATCCTTGTATCTTATTACACCGACGCAGCTGCCGCTACCCCAGGCCGGCGCTTGCTCCACGCATCATCGGCAAGAGCCAAGCACGCCAGGGCAATAGAAAGGTCGCGGAAGAGTATCTCAAACTGAGCTCCATTAAAGGCGACTATGCCGGCGAGCATACAAGCAGCCAGCGTCGCGGGCCACTCAATGTGCCAGCCGGAGAGTATCCAGACAGCGATAACAATCTCGATAACGCCGAAGCTGTGCAGCAAGACCTCGGGCGATATGCCGGAATTAAGAAGGAACGGCGGGAAGTACCCTATCCAGCTGTCAGGGTTAGAGATCGCATGAAGCGGCGGATAGACAAAAGCTATCGCCGCCGCTATACGCAGGAGCCATTGGCTAGCTGTAGACATCCGCTAATTATCGCACAATTACCGTACCTCCTGCCTGCGCGGCCGAATGATTGTGATACTCAAAGGTACCGGCCTTGGTAAATACGAAGGTATAGGTGGAACCGTTCTGGCACTGGTCAAACGGAGTCGGGCCGGTGTAGGAACCGGAGCAGTGCGTAGCGCGGTCGGTGCCGTCAAACTCGGTGTGCGTCGGATGCTCGTCTGCACCTACCCACATGGGGCCGGAGGTGTCGTTAATAAAGGTAACCTTCTGTCCAGCCGAGATGGTAACAGTCTCTGGAGTAAAGCCGGATGCAGTGTAGCGTACCGTAGCACCAGTGGTCTGGGTGCCGCCGCTTACATCGGCGTCACCACCCACCATGCCGTTATCCGGGGTCTGCGAGCCCTCCGGCATGGTACCCGCGGCATTTGCACCTGTGTTGACATTGGCAGTGTCGGCAGGCGCCGGCACCCGGCCGCTCATGTACCACCACGCACCGCCCAAGACGATAATAAGTACAAGTACGGCTGCTGCCCATCCGGTATTGCTCATATAGTTATGAAATCTTAGATTAGTGAACGTTTAATACTCCCTAGTATATCAACACGGCTTGCCTGAAGAAAGCATGAGGGGCGCAGATTTAGGAAAACAAAAAATCCACCCTGTTTTCACTCGTAAACTCGTACTGGGTGGAATTTTAGCGGCCCTCGGTGGTGAGGTAGGCCATGCAGCGCAGGCAGCGGGACTGCTGCACGCGTGTCTTGAGGTATTTATTGCCGCACTCGCATACCAAAATAGGAGTCTTTTTTATCTTTACTATCCAATGCCCATCCTGCTGGAAGGTCTTGGTAGGTCCGCGGCCCATGCGGGTCGGCTCCGGGCGGAGCTTGGACTCGTGTTCTACTTTTTTTACGGGTTTCTTGGGATTCTTTTTCATACTTGTTTTCACTCGCAAGATCGTAGTACCAATGGTTAGCGGCCCTCGATAAACGTGAGCGCCATACCCTTCTTGCCAGCGCGGCCGGTGCGGCCTATGCGGTGGATGTAGTCTTCGTGCGTATTGGGGAGGTCATAGTTTATGACGTGCGAGACGCCAGAAATGTCCAGGCCGCGGGCAGCCACATCGGTGGCGCACAGTATCTGCACGTGGTCCTTCTTAAAGTAGTCGAGTGCACGGACGCGCTGGCCCTGGGTCTTGTTGCCGTGTATAGACTCCGACTTAAACCCTTTAGCAACAAGCTGCTTGGAGAGGCGCTCAACACCGTGCTTAGTGCGGCCGAAGATGATGACCTTGTCAAAGCCGGGCTTGATAAGCAGGTCGTGCAGCACCTGGAGCTTGTCCTGGCCCGCGGGCACGCGCACAATGTCCTGCTCGATAGAGGACGAGGTGTCGCGGGTCTTAACGGAGATACGCACAGGCTCGTGCAGGAACTCACCGATGAGCTTCTCAATCTCTGTCGAGAGCGTTGCCGAGAAAAAGAGCGTGCGGCGCGGGGTCGGCAAAAGAGCCAAAATCTGACGCATGTCGTTTATAAAGCCCATGTCGAGCATACGGTCGGCCTCGTCGAGTATCGCTGCGGAGAAGTCGTCTAACTTAAGCGCCTTGCGCTCCAAAAGGTCCTTGAGGCGGCCCGGGGTGCCGATAACAAACTGCGGGCGGCGGCGAAGCTCGCTCATCTGAGGACCTATAGAGGCGCCACCGACGCATACGGTCGAGTACATGCCCAAGCCCTTAGCAAAGCCCTTAAACTCCTCCTGTATCTGGAGCGCCAGCTCGCGGGTAGGCACCATGACAAGCACGCGCCCTTGCCCTGCCTGCAAGCGCTCGTTAATAAGCGGAATAAGGAACGCGGCGGTCTTGCCCGTGCCGGTGTTGGCAATACCCACGACATCGGCACCGCGCAAAACGTGCGGGATAGCACGGTCCTGGATAGGGGTCGGGTCTACGTAGCCCTTCTCGGCAATGTTTTTCTTGACGCGCTCGTCCAGGGCAAAGTCAGCAAAGCGGTGCTCGGGGATAAACTTCTCTACCTCCTCGGTAATAACCGCCTTGTTAACAAACTTGGAGATGTCGGAGAAAATCTGGGGCTTGTGGCCGGAGCGGCCGCCACGGGAGCCTCCCCTATTGCCGCCAAACGGACGGCTACCCCCCATAGGACGTCCTCCACCCTGGCCAGGGCGCGGAGATGTGCCCCCGCGGTTAAACGGGCGACGGAAGGCAGGTTTTGCACTGTTTGAGCGCGAGCTGCTAGGAGACCTCTGGGGTCCCTTATTGGATCCATGCGTAGGCATTGATACTTAGTACTGTATCACAACACCGACCACATTGTCAATAAACCGCCCTAGGGTCGCATTATTTGAGGATTGCCCACATAGCCGGGTCTTGGGCTCCACCCAAGGAGAACACCGCTACGCCGCGCAGGCCGTACTCGCGCGCCTGGTCTATCTTTTCCTTGATAGCTATAGAGTCGCTCCATGTTACGTAGTTAAAGGGCTTGCTGCCGCTGATTTGGCTGCCCAGGTTCTGCGTTGTGCCAGAGGCAGGGGTCTGCTGGGTCTTTGTCGTCTCGCCGCCAGTAGGCGCCTCGAGTTGTGCCGGGTCGTAGGTAAAGCCCATCTCATTGGCGCTCGTGCGGTATGGTGCTATACCCAGTTTTTTTGCGATACCGGTCGCGTAGTTGGGGTTAAATGCCCAGAGCATCTGGTAGTCAAACCCGCCTCCGCCCTTGGGGGTAACCTTGTACTCGTAGCCGTAGGTGGCTACGCCGAGTATAAGCTTTTTCTTTTCAATTGACTGCGCAGCAAGCTCTATCATTGCACCCGTCCAGCCTGCGTCGGCTACCGGCGCATAGGGCGCGGAGCGCGCGGAGTTAAGCAGGCGGTCCACAATGCCCTGGTCGTACGCCATTAGCTCGACACGGTCGCAATACTTGTACATGGCGCTGTAGTCGTTAGCGTAGTCCAGAGCGTCGGGCGGAATAGTATCGCTGGGCAGGTAGCGGTGATTGAGCGGCGAGCGCGACTCAACGGTGCAGTACACCCACTTGTTGCCCATTGCTGCATACAGTTCCTTAAGGAAGGTCGAAAAGTAGGGTCTGGTGCGGGCCTGCTTGGCCTCAAAGTCTATATCTATGCCGTCAAAGCCGTTTGCTTGTACAATACTGACAAGCTCGGTCACTAGCGCCTTACGTTTTGTCGCATTAGAAAGCACCTCGTGGTTTGTCGGGCCGTCCCCTATAACCACGCTGGGCACTACGCGCACCTTCTTAGCTTTTGCATCGGCGATAAAGCTCTTCCATGGCTCTATGGTAGGGATAAAGTCGCCCACCACCTGACCCTCATAGTTTACTTTGTAGCCAAACGGCATAACAGACGTGAGCTGGCTGAGGTGCGGGGTCACATCATCTACGCCCTGCTGTGCGCGCCAGTCAGGTACCCAGCCTGAAAACTCAAGCGAGCCAGTCCATTTGGGACCGATAGACTTACCTGTAAGTACGCCCTGCTGGTTTGGATCTACGCCTGGCGTTACGCCGGCCGGAGCCTGGGCTGTCGAGGCGCCGACTGACGAGCCGGCGCTGGCCGCAGCAGCACCCGACAATGCGGCCTGAGTCCTAGGGCCCGCAACACCATAACTCGAGCCAGAGCAGACAATAGTTTGCGCGCACTGGAACTTCTTAACCGCAATGAGCGTGGCCGGGCCAAAGTAGCCCGTGGCAGACGCAGTAAGGTAGCCCTTGGCGGCAAGTTGAGTCTGCAGGGTCTTTACATCAGTACCCGACATGCCTTGGGTTAAGGTGCGGGCAGATACGCTGGCCGGAATAGCTGCGAATACTGCGAGGATAAAAGCGGCGGCAACTATGCCGAAATATTTTGAACTATGCATATATACAGTATAGACGAGGCTGTACGATTTTCCTTACGCCTAGTTGTCGTATACGCCAACTTCCTGACGCGGGACAAACTCATACACCGAGCTGTCGTCCTCCTCTATATGCGCGAACGCCAGGCTATTCTCGTCAAAAATCTCGAAAAACTCAGGCCAGGAAATACGCATGAGGTTATCATCCTCACCCCAGTCGAACCGCAACCCGGCCTCGGTACCCTCGAGTATAGCCGGCATCCCGCCACGCCCCGCTGCCCAAGCGCGAATATCCTCATGACTGACAGTAAATGTCTGCTGCATCACCTACTTGTACCCCAAGCTAGGTGACGCAATGATGAATTACCAGCCCATACCGCGGGCGACAAGGCCGATGAAAATGATTCCTGCAAAGTTCATAGCATATGCAATAGCAAAGAAGTATCGGCGGTCGAGACGAGAGAACCCGAGCAAGGCTAGCCCCAGCTCGTCGGGAAAGGGCGAGGCAATAATAACTGCACCTACAAAAGGCAGCACCCGGCGGAAGTGCGGCTGGCTAAAAATATGAAACATCCTGCGGAAGCGCGGCCCGCGCAAGAGATACGCGGCATCTTTTGAGACCCTGTCGCGCACAAAGGCAAATATAAGATAGTCACCCGCTACTGCACCCAAGGCGCCCACTAGCCCGACGATAAACAGATTCGTCTCGATCGAGAGCTCACCCAACACTGCGACGGCGGGTGCAGTGGTAATAAGCGAGGTAAAGAACAACCCTGCGATAAGGCTCACCCACACAATACCGTCACCAGCTTGCGCGAGCACAGCATCTACCAGGTCAAAATGCACAATAGCCCACGCCGCCCATATACTGGCGACTATGGCGAGAGTGTCCTGCAAAAGCCGTGCGCGACGCATTGCTTTAGTATCGCACAACTACTCGGTCGTGGAGCCGTCCCAATGATCGTTTAACTCATCAGCATCCGCATCGGCCTTAGTCTTGTGCACGAGGCCGTCCTTGTGGTTGGGTGGCGAGTACACCGTGTAAAGTTTAAGCGGAATCTCCGGCGAGGTGTTTATGATGTTGTGTTTGGTACCTGCTGGCACGGTTATAGAGAAGCCGTCGGAGAGCTCGTGCTCGACACCGTCGAGTATAGCGCGGCCCACGCCCATCTCGATGCGCAAAAACTGGTCTACCTCCGGATGGGTCTCCTCGCCTATCTCTCCTCCGGGCACGATAGACATAACCACCAGCTGGCTATGTTTTGATGTGTAGAGCACGCGCCTAAAATCTTCGCTGGCAAACGCCGCCTTCTCTATGTCTATTACGTGTCCTTTCATATACGCAAAAGTATATCATTTCGGCTATTTTTTCTTTACAAGATAGGAGTACCTATACGACTGTAAAACTATCCCCATACATCAATACTATGCTATAGCATAGTATTGATGTATGTAGGTTTAGAAAAGTCTAACAAATGAAAACCGCCGGCATATGCCGGCGGTTTTCATTTCATTAAATAAACTTATGAGTGAGCGGGGCTAGCGGGTGCGGCCGCCGGGCTGCTTGCGCAAGCGTACAGACTTGGGCGTAATCTCGAGGTACTCGTCGCCCTGCATAACCTCGAGCCCGCGCTCAATGGTGAGCGTGTACGGCGGGATAAGCTGGATAGCCTCATCAGAGCCGGATGCACGCATGTTGGTCAGCTGCTTGCCCTTGGTCGGGTTGGCGAACATCTCGTCGCCCTTGGAGGTATTGCCGATAACCATGCCCTCGTATACCTCGGTAGCGGCGCCGATATAGAGCGCACCGCGGTCCTGCAGGTTGTAGAGCGAGAAGCCGAGCGCCTTGCCCGCAGCCATGGATACCATCGAGCCCACGGGGCGCTTCTCTATCTCGCCGGCATGAGGGCGGAACTCGATAAAGCGCGAGGAGAAGATACCCTCGCCCTTGGTGTCGAGCACAAACTGCGAACGGTACCCCAAGAGTCCGCGGGTTGGGCCCTCGAATATCATGCGCACCACGCCGCTACCCGGCTTCATATCCTTGAGTATCGCTTTGCGCTTGCCGAGCTTTTCTATAATAGCGCCCTGGTATTCCTCCGGAGTGTCTATGGTTACCTCCTCGTACGGCTCCTGTTTGACGCCGTTCTCCTCGTGGAAGATTACCTGCGGCTCGGAGACCTGCAGCTCGTAGCCCTCGCGGCGCATGTTCTCGAGCAAGACCGCGATGTGGAGCTCGCCGCGGCCGGACACATGGAATATTTCTGTTTTATCAAAATCGATTTTCAGACCGACGTTCACCTCGAGTTCCTTCATCAGCCGGTCGCGTATCTG
>CAYHLQ010000006.1:11559-24545 GCA_964357485.1 uncultured Candidatus Saccharibacteria bacterium | reverse complement strand
CTAGCTATAGAGCGCGCCAAGAAGCTGTTTGCAGCCAAGTTTGCCAACGTCCAGCCGCACTCGGGTGCCAATGCCAACGTCGCGCTGTACTTTGCACTGCTCGAGCCGGGCGACACAGTGCTCGGTATGGATCTCTCGCATGGCGGGCACTTAACGCATGGCTCGCCGGCAACGGCAGTGTCCAAACTATTTACCTTTGTGCGCTACGGCATGAAGGATGTAGAGACAGGCGAAATTGATTACGAGCAGCTGCGTACGCTTGCTATCGAGCACAAGCCAAAGATTATTTTAGCGGGTTTTAGTGCCTACTCGCGTGAGCTCGACTATGCAAAGTTTGCCGCTATTGCAAAAGAGGTAGGGGCGTACGCTGTCGCAGACATCGCGCATATTGCCGGGCTTATTGCCGGGGGCGTACACAAAAACCCTTTTGACTACGGGTTTGATGTAATGACGAGCACAACGCACAAAACTCTTCGCGGACCGCGTGGAGGACTGATACTGGTGCGCGATAACGAGGAGTTGGCAAAAAAGATAGACAGGGCAGTATTCCCGGGCCTGCAGGGCGGACCCTTGATGCATGTCATTGCCGCCAAGGCGGTGGCGTTTGGCGAGGCTCTGGCGCCAGGCTTTAAGGACTACGCGACCCAAGTTTTAAAGAACGCCAAGGCGATGGAGAAAGTATTTGCGGCGCGCGGCGTGCGCATGCTCGGCGGCGGCACCAGCAATCACCTTATTTTGGCCGACATTACAAAGTTTGGCATAGGCGGGCGCGAGGCGCAGGAGGTGCTGGACTCGGTCGGGATAACGCTCAACAAGAATATGATTGCCGATGATACGCGCAGCCCCCAAGACCCGTCGGGCATCCGCTTGGGCACGCCGGCTATAACCACGCGCGGTTTTAGGGAGGAGGAGTGTGCCCGCGTAGCGACTCTCATGCTCGACACGCTCGAGAATAGGGGAGACCAAGGCAAGTTCGACGCAATCCGCCAAGAGATTAAGGCTCTCGCGCAGAAGTTCCCAATACCTGACTCGTTCATGTAGGGCGAAGAAAAAGTCCTGTAAAAGGGAGTTGGGGTCGTGTTCATCTCTCCCTTTTACGGGAACTTTTTCTTCGCCTCACGAGGTACAATGTAGGTATGGCCTTTCGGGAGAGCAAGCTGTTTAAATGGTGGGAGCGCTACGAGCATCACTTGGGGGTGGGTGCCTTGGCGGTTGGCTTCTGCTTTGACCTTATAATCGCCGACCGGCCCGACAGTATCGGCAACAACCTGCTCCTCCTTACATACCTTGTGGTGGCGGGTGTGCTCATCATCCTCCTTAACCGCCGCGAGATGCGCAAGAAAGAGCAGCAGCACTCGACCGAGCCTTTGTTTCTCCTACTCCTGCTCCAGTTTTGCTTTGGAGGTTTGGCGAGCAACCTCCTGGTGCTGTACGGCAAGAGTGGTACCTTGGCTGTTAACGCGCTCTTCTTGGGGCTGTTGGTTGCGCTTATACTCGGTAACGAGTTTTTGCGCAGCCGCTACGCGCAGCTGCGCTTTAATGTCGGGGTGTACTACCTCCTCATGCTCACATATTGCGTTATTGCGGTACCGGTATTTCTCACACACACTATCGGCACGTGGGTCTTCTTGTTTAGTGGGCTTATAAGCCTTGGTGCCATAACAGGGTTCCTCTTCCTTCTTATGACTATCGTATTTCGCACCAAGGAGCTTGCTAAAATTTTTGGCGTCTCGACGGTTGTGCTCGGCATATTCCTCACTTTCAACCTGTTGTACTTTCTCAATATTATTCCGCCGGTACCGCTATCTCTAAAAGACATCGGCATGTACCACTCGCTCCTCAAGCGCTCCGATGGCAACTACACCGGGCTCTACGAGCCCTCTCCCTGGTGGCAGGTGTGGCGCAACACCAGCAAGACCTATGCACTGAGCGCGGGTGAGAGCGCGTTCTGCTTTTCCTCAGTATTTGCACCGACCAACCTGAGTGTGCCTATTTATCACCGCTGGGAGAAGTACAGCGAGGCCAAGCGTGCGTGGGAGACGCAGTCTCTGGTCGCATTCCCCATAGCGGGCGGGCGCGACGACGGCTACCGTGGCTACTCGGTCAAGTCGGCTCTCACGACGGGGGCTTGGCGCTGCGATGTGGAGACCAAGGGTGGGGCGCTTATAGGCCGCAGCGACTTTGAGGTAGTAGAGTCGGCTATGCCGCCCGCGCTTAGCCAGAGGACGCTCTAAATGATATGCAAGCATATCACCTGCGCTCGCTCGGAATCAAAAGTTAACTTTTGTCCTCTCGCTCGCTTGGTGATAGATTAGTCGTACATGAGAGAGAAGATAGACATTGCTATTAAAGACGCCTTGGCCCGGCTTGGGACAGAGAACGTCCCTTTTGTCGTGGAGCGGCCGCGCGCGATGGAGCATGGCGACTATGCCACCAACGCCGCGCTTGTGGGCAAAGTGGACGCACGGGCGCTGGCTGACAAGCTGGGTACCATTGACGGTGTTGCAAAGGTGGAGGTAGTGGGGAAGTTCATCAACTTCTTTTTGAGCCGCGAGGCGTTGGTGCCTCAGCCGCAGGCAATTGCCCAGATATATGCAGGGAAGAAGGTGATGGTCGAGTATACCGACCCGAACCCGTTTAAAGAATTCCACATAGGGCACTTGATGAGTAACACGATAGGCGAGAGTATTGCGCGCTTGTTTGAGGTGTCGGGTGCCATGGTGGAACGCGCTAACTACCAGGGCGATGTGGGCCTGCATGTTGCAAAGGCTATCTGGGGCAAACAGCAAAAGCCTACAGCCGCGTGGGGCGATGCATATGCGTATGGCAGCGAGCAGTATGAAGCGCATAAGGACGAGGTAGACGCGCTCAATAAGGTTATTTATGACAAGAGCGACAGTGCAGTTAATGCACTATATGACGAAGGTCGCGCTGCATCGCTCGTTCATTTTGAGGATATCTACAAAAAGCTCGACACGGCTTTTGTACATTACTTCTTTGAGAGTCAGACCGCCGAGCCGGGACTTACTTTGGTTCGTGGCAACATGGGAGACGTATTCCAAGAGAGCGAGGGCGCGATAATCTATCCTGGCGAGCAGGACGGCCTGCATACGCGCGTATTTATAAACAAGGCTGGCCTGCCTACGTACGAGGCAAAAGACCTTGGACTCTTGTCGCTCAAGGCGCAGACAGGCACATATGACCTTTCGGTTACGGTAACTGCAAGCGAGCAGAAAGAATACTTCAAGGTAGTGTTGGCCGCTGCTAAGAAAATAAGCGACGTGGCCGGCATAGCGCAGATGACTAGGCATATTACCCACGGCATGATGCGCTTTGCCGACGGAAAAATGTCATCGCGCACCGGCAATGTTATTACGGGCGAGTCCCTTTTGAATGACCTGATAGAAGGTTCTAAAGAAAAAATGCAGGGCCGCTCACTTCTGGATGCAGACAAGACTGCCGAGGCTGTTGCGGTGGGTGCCATCAAGTACGTGGTACTCAAGCAGGGGAGCGGGCGCGACATTATCTTTGACCCGGAAAAGTCGCTATCGCTTGAGGGCGACAGCGGACCCTATCTCCAGTACGCGCTCGTGCGCGCACTATCTCTTGTTAAGGCGGCGCAGGAGGCGGTTATACAGCCCGGCCGGGATGATATGCCACAAGAGGCAAGCGCGCTTGAGCGCGTACTGATCCACTACTCGAGCGTGGTTGGGCGTGCAGCGCGCGAGCTGGAGCCGCATTACATCACTACTTACCTGACCGAGCTCGCCGGCGCGTTTAACAGCTGGTACGGTGCTAACCGTCTTATTGGTGGGGTCTCTCCGCACTACAGCCTGTGGTTGGTGTACGCCACAATAAAAACATTGCGCGAGGGCCTGCAGGTGCTTGGTATCCCCGCACCCGAGGAGATGTAGCTTCCTTTTCCTTTTGGCCCTAAAACGGCTATAGTTAACGGGTTATGGACGACCCCAAGCAGGGAGGCGAGGAGCTCAAGCATGAGACTCCCAAGCCCAAAAGTACGCTCGCCGCGCGCGAGGAAGAGGTGCTGGCCTTCTGGCAGCGCGAGGGGATATTTGAGAAATCTTTAGAGAAGCCCGCTCCCCGCGGTGAGTTTACCTTTTATGACGGGCCGCCGTTTGCCAACGGCTTGCCGCACTACGGCCACCTGCTGGCTTCGGCTATTAAGGATGCTATACCCCGCTACCGCACCATGCGCGGCTACCATGTGCCACGACGCTGGGGTTGGGACTGCCATGGCTTGCCTGTGGAGAACCTGGTCGAGCGTGAGCTGGGATTGAAAAACAAGCGCGACATCGAGGCCTATGGCATAGAGAAGTTCAACAAGGCGGCTAGGGTGAGCATTATGAAGGATGTTGCCGACTGGAAGCGCATTATCCCGCGTTTGGGCCGGTGGGCCGACATGGAGCACGACTACAAGACCATGGACACGAGCTATACCGAGTCGGTGTGGTGGTCGTTTAAGAACTTGTTTGACCGCGGACTCATCTACGAGGGCTTTAAGTCGTTGCATTATTGTCCGCATTGCGGCACCACGCTCTCAAACTTTGAGGTGGCGCAGGGTTATAAGGACATTGATGATCTGGCTGTGTTCATCAAACTGCCATTGGTGGATGAGCCTGGTACTTCGCTTTTAATCTGGACTACGACTACATGGACCTTGCCGGGCAATGTTGCCGCAGCTGTCAACGCTGAAGCAACGTACATTAAGGCAAAAGTGGGCGATGATATCTTGATTGTCGCTAAAGATCTTATGCAGGCAGTGCTGGGTGATGTAGAGGTGGTGGGGGAGATGCTAGGCAAGGAACTTGTGGGCAAGAAATACACTCCGCCATTCGGTTATTTTAAAGACGAGCTTCATAAAAATAAGACGCATGCCTGGAAGGTCTACGCCGCCCCCTACGTGACGCTCGACAGTGGTACGGGCATTGTGCATCTGGCCCCCGCGTTTGGCGCCGAGGACCTCGAGCTGGCCCAAAAGGAGAAGATACCACTCATCCATCACGTAACCGACGAGGGTAAATTTAATGCGCAGGTTAAAGATTTTGTGGGCTTGGCTGTTAAGCCCAAGGGTAATCCGCGCGAGACCGACGAGAAAGTTGCCGCATTTTTGGAAGAGAAGGGAGTTCTGTTTAAGAAGGACATAATCAAGCACTCCTACCCGCACTGCTGGCGCTGCGACACTCCGCTTTTAAATTGGGCAGCTACCTCGTGGTTTGTTGCTGTTAATAAAGTTAAAGACAGGCTCGCAAGTGAGAACGGTAAAGTTAGCTGGGTGCCTGACCACATCGGCACAGGCCGGTTTAAGAACGGCATTGAATCTGCACCTGATTGGGCGATATCGCGCTCGCGCTACTGGGGCGCGCCGCTGCCTGTGTGGCGCCACACCAAGACAAAACAGATTAAGGTCGCCGGCTCGGTAGATGAGCTCCTTGCTATGGTGCGACGGAGTGGCAACCGCTACTTTGTCATGCGTCACGGCGAGGCACAGAGCAATGCACAGAATACAGAGGACTTCAGTGGAGACCCGCAGAATCGTCTTACCGAGCGGGGCAGGCAACAGGCCATGTATGCAGGGGTAGATCTCAAAAAGGAGAAGATAGATATTGTCATAACGTCTCCATTTTTGCGTACGCAAGAGACGGCTAGAGTAGTGCTTAAGGAGCTTGGGCTGCCGGACTCGGCTCTTATGACTGATGAGCGCTTAAGCGAGGCAAGCTCGTCCGATGAGGCTATCCGCGCGAGGGTGGGGGAGTTTATCTTTGAGGTTGAAAGGCGCTACTCCGGCAAGAATATACTCATCGTCTCGCATGGCTATCCTATCTGGTCGCTGCAGCTCGTGGCCGCACGCGCGGCGTGGGGAGTCTTTACGGACAATGCCATGTTGCGCACGGGCGAAGTGCGCGCGCTGCCGTTCGTATCATTCCCTCATAATGAGAACTACGAGCTCGACCTGCATCGCCCCTATATAGACGACGTGCCGATGGGTAGTGGTATGGATGGCGAATGGAAGCGCGTGCCGGATGTCTTTGATTGTTGGTTTGAGTCTGGCTCGATGCCGTTTGCCAGCAACCACTATCCGTTTAAAAAAGGAACTTTTAACCCCAAGGGCTTTCTAGGCTTTGGCACCAAAGGATATCCAGCCGACTTTATTGCCGAGGGCCTCGACCAGACACGAGGATGGTTTTACTCGCTCATTGTCTTGGGCACTGCCTTGTTTAACCGCGCGCCGTACAAGAACGTGATAGTAAATGGCCTAGTGCTCGCATCTGACGGGCAGAAGATGAGCAAAAAGCTCAAGAACTATCCGGATCCTATGGATGTTGTGGAGAAGTACGGTGCGGATAGTCTGCGTTACTATATGCTCTCGTCGCCGGTTATCCGTGGCGAGGACCTGCGCTTTAATGAACGCGGGGTAGAGGAGGTACAGAAGAAGCTCCTCATGCGCTTGGATAATGTGCGCAGCTTTTATGAGATGTATGTGTTTAAGGATGCTGAAGGAACTGAAGACTCAGGGCGCTCGGGGCCGCTAGGCCAAGATTTACCCTTCGCTATCAGTTCCTTACAGCATCCTCTCGACCGCTGGGTATTGGCCAAGCTTAATGAGCTTATTAAAGACTCGACGGAAGGGTACGAGACCTACCAGCTCGATAATGCTACGCGCCCGCTCGGCGGCTTTATAGACGACCTGTCCACGTGGTACTTGCGCCGCTCCCGCGACCGCTTTAAGGACGAGGGTATGGATAAAGAGGAGGCTCTTGCCACGTTGCGCCACGTGCTCATAACGGTAGCCAAGGTGATGGCGCCGGTGATGCCGTTCTTTGCCGACGACTTGTACCGCCGCATGCGCACCGAGAGCGAGGCACAGAGCGTGCACTTGGCCGCGTGGCCCGACGCGGGCGCGGTAGACGAGCAGCTGCTTGCTGACATGCAGACCATCCGCGAGTTAGCCTCCAAAGGCTTGGAGCTGCGCGCGCGCGCCGGCATTAAGGTGCGCCAGCCACTCTCCAAATTTTCTGCCAAGACCGTGCCGGCTGATGCGGGCTTGCGCCAGATATTGGCCGACGAGCTCAATGTAAAAGAGATAGAGGAGGACGCTGCGCTCGACGACGCGTACTTGTCAACCGAGCTTACACCTGAGCTTAAAGAGGAAGGACTAGTGCGCGACCTGGTGCGCCGCATACAGGAGTGGCGCAAGGAGCAGGGTCTGACCGTGGCTGACCGTCCGGCCTATGAGCTTGCAGTCGCCAATGATGACGAGAAGCACGCAGCACAGAACAACAAGGAAAAAATTGTTGCCTCTACAAACCTAAGCGAACTTATTATTGTATCCGGAGAGTAGATACATCAATACTGTGCTATAGCATCATATCAGTGTATGTATAAAGTTTTTGTTACAGAGGGGGTAGTACTGGGTAAGCGCGGGGTGGGGGAGGCGCACACGCTTGTCTCGATCCTCACGCGCGAGCTTGGGCTGGTGCGTGCCAAGGCGACCAGTGCGCGTGCTGAGGCCTCTAAACTGCGCTACGGGCTTGAAACCCTGAGCGTCGGCCGCTTTGCCATGGTACGCGGCAAGGCCGAGTGGAAGCTGACCGGAGTTGAGAATGTCTCGCACGACCTTGCCCGGGGCGATCGCGATCGAAGGGTGCGCTCGGGGAAGATTGCAAAACTATTGCTGCGCCTGATACACGGCGAGGAGCGCGTGCCGGCTTTGTATAAAACAGTGGTCGAGGGTCTGGGCGCTATTGCGCGCGCGGCAAGCGCAAGCGATGCGGAAGCCATAGAGACCGTGCTTGTTCTGCGCGTCTTGGCGCACCTGGGCTACCTGCCGCACACGCAGGCCTTATCGCAGTTTATAGAAGGTGAGTACTCTCTCGAGCTGTCTGCCGAGGCTCTCAAGTCCCGCTCACTCTTGGTACGTGCCATAAATGAGTCGCTCACCGCAACAGGCTTGTAACAGGTAGGACTGATATATCCTGCGCCGTTTCGTGAAAGATGAAGAGGACTTCCTCTTTCCTCACTATCCTCGGGTATAACTGCGATACAATAAGGAGATGTCACAGGATAAGGACGGGGTAGACAACCTCAAGAGCCAGCTCTACTCGCGCAAGCACCAGGGTCCTATAGAGGACATACGCTCGACTCTTTCTGTGAGTGACGCGCACGTGCCGGTTGCTTGGGAGGCGCCGCCTGTGGCGCCAAACACAGCCAAACAGCCTATTGAGGGTGGTATGGATACAACCCCCGCCGCCAAAAAAGGTGTAGCGTTCTCGACTAAATTTCTTTTAGCGTCGGTCGCTTTTTTTCTCATTGCGGCGGGGGTTGCTGCCTACTACTATCTGGGCGGGGGGAACTTCGTCTCGCCCCAGAATATTGACCTAGAGATTATCGCACCCTCTCTGGTAGACGGCGGTTCGCAGGTTGACCTGCAGGTTATTGCTACCAACCGCAACTCATCTTCGCTCATACTCTCAGACCTTGTCATAACGTACCCGTCTGGCACACGCGACCCCAGGGACCCGCAGAAGCCCCTGCAAGCCGACAGGCAGTCGCTGGGCACCATAGCATCAGGTCAGGCTATCAAGCGCACAAGTTCGGCTATTTTGTACGGACAAGAGGGCAGTACCCAAAAGGTACATGTCCAGCTCGAATACTCACTCTCGGGCTCCAATGCTGTCTTTGTGCGCGAGGGCGATGTTGAGATGACTATAGGCTCCTCGCCGGTGTCTGTTTCTGTTGCCGCTCCCGACAGTGTTGCTGCTGGACAGCCTTTTACGCTAGACGTTACTGTGCAGAGTAATTCGCAGGAGACAGTGGATGATGTGGCGCTTGAGGCACAGTACCCGTTCGGCTTTGTGGTGAAGAGCGCCACGCCCAAGGCCGACTCGGGGCAGGGGCTGTGGCACCTAGGAACACTGAAGCCTGGGGCCTCCACGGTAGTTAAGATTGTCGGCACGATAGACGGGCAGGACGGCGACCAGCGGGTGTTCAGGTTCCTGACCGGCTCGGAGTCCGACAAGACTGCCGCACATATACGCGTACCGTTCCTCAATACGCCGATCACGCTCTCGGTAAGCAGGCCGTTTATATCCGCTGAACTTGCTGTTGCTGGCAAGACAGGCAGCTCGGTCTCAGTGAGCCCGGGGCAAAATATACAAGGCAGCATCAATTGGAGTAATAATCTCGGGGACTCGGTCTCCAATATCGAGGTCTCGCTTGTGCTCGCAGGCCCTGTGCTGGACACGGGTTCGGTGCAGAGTCCTAACGGCTTTTATCAGTCGCAAGACAGCACGATTGTGTGGACAAGCGCGCAAGACCCTAGCCTGGCCCAGGTGGCGCCGGGTGCGTCGGGTAACCTGACGTTTAGTTTTGCCACTCTGCCGCCGGGCACCGGAGGCACGGTATACACCAACCCCAAGGTGACACTCATACTAAGTGTTAAGGGTACGCGTGGCACCGACCAGTCGCCCGAATCTGTTTCCGCAATTGTAACGACAGATGTGGTGGTCGGCTCGCTGCTGTCGCTTGAGGCAAAGTCGCTGTACGACCAAGGTGTGTACGCAAACACGGGACCCACGCCGCCGCGGGCCGAGCAGGCGACCACCTACACGCTGGAGTGGGCGGTCAAGAACTCCTCTAACGCTATAGCCAACGCAAACGTCTCGGCTGTACTGCCGCCCTACGTAACCTACAAAACTGGCCAGACCGGCATGACGTACGATGCCGCATCGCGCACGGTGCGCTGGGACTTGGGCGAGCTTAAGGCAGGTACGGGCTACACGAGTGCCGCCCGCACAGCGCAGTTCCAGGTAACGCTCAACCCGTCGCAGAGCCAAGTGGGGCAGGCACCGGCTCTTACGGGCGCTGCGGTGCTCTCTGGTACGGACCGCTACGCCCAGATACAAGTGCAGGCACAAGCCCAGGGCCCGACGACCCAGACGGGAGACGGCGAGAACGGCGTGGTGCAGAGCAAGTAGTTTTCAGTGGCTCTTTAGGCTATATTTAAAGCCACATGGCACAAACAGACGTAATGGAAAAGATAGTGTCGCTGGCCAAGCGGCGCGGGTTTGTATATCAGGGCTCCGAGATTTACGGCGGCCTCGCCGGCACCTGGGACTACGGCCCTTTGGGCGTAGCGCTTAAGAAAAATATAGAAAACCTGTGGTGGAGGATGTTTGTAGACAGCCGCGACGATATGTACGGGCTCGACTCGGCGATACTTATGAATCCGAAGGTCTGGGAGGCATCGGGGCACGTGGGCGGCTTTAACGATCCGCTTGTCTCTGACAGCAAGACCAAGAAGCGCTACCGCGCCGACCATTTGTTGGAAGAAGCGGGCGAGAATCCGACCGGCATGAGCCTGGACCAGATGGCTGCTCTTATACAGGAGAAGGGGATTAAGAGCCCCGACGGCAATGTACTGAGTGCTCCGCAGCAGTTCAATATGATGTTTAAGACATCGGTGGGCTCTGTAGACGGTAGCGACACCACGGTGTACCTGCGCCCGGAGACCGCGCAGGGCATGTTTGTAAACTTTAAGAACATTATAGACAGCTACCATCCCAAGTTGCCGTTTGGCTTAGCCCAGATTGGACGCAATTTTAGAAACGAAATAGCGCCGCGCGACTTTATATTCCGCGTGCGCGAGCTCGAGATTATGGAGCTCGAGTATTTTATAGAGGAAAAGACATGGGAGGAGAGGTTTGAATACTGGCGCGAACAGATGCAGGCGTGGTTTAGGGCACTTGGCTTTGAGGCGGTGGACATTAAGGAAGTGGAGATACCGGATGGCGAGCGAGCGCACTACTCTAAGCGCACGGTGGACTTCCACTTCCGCTATCCGCACAAGTTTGACGAGATAGGAGGCTTGGCGTACCGCACCGACTTTGACCTCAAGAACCATATCGAGCACAGCGATACCGACTTGAGCTACCTGGACCCGAACACAAACGAAAAGTTTGTCCCGCACGTGCTGGAGCCTACCTTTGGCCTGGGCCGCCACCTGCTGGCTGTTATGACCAAAGCCTACACCGAGGACGAGCTTAGCGGCGAGGCGCGTGTGGTGATGAAGTTTCCCCCGCACTTGGCCCCCGTTAAGGCTGCGGTGTTCCCATTGCTTAAAAACAAGCCCGAGCTGGTAGAGAAGGCGCGCGAGATATACCAAGCACTTAAAAAAGAGGTCCCGCAGATTATGTGGGACGACAACGGCAATATCGGCAAACGCTATCGCCGCCAGGACGAAATAGGCACACCGTACTGCATCACGATTGACTTCGACACACTGGGCGAGAACCAGGAGTATAAAGATACTGTCACGGTGCGCGACCGCGACACGGGTGAGCAGTCCCGCATGTCCACCGAGGGCCTCGCAGCCTTTCTCAAGTCAAAAATTACGTACTAGATTGCATAGGTACCTCAGTAATTAAAAACGGAGCAATATGCTACAGTAGGGCCATGGATAGGCTCAAAGATGTGAATGTGCACATTACCTCCGGGAGCATCGTTACGGTGTTCCTCTTTGGTATACTGGCCGCGCTCCTGTGGTTTCTGCGCGACATTGTCCTTATAGTCCTCACGGCAGTTGTCTTTGCCTCGGCTATAGAGCCAGGTATCGTCTGGCTTAGGCGCTATCGGATAAACCGCGTGTTCAGCGTCCTCCTTATCTACCTGTCGGTCGCGGTGGTCTTCTTTGGCGTTATGTTCCTGTTTGTACCGCCGCTGGTGGCAGACGCGGTGAGCTTCTTCCAGCGTCTACCTGCGCTCCTCTCGACCTTCAGCCTCTCGGAGGCGACCAACGGGCTTCTGCCCGACTTCAGTGCGCAGTTTGCCTCGGGCGACTTCCTCAGCAGTGTCTCGCAGAGCTTCTCGCTTGCGGGCGGCGGAGTCGTCAATACGGTGTCGAGCTTCTTCGGAGGCATCACCTCCTTCATACTCATTGTTGTGTTCTCGTTCTACTTCTCGGTGCAGGAGACGGGTGTGGACGACTTCTTGCGCCTTGTAACGCCGGCACAGCACCAGGTGTATGTACTCGGCCTATGGAAGCGCTCGCAGGACAAGATAGGCAAGTGGATGCAGGGCCAGCTTATACTCGGCGTTATTGTCGGCGTCCTTTTGTACCTCGGGCTTACTATACTCGGTGTACCCAACGCGCTCCTGTTGGCAGTACTGGCAGCGCTCTTTGAGCTCATCCCTGTATTCGGCCAGATACTCGCGGCTATACCTGCGGTGGCGATAGGTTTTATAGACGGCGGGGCCACGGGGGCGCTCCTGGTGGCCGGCCTCTATATGGTGGTCCAGCAGTTTGAGGCGCATCTTATCTACCCTGTGGTCGTTAAAAAAGTGGTGGGCGTGCCGCCGCTCATGGTTATATTGTCGCTTATAGTGGGCGCCAAGCTCGCTGGGTTCCTCGGCATCCTGCTGTCGGTACCCATCGCGGGCGCCATACAAGAGCTGGTTGCAGACATAGACCGCCGCAAGACCCGCGAGCTTCAGCGCCAGGGCTTGACCCCCGAGGGGGAGCCCAAGTAGGGTTGATACTCATGGACAAGAAGTTTTATATCACGACACCGATTTTCTATCCCAATGCCAACCTGCATTTGGGGCACGCATACGTTACGACGCTCTGCGACATACTCGCGCGCTATCATCGTCTAGTAGGGGACACAACGTACTTCCTAACCGGCTCAGACGAGAACACACAGAAGATAATCGCCCCGGCTCAGCAGCAAGGCATGACTCCGCAGGAGTTTCTGGACGAGAAAGTTGCGGCTTTCGTATCGCTGTTTGGGCGTCTTAATATTTCATACGACCAGTTTATCCGTACCACCGACCAGGAAAAACACTGGCCGGGCGCCATTGCACTGTGGAACAAGCTTGTTGATGCGGGAGATATATACAAGAAAGAGTACGAGGGCCTGTACTGCGTGGGTCACGAGGCTTTTATAACCGAGAAGGAGCTTGTAGACGGT
>CAYHLQ010000006.1:0-11549 GCA_964357485.1 uncultured Candidatus Saccharibacteria bacterium | reverse complement strand
CAGGAGATCAAGAGCAGGATAGAGTCCAAGGAGCTTAGAGTTGTGCCGGAGACGCGCGAGCGCGAGTTGCTCTCGCTCTTAAATGACGGGCTCCAGGACGTAAGTTTTTCGCGCCCTCGCCACACTAACTCGGTAGGTATCCCGGTGCCCGGCGACGACAGCCAGGTTATTTATGTGTGGTGCGACGCGCTCGCCAACTACATTACAGCGCTGGGCTTTGGTCGCGACGATGCGCTATACCGGGAGTTTTGGCCGGGCATGCATGTCGTGGGCAAGGACATACTGCGCTTCCATGCGGCTATCTGGCCCGGCATGCTGCTGTCTGCCGGCCTGCCGCTCCCTAAGAACATCCTGGTGCACGGCATGATACTCTCAGGCGGCAAGAAGATGAGTAAGACCCTGGGCAATGTCATAGACCCGCAGGAGCTCCTGGCACAGTACGGCACCGACGCGGTACGCTGCTTTCTAGCGCGGCACATCTCGCCGTTCGAGGATGGCGACATTACGCCTGAGGCGTTCAAAGATGCGTACAATGCCGACTTGGCCAACGGCCTGGGGAACCTGGCCTCGCGTATTATGACGCTCGCGCAGACGCATCTTCCTGAGCCCGTAGCGGTTGAGTTTGTGCCGTACCCAGAGGAGTTTACTTCTGCATTTGAGCGCTTTGAAATTAATAAAGCCGCCGAGTACATATGGGGCCGCATAGCGGCGCTCGACCAGCGCATAGCGCAAGAAGCGTCGTTTAAGGTTGTTAAAGAGGATGCAGAGAGGGGGAGGGCAATGATAACGGAGCTTGTAAAAGAGCTTGCGGCCATAGACCTCATGCTCGAACCGATTGTGCCCGAGACAAGCAAGAAGATAATAGAGGCCATTATGGCCAACAAAAAGCCGGAGAACCTCTTCCCCCGCCGAGATATTTAATGAGCGAAGCGATTATAAATATCCAAGTGCACTTGCTTCTGGCAAGGTGCCGCAAGGACTAACACCCCAACAAATCTCCGCGTTTGTTAGTATGTCGTTTATGGAATTTAAACTATTTGACTCGCATTGCCACCTCTACATGCCGCAGTTTGATGCCGACCGGGCGCAGGTGCTGGCGCGCATGCAGGAGGCTCAGATGGGCGCGGTTGTTATCGGTGTTGATTATGAGTCGAGCGCGAAAGCGCTCGAACTTGCGCAGGCTCACGACTTTTTGTGGTCATCGGTCGGATTGCACCCGAACGATAACGTGGATGAGGTGTTTGATATATCAAACAGTGAGGTGTTGGCACGCCACGCTAAGGTCGTGGCAATAGGGGAGTGTGGCTTCGACTACTTCCGACAGGAGCCCTCCGCGGATGAGAAGCAGAGGCAGCGCGAGCGGTTTGAGGCGCATATTGCCTTGGCGGCAAAAGTTGGCAAGGCGCTGGTGGTCCACTGCCGCCCCTCCGGGGCCGAAGCTATGCAGGGCAAGGACGCGCATGACGATTGTTCCAATGTTCTGCAGAACACTGGAATAGTGCAAAAGGTGCCGGTTGTTATACATTTTTTTACCGGGACTGCCGAGCTGGCACAGAAATATCTGGACTTGGGCTGCTACCTCTCTTTCCCGGGTCCGGTAACCTACACCGACATGTACGACGACTCTATCCGCGTGACTCCGCTCGATAGGATGCTGATAGAGACCGACTCGCCGTACGCCGCTCCGGTACCCAACAGGGGCAAGCGCAACGAGCCCGCATATGTGTCGGGCGTCGCGGCAAAAATAGCCGCTCTAAAGGGGGTTGCCGCAGAGGAAGTAGAGGCGCAGACCGCCCAAAACGCACAAAAAGCCTTTGGCTTGCGCTAGGCGGTAAACCCTGGTAAGGTGCTGAGGTATGTCAAAAACGTCGCAGGCTGATGAAGCCTTTACCCAAGCGACTGACGCCTCCTCCGAGGTGCTAGTTGCCAGTGCACCCATTATTTATGAGGTCGGTTTTCATTTGGTTCCCACTATCGCCGAGGACGGCGTAGGCGCGGCTGTCGAGGCTGTGCGCAAGCTTATCGGCGACGATGCCGAGTTTATCAGCGAAGGCTACCCGGTGAAGATTAACCTCGCCTACGTTATAGAGCGCGCCACGCAGGGCAAGCGCGAGAAGTACGCCGAGGCATGGTTTGGGTGGATAAAGTTCGCCCAGAACCGCAACAAAATCCCTCAGCTGGAGGCTGCGCTTAACGAGTCGCGCGAGGTACTCCGCTCCCTTATCATCCAGACCGTCCGCGAGGACATCGCTCCGCCCAAGGCGCGCGCCGTGTTCTCCTCCGACCGCCTCGAGGGCGAGACTATTAAGAAGCCGGCAGCGCCCGCAGAGGCTGCAGCCCCGGTCTCCGAGGCTGAGCTCGACAAGTCTATAGATGCGCTGACTCAGGAGTAGTACAATACGCCTATGAACAAAGTAATCCTCTACGGCAACCTTACTCGCGACCCCGAGCTCAAATCCCTTCCTTCGGGCATGCAGGTAGCCTCCTTCGGTGTTGCGACCAACCGCCGCGTTAAGAAGGACGAGCAGTGGACCGACGTGCCGGAGTTCCACAACGTAGTAGTCTTCGGCCGCCAGGCAGAGACATCGGCCCAGTATCTCAAGAAGGGGAGCTCGGCGCTGATAGAGGGTCGCATCCAGACCCGCTCGTGGGACAGCCCAGAGAAGGGTAAGCAATACCGCACCGAGATAGTAGCCGAGTCGGTTACCTTCGGCTCGCGTACGTCGGGTGGCGCAGGCGCGGCTCCCTCGGGTGCCCGTAGCGATGCCGAGACCCCGCAGAAGGCCCCTAAGGACGACGGCATAGATTATCCCACCGAGGACATTAACCCTGACGACATCCCCTTCTAGCTTTATACCTTATACCTATCCCTTTATACTTACTCTTATGGCTAAAGAATACGCACCCCAGTTCGTCCGCATAGACTACAAGGACACCGAGACACTCAAGAAGTTCGTCAACCCGCACGGCAAGATTATGCCGCGCCGCCGCACCAACCTCTCGGCGCCTAACCAGCGCGCCCTTGCAGAGGCGGTAAAGCGCGCCCGCTTCATGGCGCTCCTGCCCTATATCGTTCGCTAACGCTCAGGCGTACATCGTTAGGTAGAGTTCAGCAAAAGGCCCATAAAAAAGTCCTTAGCCCCACGTTTTATAGTCGCTTTGCTCGTTAAAACGCGGCACGCCCCCACCTGGACTTTTTTATGGGCCTTTTGCTTTCCTAGTTCTTGTCGGCGCGCTCGACGTACTCGCCCACCTCGGTGTTGATGCGGATGACGTCGCCCTCGTTTATAAACATCGGGACAAATAGCGTTGCGCCCGTCTCGAGCGTTACCTGTTTGCTGCCGCCCTGCGCGGTGTTGCCCTTTACTGCCGCCGCCGCTTCTGTGACTTTGAGCTCTACCTTGATGGGTACTTTGATGCCGATTATCTTCTCGTCAAATATGAGTGCCTCTACTATGGCGTTTGTCTTGATAAACTGGGCGGCTGGACCGATCATCTCGTCGGAAAGTACAAAGCGGTCTGCGGGGTTATTCTCGGCGCAGAACCATCTCTCGCCCTTGTTTGAGTAGAGGTATTTAACGCCCTTGGTCGAGAGGTCTGCCTCCTGCGCCTTCTCCGACACGTGGAAGGCCTGCTCGGTTACCTTGCCGGTGATGATGTTACGCAGCTTGGTCTGGTTGACGGGCTTGCGCTGCTGCTTCCGGAAGACATGCGCGTCTAGCACCTCGTATGGGTCGTCGCCCACGAGGATTACCTTGCCCTTGAGTATCTCGTTGTATTCAAGCATTGCCATATAAAATAGGGGATTAACAGAAGCATTGTACTCATAAAAATGCCTTTGTCGAGCTTGGCGTATTATACTGGATGCATGCGCTGGTATCGGTATGTGGCTGCAGGAATGTTCTTTGCGCTTATTTTTTATCCGTTCTACATATGGCCGCTCGCATTTGTTGCACTCGCGCCGTTTTTCTACCTGTCTATTGAAGGGCGTTTGCGTGATATTTTTTGGGGAGGGGTGATAGCAGGGGCTGTTGGTATGACCCCGCTGATGTACCTCTCGCTCGGACAGCTGGCATTGCAGCCCCATGGGGTATTACTAACCTATGCAGTCCGTGCGTCGTTTATATTTTTTATTATTCTTTTTGGCTTTTGTGTCGGGGCTGTACTACTGGCGTACAAGTTGCTGCGCCGAAAGTCGGCCCTTTTTAATGCACTTCTAGCGGCATGTCTCTATATCCCGTATGAAATGCTACTGTTTTACATTTTTGGCGGATATAATTATGCATCGCTCTCCCATGCGGTTGTATCGTTCCCTCCGGCGCTATGGTATGCAGGTTTAGGAGGCGCTATACTCGTATCTTTTATCATCGCGGCTTGCAATGCCATGCTTGCAGAGGTTGTGTATGGGTGGCAAAAGGGGTCATATCGCGCAGGTGCAGCAGCGCTGCTGTTTTTTACCATTATCGCGGGTGGGGCTGCGGCTGCGTACTGTCTGCGCCCTGCTGCAGCTCCGGGGGCAGTACTTGCAACTTCTATAATCCAGCCAGCGCCCCCCTCTGTTGGTGGTTTGCCTTTCGGATCAGTGCAGGAAGGAGTGTTTGTTAATGATGCCCTTGCTCCCAGTATCTCTTCGGCGGCGCAAAAGAGCTCCCTCGTTGTATACCCTTTTTCCCCGGTGCGGGGGATAGTGTACCGCGATGTCGCACCCGCAAGTACCGGGGTGCAAGAAATACCCGACTCTCTTATAGGAAAATGGCTGCAGACCGTTACTCCTGCATCAGTGACTGTTGTGGTGTGGAATACAATGTCGGCAGGCGGAGCTCTATACGACGAGTACGCGTTTTGGAAGGGAGGAGAAAAATCTGAGTATAGAAAACGCGAACTCTACGCGCTTTCAGACTATACGCCCGTGTGGGCAGAGTGGCTGGGGTTGCGTCGTCTGCCTTATACCATTACACCCGGCGAGCAGGATAATCGGGTCGAGATAGGAGGGGTACCGGTAGGGACACTCATTTGCTCAGAGTTGCATCAGGTCGGACTAGCCCGGCGAGAAGCATCCCGCGGGCCGTTTATCGTCGCTATTGGTTCCGACACCATGTTCCCCGGTGACATGGGGGGTAATTGGAGTCTTGCTGCTGCCCGTTACCGTGCAGCGGAAAATGGCGTTTTTGTCCTGCGTGGAAACGCATTTGGCCCGAGCGCTTTTATTAAGGAAGACGGTTCTATACAGAACATGCTTCCGTTTGGAGAGCAGGGGACTCTCGTGGGCTATGTGCCGCTGCAAAAATCGCACCCGACGATATATAGCCGTTGGGGGGCCGTTCCTTTGGGGTTCTTACTGGTGCTTGTCGTCGCTAGTGCCCTGTTAGCGCGCGTGTATCTACCTACTGCTCCCGGTAGTCTGGGATGAGGCCCACTGTCGCTTGGGCACTTGTAATTGGGCCCGCGCCTTCCACGCATGTGAGAGTAAAGTTGGTCTGCGAGTCTATTGCATTGGTTTGCACAGAGCCGCTTATGCCAAGCCCACTAAGGGACAGACCTCCTCCGCTGATACTGCATGCGGTTGCTCCTGTTACGTCCCAGTGCAGAGTTGAGGCAGAGGAAGAGCCTTTGCGTACACGGGCCGGCTCTGCATAAAACGAGCTTATGCTGGGGGGAGGACAGACGCTGTCGGGGGGAGTGGTAGCGCCACAGACACCACTCGTATTGAGAAAACTGTTATTGCGCATACCGCACACATTGGCGCTTGAGCTGCATGCCTGAGGGCCGCTGCCTTGGCCATCTTGTCCACCCGCCCCTCCCGTGCCCGCTCCTGTCCCAAAACCTGGGCCGGGGATTACGCCAGAATTTCCACCTCCGGTTGGCTTGGTTCCGTTCGAGCCGGACCATGATGTCGGACCTCCGCCTCCGCCCCCGTTCCCATCATCGCAACCCCATACAATGTTTACGCCGCAGGATAAGTAGTCTACCGTTGCTGTTGTAACCACTGCAATCACTACAAAAATGATAGGGGCGCCGTGTGCTTCCTTCGGTGCGACGGTATATACCATAGAGAGTACAAGCAAGGCGCTAATCACAGGCGTTGATACTTTTTTAAGGCTGGCCGTAAGGGCATTCATAAATAGATGGCAAAATTATAATACACGTACTATTGTATACCAGTATAGTACCAGCCATACAGCCAAGAAAAGCGTATAGACCACCTTGCTTTGGCGTGTGGGGCGCCTATCTGCCCTAGCCGTATATACAAAAACCAGCAGCAGTGTCCCAGCTATAAGACCGGGAAGGGCGGATATAAACCCCCGCTGCTTTTGCAGAAGGGAGGATATTGCGAGCCCTGCGCAGTTGAGGGCGAGTGCCGGCAGGACCCATCTGTCATGAGACAAGAATCCTATTGCCAGGAGAAAGTCCAGGGCGGCATACCCGAAGGCTTTCCATGCCAATATATGCTCAATGTGCCAGGCGTTTACAGCCCCCGAAAGGGTCAATAACCCTATAAAAAAGAACAATACGCCAAGCGCGTTATATCCGTATGTATACCAACGGCTCATGTTGATGTTGTAAAGTATACACCCAGCGGTACGTCTGTAGTTGTAGAGGTAAGCCCGTGTGGTATACAGTGTTGCTATGGAACTCTTAAGGGACGAGCCGGAGGAGCGGAGCGATGAGGAGCTCTTGGCCCTTTCGGTGTTGCATCCCTCTATTTTTGCCCTGCTGGTCCGCAAGTATGAAGATGCCTTCTTGCGCAAGGCGGCTAGCATTATAAAAGACCCGCAGGAGGCGGAGGATATCGTGCAGGAGGCCTTTGTGAAAATTTACATAAACGCGGCCAAGTTTAAAAAGCAGGAGGGAGCGCAGTTTTCCTCCTGGGCCTACCGCATTGTGGTAAACACCGCGCTGACCCACTACGCCAAAAAGAAGAAGAGCTGGGAGCGCGAAGCACAATTAGACGAGGAGATATGGGCCCTGATACCGGACCGCAACCTCAGGCAGTTTGAGAAGAAGGAGCTTGTTGACCTGGTGGCTTCGGTGCTGACCCGCATGCCCGCACCATTGGCCCGGGCGCTCTCGAGCTTCTTTATAGACGGCAAGACCCAGGAGGAGATAGCGGTGCAGGAGGACCTGAGCGTGGGCGCTGTTAAGACCCGCGTACATCGGGCCAAGGCCGAGTTTAAGAGGATATTTGAAACTATTAGCCCTAAGTAGAAGTTAGAGAATATATGCAAAGCAGGATTGAACAACAGGTTATGGCCTCCGTAGGCGTAGTGCACACGGCTCGCCGTGCGGTCTCGTCCACAGCGCTTAAGTCCTACGCGCTTGTGGCGAGCGTATATGCGCTTGGTATTTTGGTGTGGGTCTCGGAGGTCCAGGCCAACTTCCTGTCTGCGATGAATGGGGGAGTGCTGGCGCTGGGCAACTATGTGCTTGTGGCGCTGGCCCATGCCGAGCTTGCCGTACAGGCAGTGCTCCTGGTGGCCACAGTGGCTCTTGTGTCTCTTGCGATAGACTTAGTCCGCACGCTCAGTGAGCGCAAGGTGTCCTACTAAGAAGTAAATTAAAGAACCCCCGCATGTCGCATGCGGGGGTTCTGTTTGCCTCGCTTACTCCTCGTCCTCGGATGGGGAGGATGATTTTTTAGGGTCGGCGTTTTCTTTAAACGCTTTGCGGATCTCCGCGAGCAGGGCAGAGGCTACCTTCTTGTTCTCGCGCAGGTAGGTGCGCGATGCGTCGTAGCCGCGGCCCAGCTTCTCTTCGCCGAACGAGTACGAGCTGCCGGACTTGGCGACGATGCCGTACTTCTCGCCGAGCGCAAGCAACTCGCCCTCGGTCGAGATACCCTCGTTGTACATAAGGTCGAACTCTGTCGTGCGGAAGGGGGCCGCAACCTTGTTTTTAACTACCTTGATGCGGTGGCGGCCGCCCACAACCTCCTCGCCCTTTTTAATCTGCGCGATGCGGCGGATGTCGAGGCGTATAGAGGTGTAGAACTTGAGCGCCTTGCCGCCGGTTGTCGTCTCTGGGTTGCCAAACATCACGCCTATCTGCATGCGTATCTGGTTTATAAATATGACGATGGTCTTGGACTTGGAGACGATGGCCGTGAGCTTGCGCAGGGCCTGCGACATAAGGCGCGCCTGCTTGCCGACCTGGTAGGAGCCCATGTCGCCCTCTATCTCGTCTTTGGGGGTGAGTGCCGCCACAGAGTCTATGACGATGATGTCAATCTTCCCCGAGCGCACGAGGCCCTCGACAATCTCGAGCGCCTGCTCGCCGTGGTCGGGCTGGGACACCAGAAGCTCGTCGAGCTTAACGCCTATCTTTTTTGCGTACTCTGGGTCCAGCGCGTGCTCGGCGTCTATAAAGGCGCATATGCCGCCTTTCTTCTGCGCCTCGGCTATAGCGTGGAGCGATAGAGTGGTCTTGCCTGAGGACTCCGGGCCGAATATCTCGAGTATGCGGCCGCGTGGGTAGCCGCCGATACCCAAAGCCCAATCAAGACCGATGGAGCCCGAGGGGACAACATCTACGTTTACTTTGGGGCTCTGGCCAAGCATCATGATGCTCTCATCGCCGAACTTGGTCTTGATGGCGCGCAGTGCGGCATCTATCGCGGAGCTGTCCTTTTTGTTTTCCTGCGGAGAGACCTTGGCTGCTTTCTCCTTTCCTTTTTTAAGTGCCATATATTTTACAGTCTCTTTTATTGGTCAAAATGCAAACAAATTTGTCTACATTTTGACAGGGCAATACGTTAATAAGGTGAACGAGATGCGTTTTTCTGTCCGGCGGCCAAAGCGGTCTGTGGCCAAGACAGTGGCGACAGTATACCCCACAGGAGGGGAGTAGCGGTACACAAATCGGCCTTGCTCGTCGGCCGAGGCCGCGTGGTCGTTTATGGTCAGAAAGGAGATATTTTCAACATGCCCCACGATGGTTACGAGGCTCGTGGAGGTAGCTGAGCCGTCCAGGGGCGCGTCAATAGTGAGTCGCGGGCCCTCAATAATGCGCCGCGCCTCAAACAGCCCGTAGCCCGCAATAAGAACAAGGGCGACGATAATCAGCAGGCGTTTCACTCAGCCAGTATACCTACTGGCTCTCCTCGGGGGTAGCGGCAGGGGCAGCGGGACCGGCACCTTTGTCCAAGACCTCGCGGGGCTTGGCGCCGTCGCCGGGGCCTATGACGCCGCGCTCCTCTAGGATATCTATCATACGGGCAGCGCGAGCGTAGCCGATGCGCAGCTTGCGCTGGAGGTAGGATGTAGATGCTTTGCCGGCCTCCTGTACGGCAGCGCGGGCCTGCTGGTACATGTCATCGTCTATCTCCTCGTCGTCACCAAAGCTGCCGCCAGCAGTGCTCATGCCGCCGGAGGTGGCACCGCCCAGTCCTACACCGTCATTGCCGCGCTCGGCCGGTACAATCTCCACCGGTACCTCGGCCTCGTTGTTGTTTACGATAAAGTCTACAATCTTCTTAACCTCGCCCTCGCTTATAAATGCGTTCTGCAGGCGCATAGGCTTGTTCATCTCGGCGCTCAGATACAGCATGTCGCCGGCGCCCAAGAGCGACTCGGCGCCGCCCTGGTCGAGTATGGTGCGAGAGTCAATCTGGCTGGCGACCTGGAGCGCCATGCGCGTAGGCACGTTGGCCTTGATAAGACCCGTAATAACATTGACCGAGGGACGCTGTGTGGAGAGTACGAGGTGTATGCCCACGGCGCGGCTCATCTGGGCTAGGCGCACGATGCCGGCCTCAAGCTCGCGCGGGTATCTCTGCATGATGTCGGCCAGCTCGTCTATAACGATGACGATATAGGGCATGGCCTCGGGCACGGTCTCTCCCTCCTGGGCACCGCCCTGCTTTTTAAGTTTCTCAAGCTGGGGGGCAAGTATGGTTGTGTGGTAAGACTCGATGTCGCGCACGCGATGCTCCTCCAATATGTTGTAGCGGCGCTCCATTTCCTTGCCGGCCCAGCGCAGGGCCATAATTGCTTTCTTGGCGTCGGTAATAACCGGCGTTAACAGATGGGGGAGCGAGCGGTACAAGGTAAGCTCGACGCGTTTGGGGTCTATAAATATAAAACGCAGCTGTGACGGCCCGCAGCGGTACAAGAGCGAGGTAATAAGCCCGTGTATGGCAACCGACTTGCCCGCGCCCGTAGCGCCCGCAATAAGCCCGTGCGGCATCTTGGCAATGTTTGCAAACAGCGAGCCTCCGGCAATATCGCGGCCCAGCGCCACCATGAGCGGCTTGGGAGACTCCTGGAACTCTGGTGCCTCCAAGAGTGTGCCTAAGCCTACCGTTACCTTGGCCGAGTTCGGCACCTCTATACCCACCAGGGCCTTGCCGGGTATAGGCGCCTCGATGCGGATACCGCCCTTGGCTGCCAGGGCGAGCGCGAGGTTCTGTTGGAGCGCGACAATTTTTGAAAGTCGCACACCCTCGGCCGGCTTGATGGCGTAGCGGGTGACCGATGGGCCAATTGATATCTCGTCGAGCTCTACCTGTATGCCGAAGTTGGCCAGCGTGCGCTTGATGATGTTGGCATTGCCTTTGATGTCGCCCACGCCGGGGCGGCCCTTGTCGCGCTCAAGCAGGGACAGGGGTGGTGGGGTGTAGGTGCCTAGTAATGACTTGAGAGAGAGTGCGGCGGCTTTGGCCTGCATAGCGCCTGTGTCTACCTTGGGGAGCGGTGCGGCCGGGGCGCGTGCCGGCATGGGCTCGTCGTTGTGGGCGGGCTCGGGCCGCTGGGCTGCGGCAACCTCGTCCTCCTCGTCTGTAAAGCCCACTATTGCTGGCTCGCCCGACTCCTTCTTACTCCACAGGCTGGACACGAGCGCCCATGCGCCGACAAACGGCTGCATGCTGATACGGCCCTCGAGTAAGAGTAGGAGAGATATAAGGAGTATGCCGCCGAGCCCGATGACTGCCGCGTATACGTCAAAGTACCTCACGGCCGGGCCAGCTATTGCCTGACCAAAGAGCCCGCCACGCCCCGACACTATATCTATAAAGCCAAGGCCAGTTACTAAGAAGAGTGCGCTCGATATGAGTTTGAGTGGACCCACAGCCGGACGTTCCTCGCGCAGGGCCGCCGCGCCCAGCATAAAGAAGAGTATTGGCACCAGGAAGTATCCGGCGCCCAAGAGGCGGCCTATCAATATATAAGCGTCTGAGCCAGCTGGGCCGGCGGCACCGAACCCGGCTAGGGTCAGCACAGCACCTATAATAATGAGGAGTACAGCTGCTACTGACTTGAATGTATGCGCGGGCACAGAGGCAAGCGGATTTTTGCCGGACTGAGACTTGCCGTTTTTCTTTGCCATGATTTGCAAATAATACCACGCTGGAGGGTTTTGTACGGTCCAGATTTGTTTTAGGTCCGTCAACTTGTGTTTGATGGCGACCTTGCTACACTTAGAGACAAGATTTGTCCCATATAGTCCTTGAGTTTTAAAGGACAATAAGAGACAGTCCGGTGCTAATAAAAGACAAACCTATGCCGGACAAAAGGTCAAAATTCCACGAATTCGCTTTAAAATCAATCCTTTTT
>CAYHLQ010000005.1:0-26339 GCA_964357485.1 uncultured Candidatus Saccharibacteria bacterium | reverse complement strand
CCCGCAATGGGGTTGTGCTCTGTATTCATACCAAAAAGCCCGGCAATAAACGAGAGTGGCAGGAACAGGAACGCCAGGATGGTAAACGTCTTCATTATGTCGTTCTGCTTGGTGTTGAGGAGACTGTCGTTGGTGGCGCGCAGCTCGGCTAGCGAGTCGCGCAGGCTCATAAGCTCGTGCTCGACACGGGCGCGCGTGCCCTCCACTTCGCGCAGGTAGTAGGCAAACTCCGGGCCCCATAGGCGTCCGGCCGCGGGCTCTAGCGAGCCCAACATCTCTTTGTGCGGCCCGAGCGCCCGGCTAAAGTCATACAGCGCACGGGCTACGTGGCTTATTTCGTACACCATGCGGCGCTCGTCGCCACGGAATATCCGCGCCTCAATCTCCTCAAGCTGGCGGCGCATCGTGTCGCACTCTTCGCTCAGGCTGCGGTATAGGTTCTGCACCATAAGAGCAAATAGATGCCCACCATGCGCCGCGTGCGTGCGGCCCAAGAGCGACCCGACCTCGAACGCCTTGGCAAAGGTGTGCAGCGGGTCAATATTTTCGTAGCGGGCGGTAATGAGGAACTTTTTGCCGATTATAAAATCTATTTCTGCCTCGGGCCTGCGGTTGTGCCCCGAGCGCAGGGTGGGGAAGTGGAGTATCACATAGGCTGTGTCGCCTGCGCGTTCCACTTTGGACTTGTACGAGGCCGAGAGCAGCTCCTGAGCCACGCTCGGAGAGAGCTCGAACTCAGCCATGAGCGCACGGACCTCCGCGGGGGTGGGCGCCACCATGTCTATCCACGTCAAATCGCGCTCAGAGTACCGCGTCAGCATATAAACAAAAGTATACCGCCAAATTTTTATACGACTGTGATATACTCTTATATATGAACAGGGCACGATTGAAGGCGGCGGGGGTATTTATTGCGCTCGCGCTGGCGTTCGGTGTGGGCATGTACACCGGGGTCAGCGAGCGCGTCTCAAGCTTGGTGTCTGCGCAGACGGGGAGCATAAGTCTCAGCGGCGTGCAGCCCGCGGGCGTGGACTTTGCCAAGTTTTGGCAGGCATGGGCCCTCTTAAACAAGAACTTCGTCGAGACGCACTCGTCATCTACCGCGCCCACCGACCAGGAAAAGCTCTACGGCGCCATAAAGGGCCTGACCGACAGCTATGGCGACCCGTATACGACATTTTTGCCGCCGGTAGAGGCCAAGCAGTTTAACGAAGCTATCGCGGGCGCGTTCGGCGGGGTGGGCATGGAGATGGGCAACAAGGGCGGCAATATTACGGTTATTGCGCCTCTCAAGGGTTCGCCGGCAGAGCGCGCAGGTATCCGTAGTGGCGACATAGTAATCATGGTGGACGCCACCTCGACCATTGGTATGAGCGTGGACGACGCGGTCCAGATTATCCGCGGCCCCAAGGGCACTACGGTCAAGCTCACACTGGAGCGTGCCTCGACAACCGAACCTATCGTAGTCTCTATCGTGCGCGACACAATAAACGTGCCCACTATAGACGGCAAGAGCGAGAAGGGCGTTTACACTATAGCGCTGTACAGCTTTACACAGAACTCGGCCGACCTATTCCGCGATGAGCTGCGCCGCTTCGTGCTCTCTGGCGACAAAAAGCTCATACTGGACCTGCGCGGCAACCCGGGCGGCTACTTAGAGTCTGCGGTGCAAATGGCAAGCTTCTTCCTGCCTATTGGCGAGACAATAGTTACCGAGGACTACAAAGGCAAGCAGACAAACGCCGTGCACCGCTCGCTGGGCTACAATGTGTTTGCAGGCAAGAACTTGAAGATGGCTATACTGGTCAACCAAGGCTCGGCATCGGCCTCGGAGATTCTGGCCGGAGCCCTGCAGCAGCATGGTGTTGCCAAGCTTGTGGGTACGCGGACTTTCGGCAAGGGCTCGGTCCAGCAGCTCTTGCAGCTGGGCGGCGGCGCCGAGATCAAAATCACGGTTGCGCGCTGGCTGACCCCCAACGGCAGCAATATCTCAGACGGCGGCCTCCAGCCCGATATTGCGGCCGAGCGCACCGCCGAGGACTTTGCCGCCGGCGAGGACCCCCAGATGGACGCCGCGCTCAAGTGGTTGAAGTCGCAGTAATTGGGAGTACTATAGTCTATATATGAAGGTAATACTGCTGCGGGACGTGCGGGGGTGCGGGCAGGCCAACACGGTCGTGGAGGTGGCCCAGGGCTATGCAGCCAACTTCCTCTTGCCGCACAAGTACGCCGTAGCCGCCACCGAGGACAAGCTCAAGGAGTTCGAGGCCAAAAAGGCCCAGCTCGAGGCCGCCAAAGCCAAAGAAGAGGAGCAGCTCTCCACCAAGGTTAAGTCGCTGGAGGAGAAGCGCGTTACTATAACCGCCCGCGCAACCGAGAAGGGCGGACTGTTTAAATCATTGGGCGCCGCAGATATTGCCAAGGCCATCCGCACGGAGCTCTCTTTAGAGATCCCCGAGTCTGCTATCGAGGTGGAGCCTATAAAGACGACGGGGGAGCATACGGTCCGCCTCCATTCCAAGCACTCCAAAGCCGAGATGATCGTAGTTATTGCTGCGCAGTAGTTTTAAAATTGCTAGATAAACAAAGGACCGGCCTTGGTATACCAAGGCCGGTCCTTTGTACAAAAACTCAAGCCTCTAGCGAGCCACTACATCAACTGCCGAACGGACGGTCGTGGTGCCGTTAAAGTTCAGCTTGCGCTTGTTGCGGAAGGAGACGACGCCCTCGATAAGGGAAAATATGGTGTGGTCCTTGCCGAGCCCGACGTTCTTGCCTGGCATCATGCGGGTACCGCGCTGGCGTACAATAATGTCGCCGGCCTTGGCTACCTGGCCGGCATAGAGCTTGACTCCAAGGTATTTGGCCTTAGAGTCTGTAAGGTTTTTCGCTGTTCCGCCTGCTTTTTTACTTGCCATATCTTACTAGTTATGTACCCACTATGATACCAAATACTCCCATATTCCGCAAGGTAGGCACCCTCGGGCCTTATGCTGTGCCCGCCATGGTCATTCTGGTCGGGGTTGCCGCCTTTGGCCTAGGCCGGCTTTCGGTTGTCCAAGGCCAGCCTGTGGCCCTCAGGGTGCTGTATCCGGAGGCTGTGGCCGCCGAGCCCTTGGCTAATACTGCCGCTGTGGCCCAGGCAGCCAAGGCAGACCTGGCACCCCAGTCGGTAGGGCAAGGGGCGTATGTTGCTTCCAGGAACGGCACCAAGTACTACCTTGCTGCCTGCTCGGGCGCCAACCGCATAAAGGCCGAAAACAAGGTATACTTCATGTCTATCGCAGAGGCGCAGGCGGCAGGCTATGAGCCCGCAGCCAACTGCCCCGGTCTCTAGCCTATATGATGTCCAGCAAATTAAAGAAAAAGATAAAGAAGTACCTCATCATCACGCTCGGCGTGCTGTTTATTTTGCTGGGGCTCGCCGGCCTGGTTCTGCCGGTTCTGCAAGGCTGGCTCTTTTTGGCGATAGGCGGCCTCCTTTTGTCTATGTACTCGCCGGGCATCCGTACCTGGATGGACAAGCACACGGTTAAGTACCCCAAGCTCCACGCGTTTGTCGAGCGCGCCCACGGCTGGACCACTAAGGTCTTTGGCGCGCCTGATGTAGACTAGGTATATGATAGCTGTAGACGTAGAAGCATCCGGCATAGGTCCCGACACCCATTCAATAGTGTCGGTGGGCGCTCTGGACCTGAACAACCCCTCCAACCAGTTTTATGAGGAGTGCCGCGTGTGGGACGGTGCGACTATAAACGACGAGGCACTAGCGGTTAACGGCTTTACCCGCGAGGAGATTATGGACGCGGGAAAACAGTCCGAGGCCGACTTGGTGCATAAGTTTGCCGCCTGGGCACAGGCAAGTGCCGACAGGACCCTGGCAGGGCAGAATGTGTCGTTTGACCGCGACATTTTAGAGGCAGGCGCCCGCAGGGCAGGGCATACGGAGTGGCCGTTTGCCCATCGCACCATAGACAGCCATAGCCTGTGCTGGATGCACCAGATAAAGAGGGGATTGACTCCCCCCGTAGATCCGGACAAGAAGCGCTCGTCGCTTAACCTCGACGCTATTTTGGTTTACTGCGGCATCCCCGAGGAGCCCAAGCCCCACAATGCGCTGACGGGCGCCAAGTGCCACGCCGAGGTCATCTCGCGCCTTTTGCACGATAAGAAGCTCCTGCCGGAGTTCGAGCAGTTCGAGATTCCTTGGCTTAAATAGCCAAATTGCGCTAAAATCGCAGAGTTATACAGAGACGGGCTGTAGTATAGTGGTAGTATTTATCCATGGGGTGGATAAGGTCTGGGTTCGATTCCCAGCAGCCCGACACGACTTGCCAAAAGCACGCATCCCCTGCTTAAGTTGCGCTTAAGCCTTGCTAGGGCCATTTTGGCCGGCAAAATATGGCTTAAAATAAGGCTTTCTCGCCATTTCAGGGAGGGTCTTATTTTTTGTCAAGCGCTTCGCTTGATCGCTCACCTTTAAAACAGGTACTATATTCCTAACCCCAAGGGCTTGCCCGCGGGGCTTTTTTCGTGCCTGAGTCCCTGTCGGGGCCCTGTACGCATTACTTATCCTAACTCCGCACTAATCCAACCTATGCCCGTTATTGGCCTCGCCCTTGCGTTTGCGGCACTCGTACCTACCGGCTCTACTACGCCGATAGCCGAAGCCTCTATCACGCAGTCCGTCACCATGCCCGCATCCCACTCTGTGGAAGAGTATGTGCGCGAGTACTTTAAAGACGCTCCCGTCATGATAGACATTGCCCGCTGCGAGTCCCGCTTTAGGCAGCTCGACTCCACCGGCAAGGTCCTTAAGAACCCGACCTCATCCGCCATGGGTACCTTCCAGATCATGGCATCGCTCCACGCCAAGTCGGCGCAGGATAACCTTGGGCTTAACATCTACAGTCTCGAGGGCAACGCGGCCTACGCCCGCTACCTCTACGAGCGCAACGGCACCCGTGACTGGAATGCTTCCAAACACTGCTGGGGCAAGTCGCAGATAGTCGCCACTAACTAAGCCAAGCCGCAAGAATCAAAACCAAAAGCCGCCCCCGAAAGGAGGCGGCTTTTGCGTTTGAAATGGTGGTAATACTTTTTACTCTCGGCCGTCCTTGTGTATGGTTCATCCTTTTGTATACTGCGAGGGTGGACGCTCTCTGGGAATTCCTTGAAGTTCTTAGAAAACATGGTGTGGTGTATACGACACTGCCAAGCATAAACATTTGGCTTATATACGTCCTGGTATTTTTGGTACTTGTTGGCGTTTTTAACACCGTGGTCGCCGCGTTGTTTTTTGTGCTGGCAGCCATCGTAGGCTGGTCTCTACACAAAGAAGTTAAGAGTGCTTTCAGAAAAATGTGGTACGAGAGATTGCCATTGCTTAAGTTTCACCTTGTTCTGGTGGCACTTGAACTCGGGGGCCTTCTCTTTATTGCTAAGTTGGCTCTTGCAAAAGTTTGGACATTCACGCTTGTTAGGTCAGATAAATATTATGGATAAAGACAATAGCAAAAAGATACCTTTCTGGGAGTTGTTTAAAACGCTCATTATTTTTGTTGTAGCTTTTACGATAATAATTTTTGTCGCAAAGACTATAGACTCTTTGTTTGTGGAAAAGGACGCTGGCAACCAAGCTGGCACAAGTTTAACGCGCCCCGCTGTTACGTGTGGCCCCGACTTTGCTTCTTATAGTGAATTAACCCAACAGTCAGGCCATGTTGTAAAACTTATTGGGGAGAGAAAAAATATGTACGCGGCGGGAGGCAAATTCGTAAACTCAGAAGTAGTCCTCGCAAAGAGCGAAACTGCCACTTCTAAAGTTGCTTGCGGTTATCTATTTGTCCGTGCTGGCACAACGAACGATGGAGCTCTCCAAAAGTGGCAAAACCTTTATATAAACCCGAATGGCTTCGGTGGCCATATAAACCCTGAGAGCGCAGTATCGGTTAACGATGGGGAAGGGTATTCTGAGTACCTCTACGCGCTCAATAAGATACAGTACTGGCCGAATCATAGCCGTCAGGAAATACGTACGGCTGACTGGGCTGCGCTTCTAAATGTCTCCGAAACTGTGCCATTCGACATTGCCTTCAATGGAGAGGACAAGACTGGATTTATAGACGAGGTATCTATCGCTTATAAGTGTTGGAATCCTGTGACGGGCGAAGAAAACAGCGACTGTCGTCTTGAAGTGACCAGCTCCAAAGACACCATTAAGTAAAACAAAAACCCCATTCGGGGTTTTTGTTTTACTCGGCTAGGTTTCCTTTACTCAGAAAGAAGGTGGTCCTTGGTGGCAATTTCCACAATCTTGTTATACGACTCTTGTATAAGGTTCGGAATGTAAGCAGGAGACTGTCCTGACCGAGCAAACTCCTTAGCTATCTCGATGGCTTTACTTAGAGCGTCTTGCTTGTCCATAATTTAGTGAAATATAAATAATACACAGAGCATACGCCTGCCTTCCCACGAGTCAATACTTATACAGAGGGAGAAAGGTCAGGTTCTCGTATGGGCCTCTCAGGTTCTATTATTAACACATCCCAGCGGGGGAGTTGGTCAGGCGTTCCAAGCTTGGCCGCACGACCCTGCCTCGCGGATTCGCCCGCTGGCGAATCGTCGCTCCGGCTTTCAATCCCCTAGACCCTTGCCGCAGGGCAAGGCTCAAGTTGGAATTGAACCCCTCTTTTAACCGAGATTTGGTAGGATTGGGGCAGGTTCGCTCCCTGACATACCCCGCCGTATAAGTCACTTATATATGGACCCAAAGCAGATAAACATAGACCAGATCCCCAAGCAGTTCTGCGAGAAGATGCTCGTGGGCTCCAACAACCAGTTCTTCGTCGTAATGCCGTTGGTGGGCCAAAACGCCACGGCCTACGCCATTACTCCCGAGCACGCCAAGAGGCTCGTTAAAACGCTCCAGGAGCACGTAGCCAAGTTCGAGATGAACATCCGGCCGATACCGGACATGGGCGGAGCGATACCTAGCCCGATACAAACCTCGGACTTGCCGCCGCAGGAAGGGAACGGCCCCAAGAAGTAAAAGAGATAATTAGAGACAAGATATGACAGCCGCAATTACAAGCCACGACGGCGGGGAATGCTAGAGAACGAGCCCCAAGCTCCAAGCAGGTCCCTCCATAGAAAGCCTATATAAGGGTCGCAAAAGATATATTGTGCGACGTATACCGTACAGCAAAGGAGCCACTTACCCATGGGTCCAGCTGGTCTAAATTTTGTTCCCCTTCCCCTCCATCACCTCTCACAAAATCTCAGAAAATATTTTCCGTACTTCTCCGACCCAACTTTCTATCAAAAATCCCTCACCTAGACCCCTCCCCCGATTTTGCGAATTTGGGTAGGGGACCTTGGCAAAGAAAAAGGCTCCGAGTAATCGGAGCCTCCGCTCCCCCGTTTTAATCAAATCAGGGGAGTCAGTTTAGCGTTTTCTTTGTTTCTTTCGGCCCGTCTTCAATGTAAGAAGCCGGCCGGATATAGATGTGGGTGAGGCGGCCCTTGCGTTTTTCCTCCGGATTTTGCCTCTGGTATTCCTCAAGGAATTCCTGCGCTTCGGCCCATGCGGTATCCGGACTTGGGTGTGCATGGCCGACCTTCTCCATATGCATCATGAGTTCACTGCCGGGCTTGGACTCCTTGTCTATATAGACCTCAGTGAGTATCCCGACCCACATGGTTGTACTTCCTTCGTCTGCCATTAGAAGTTCCTTTATTTTGCGTTGTTGGGCGGACAGGGATCATCTTCCCCGCCCGCTTTCTGCGGTGCAAGACGCGGGTTAGGGCAAGCCGCACCTTGAGGTCGAACATGTTTTTGTCGAATATGGAGATAAGGCGGACGTTGCGCCCCTTGGTCCTGCTTATTTCCACAGTTTCTTCGTACGTAAGAGGTATGCCAATGTAGCGCGTCCACTGGTTGGCAGAATAGAACGTCCAGTCAATCGCTTCCGCTTTGCCTTTTCCCCATGCATTCCATCCGTGGAGCATGGGGGTTACCAAGGGGCCTAGGGCGATGCCTTGGACGTTGTAGAGTGTGTGCCGGCCGCGGGCCCGGCCTACTTTTGCATGGGGCTTGCGGCCTTTCTCCTTGCCTACATCGTTGTGGATATAAGCAAGCACCATCGCGTTTTGGAAGCACTTTTTGCGACGAGGCTCGCCCATATCTGGCCGCCCCGGCCAGGCAAAGGGCTTGTACTCAATGCCGTACATCTCAAGGTATCGCCAAGCATTCGAATGGACATCCGTGAGGTGCTCGCCCCTTGTGTTGGGCACAAACGTGCGTCCGTTCCCGATATGCTGGCGTACAGCGTTCAAGAACTCCACCTTGACCGACATTCCTTTTGGGAACATTTTGACAGTCCTGTCCCGGATCCGACGTCGCCTTGCTACGCAGCGGTGCCCCTTCCCATTGAGCCAGTTCCATACGCCCGCCTCTGTAGAGGGGAATTTCTTGGGTTTCAATCTTTCTCTTGAGGCCATGTAGGCTCTCCTCTGTTGTTCGTGTCTGGGTACTTTTTAACACAAATATTTATAGTTGTATATAGTGCTATGATTGAGTGGTGACATACAAAGACAAGCTACAGGCACTCCTCTCTCCTGCTGAGCGTAGAGTGCCGCAAAAACATTCGACCCCGCAAAAGATTCAGGACTACTTGGATGCGATGCCGAACAATGTGCTCAATAGCAACGAGCACACGATGCGCTCGCCGCGGCGGGTTATGCGCGACAGGAAGGCCCATTGCATGGAGGGCGCCATGCTGGCGGCTGCAGCCTTGGCGTACCATGGCCGCCCGCCGATACTCTTGGGACTCGAGGCTACCGCCGGCGACTACGACCACATCGTCGCGCTGTTTAAGGATGGGGGCCGGTGGGGTGCCATAAGCAAGACCAACTACCCCGTGCTGCGCTGGCGCGACCCGGTCTACTTGAGCGTGCGCGAGCTTGCGATGTCCTACTTCCACGAATACTTTCTGGATAACGGCAAGAAGACTTTACGGCGCTACTCCGCCGCGTTTAATATCCAAAAGTACGACCCTGCAAAATGGCTCACAGTGGAGGAGGATGTAGACTGGCTGGCCGAGGAGCTGGGAGAGGCGAGGCACTTCCCCATCGCGCCGCCTGCCACTATTAAAAAGCTGCGCAAAGCCTCTAAGATTGAAGTTGAGACAACCGTACAGCGCGAGTGGAGCCGCTCAGGTAAGCGCCTTATTTAATTCTTCTGCCTAATTTTTGAGCCCGATGCCGTTGCGGAAGAGGTATGCCGTGACGCCCATAAAGACCACCGTAATGCCGCCCAGGACCGCAAAGCACGTCACTATATTAATGTCGCTGACTCCGAAGAAGCCCCAGCGGAATGCGTTGACCATGTAGAGGATAGGGTTAGCAAGAGACACGTTCTGCCAGAAAGGAGAGAACTGGTCTATCGAGTAGAAGATACCACCAAGGTACGTCAAAGGCGTCAGGACGAAGGTAGGCACGATAGAGATGCCATCAAAGCCCTTGGCAAACACACCGTTTATAAGCCCGCCAAAGCTAAACAGCACCGAGGTTAAGACCAGTGCCGCCACCAGCACTAGGATGTTGTACACGGCCAGATGCGTAAAAAAGAGCGCCACTACGGTCACAAGTGCGCCCACTAAGAGCCCGCGCAGCACTCCCCCGCTCACATAGCCCAGTATGACCAGCCAGTCGGGCATCGGGGAGACAAGTATCTCATCGAGCGTCTTTGTCCACTTGGCAAAGTAAAAGGTCGAGACCGTGTTCATGTACGAGGACGTGATAACCGACATCATAATAAGGCCCGGCACGATGAATTGGATATAGCTCAGGCCGTCTATGGGTGCCAGCTGGGCGCCGATGAATTTGCCAAACACCACGAAGTACAGAGAGGTCGTTATAACCGGCGGCAGCAAGGTTTGCGACCAGATGCGCACTATGCGCACAAGCTCATTGCGCATCATGGTGTAAAACGGTATCCAGTAGGAGAAGTTTTTCATACAGGTTAGGCGGCGTTCTGGTCCTTAATGATATCGAGATATACCTTCTCTAGGCTCTCCTTGCCGTGGCGCTCTAGGAGGCCTTGCATGCTCTCGTTGATAGCAATCTGCCCTTTATTTATTATCGCTATGTTGCGGCACAGTTCCTCGGCCTCCTCCAGGTAGTGGGTGGTTAGCACAATAGTTGTACCGCTCTCGTTGAGCTTTTTTAGGAACTCCCACATACCCAGGCGCATCTCCACGTCTACTCCTGCCGTAGGCTCGTCGAGTATAAGGAGCTTGGGGTTGTGTACCAGTCCGCGGGCAATCATAAGACGGCGCTTCATGCCGCCGGAGAGCCCTTGTGATGGTGTATTGCGCTTGTCCCACAGGCCCAGGGCCTTCAAGAGCTCCTCGGCGCGTGCGAGGGCCTGCGCGCGGGGTATCCCGTAGTAGCCGGCTTGGGTCACGACGATGTCTATGACCTTCTCAAATATATTGAAGTTAAACTCCTGCGGCACTAGGCCAATGTAGGTCTTGGCGAGGTCCTTATGGGTCTCAAGCGACGCGCCAAATACGCTCGCCTCGCCCGAGGTCTTGGTAACGAGGCTTGTCAGTATGCTTATAGTAGTGCTCTTCCCTGCCCCGTTGGGGCCCAAAAGCGCGAAGAAGTCGCCCTCCTCAACGGTCAAATTGACGCCCTTGAGCGCCTCTGTACCGCCTGCATAGGTTTTACGCAGGTCTTTGACCTCTATAGCTTTAGCCATACCCTATTCTAGCATTTTAAGCCAAACAAAAATACCCCAAGGCATAGCTCAGGGTGTTTTTGCAACCTGCTCGCCGACGGGCGGAGGGGATTAAGCTGTGCAGCAGCGGCAGTCCTTCTTGTGGCCTATAAGAAGCCATGCGGCTGAGAGACCGACGAGCACATAGACGATAGCCTCGATCTGCATCGAGAATCCGACGAGCATATGGACGACATTCCAGTCTTGGCTGCCAGCAAGCCAGCCAAGGCCGACAAGGCCCCAGTTGAGCCCGCCAATGGCAAGCAGGATAAACGCGATTGTATGAAGTGCTTTCATGTGTATATAGGGTTGTACGGAAATTCAAGCGGCTCGACCAGTCCCGCTTGTTAGTAGTATGAGGCCAAAAAGGCCCCACAAGGGGCTCTTTGTGCGCCTGTGGGGATATCCCCCTTCTCCTGCTACGGCAAGTAAGAAAGCGGGTTGAGGTAGGCGTTGGGAGCGGCATATGGATAGTATGCTGTTGCTCCACTGTTGCAGTTCCAGGTTGCGAACTTTACGGCGCTTGATACGTAGACAGTAAAATGTAGGTGTGATCCGTAAGCGTACCCTGTATCGCCAGCGAGACCCACGGTTTGCCCTGTTTGGACACGGTCACCTTTGTTTACAGACACTTGCGAGAGGTGTGCATAAAGACTACTTAAACCATTATCATGTTTAATTAGTACCCATTTGCCGTATTGACACAACTTAGCTACTCCTAAGTTTATTTCTTGCACAGTGCCTCCTAATGCAGCTTTGATTGGTGTTCCAATAGGCGCTGCAAAATCAACGCCGTCATGGGTGCCGGATTTATATAAACGAGCTGAGTCAACAGTTACTCCAAATTGCTGGGTTATTTTAATATTGGAAAGAGGCCAGTTCATCATACCTCTTGATGGGCCAGGCGCTGTGGTAACGTCTGCTGTGCCTAGTCCGGCGGCAATCCGATAAAGTTCAGCTTCGAAGGAGGCCTGCTCGGCCTTTTTCTGTGCTATGAGCGCCTGGTAGGTCGCCTCCTGGTTCTTGGTCTCGGTCAGGAGGGTGCTCTGGGTGGTGCGCACCACCGAGACGCCCTTCTGCTCGTCGGCCAGGTTGGACTTGAGCGCGGCAAGTTCCCGGCGCCTCTCCTCGGCGGTCTTTTTGCTCGATGATAGGTTGGTCTTGAGCGCTGCGAGGTCCTCGATATGGTTCTGCAGCTCGTCGCGCACCGTAGCTAAACTTATTGCCTGGTCAAAGAACGAGGCCAAGGTACCCTCGCCCAGGAGCGCCGCGACCATAGAGTCTTCTGTTATCTGGTCGAGCTCGCGGAGCGTCGTGGCTACCTGGTCTTGTGACACGTCAATCTTACCCTCCGTCGTGCTTATGCTGCTGCCAAGTACTTTTATGTCCTTGTCTTTCTGGTTTATCTGGCTCTGGGTCAAGGTTAGGCTCTTTTGGAGCTTCTGTATCTGGAGGTCTAGGCCCTTTACGGTGTTTTGCAGGGTCAGCTTCTGCGCGCTGGTTGTCGTCAGCTGACTCTCAAGCTTTTTTATCTCGTCCTGTATCTTTTTTATCTGCGCGTTGGTGTCGTCTACCTTCTCCAGAAGCTCTTCTTTAGTCTGAGCCAAGACCGAGTGAGGACTCTGTACTGCCACAAAGATAGCCGCCAAAAAAAGTGCGGCCGCACCCCAGGCGAGAACTGAGCGGTAGCGGAACATTATGTGCTTATTTTAAAGGTTTTTAAGCGCCTGGGCAATACGGTTGAGTGCCTCTGTCTTGCCCAGAAGCGCCGCAATGGTAAACGGGTCAGGAGATTTTTCTGCACCAGAGAGGGCAGTGCGCAATGGCCATAGCACGCTGCCCCTGCCCTCTTGGTCTGCATACGGAAATACAACATCTTTAATAGTCGCAGGTGTGAATGATTCATCCCCCATGTTCTCCAAGAAATGCATCACCGCCTGCAAATGCTTAGACGCATCCTCTTTCGCAATCTTTCCTTTATTCAGTAACAGCTCGGGTCCGTAGGATACGCCGTTGAGGAACTCAAAGTCGCTTGCGAGCATGTCCGCGGCCTCTTTAAGCGTCTGGGCGCGCTCTTTAATAAGCGGCACAAGCCGTATATCCGTTGTTTGACCTACGAGGTCGAACAGGCGTTTGGCGTACTCCTCGTCGCTTAGGCGCTTGAGATGCTCGTGGTTAAACCACTTGAGCTTCTCTATATCAAACACCGCTCCCCCTTTATGCACTCTGTCGAGTGTAAATAGTTGTACCAACTCCTCAAGTGTAAATATCTCCTGCTCGCCGCCCGGGTTCCATCCTAAAAGCGCCAGGTAGTTTATAAGCGCCTCGGGTATATAGCCTTGGGCTTGGTACTCGGTTGCCGACACTGCGCCGTGGCGCTTGGAGAGCTTGGACTTGTCGGGTGCGAGTATCAGCGGGATGTGCGCGTACACGGGGCGCGCAAAGCCCAGAGCCTCCAGCATGAGTATCTGGCGCGGGGTGTTAGAGACATGGTCCTCGCCGCGGATGACATGCGTCACGCCCATCTCGTGGTCGTCTATAACTACAGCCAAGTGGTAGAGCGGCTCGTCTATATTGCGCGCGATGACAAAGTCGCCGAGTTCTGTGGTGTCAAAAGTTACCTCTCCGCGTACTGCATCGCTGAATGTTACCGACTTGTTCGGGTTTTTAAATCGCACCACTTTGCGGCCAGAGCCATCTTTTCCCTCCTCGGCCTCGTAGGCATGGCCCGCCTCTATAAGTTTGGGGACGTACTGCTTGTACACCTGTGCGCGCTCGGATTGGCGCGGGTTGTCTGCAAGCTCGTACGGAATGTTGATCCACGCAAGGCTGTTTAGGATATCCTGCTCAAACTCCGGTTTAGAGCGTTCGCGGTCGGTGTCCTCAAACCGCAGGACCATGCTCCCTCCCCCATGCGCGGCAAACAGGTAGTTAAACAGCGCGGTGCGCACCCCGCCAATATGCAAAAAGCCCGTAGGGCTCGGCGGAAACCGGGTAATAATGGACGTGGACATACTTAGGCAGTCTAGCAGAAAACCGCTTTTATGCCTCGTGCGCCAGGGCAATATCCAGGAGGGCGTTGGCTATGAGTTTGGCGGCATCGGGGCGGGCAAAGGCGCGCGCGGCGTTCTGCATCGCGTGCTTTATCTGCTCGTTGCCCAAAATGCGGTGTATTTCGGAAATTAACAGGCCTGGCGTGAGGTTGTTCTGCTCTATCACGCTCGCCCCGCCGGCGCGCGCATAGGCAAAGGCGTTTTTTGTCTGGTCATGGCTTATAGGCTCGGGTATAGGCACCAGTATGGCAGGCAGGCCCCACGATGCCGTCTCGAATATATTCCCCGCCCCGGCACGCGATATAACAAGCGCTGCCGACCCCGCTGCCATGCGCGTAGCAAGGTCGTTGAGGTAGTCAAAGGGCTTGTAACCCTCAAGCGTCGCGGAGTCCGGCACGGCAACGCGTGCGCGGCCCGCAACATCCTCTATGTTTGCCCGGCCGGTCTGGTGCACTACCTGGTACTCCTCCAAAAGTTTTGGCAAGGCGTCGAGCACCGCGTCGTTTATAGTCTGGCTACCCTGCGAGCCGCCTGTTACTAAAATGACCGGCACATCCTTTTTGAGCTTGAGGAACTCGTGGCCGCCCTCGCGCGCCGGCACCAAGGCTGCCTTGCGTATAGGGTTGCCGGTGTGCGCCACCTTGTCCTTGGGGAAATACTCGGCGCCCTCGGCAAACGCCACGGCGATTTTAGTAGCAAACCGAGCAGCCCACTTGTTGACGCGGCCTGGGTCTACGTCGGCCTGCAGAAGTACCACCGGGATGCGGAAGAGCCGTGCCGCGACAAGCGTCGGAAAACTCGCGTAGCCCCCGGTGCTAAAAACAACGTCCGGATAGATAAAGAATATGTTGATGACTCCTCCCGCAACGCCCCACGCGGTCTTAAAGTAGTCGAAGAATTTGAGCACAGAGAAGTAGTTGCGCCTCTTGCCTGCCGAGGTGGCGACCCACGTAATGTTGTTGGTCAGGAGTATCTCGCGGTCGTACGGGTCGGGGGCGGCGTAGTAGAGCTTGGGCTCTATCAGGTGGCGCTCGCGCACTTCGTCGTTAATAGCCTCGGCCACCGCCACTATGGGGTAAAAGTGCCCCCCTGATCCCCCTCCGGTAAAAAGTATCTTCATCGGTGTAAAAATTGGCTAATGCTTCATCCTCCTGGATACGCTCAATAGTATCCCGATTTCGGCCAAAGATATAGCCAGGGCCGTGCCCCCATGGGAGACGAATATAAGAGGCAACCCAGACAGGGGTATGAGCCCGATTATAGAGGCAATATTCATAAACGACTGCCCAATAATAAGGAGTACGAGTCCCACCACGAGCAGACCTCCGAAAGGGTCGGGCGCCCGTGCCGCAATACGTAGCCCTAATAGGGCAACGGTGGCATACAGTAGTATGAGCATCATACTGCCCAGGAAGCCGAATTCCTCGGCCGCCACGGCAAATATAGAGTCGCCTATGGGCTCCGGCAGGTACGAGAACTTCTCTATACTCTGGCCAAAGCCCTTGCCCGTCCACTCGCCCGAGCCCACGGCTATGAGTGACTGGTGCAGCTGGTAGCCCGCGCCGCGCGGGTCGGCCTCCGGGTCAAGGAAGGTGGTGAACCTCTCCATAAGATAGGGCCGTTGGTAGGCCGCCAAGCCCAGGGCACCCACGCCAATAAGGATTATCGCCAAGATGTGCCACACACGCCCACCCGCAGCAAAGAGTATGCCCAAGGATGCAAGGGCTATGATAGCTGCGCCGTCAGTGTCGGGTTGGAGCAAGAGGAGAGTTGCCGCAGAGCCCACCACCAAGGCGAACGGAAAAATTCCTCCCTTGAGGGTATGCACCATCTTCATCCGGGCGGCAAATATCGCAGCCAAGAATGCTACAACCGCCAGCTTGAGTATCTCGACCGGCTGGAAGGTTATGGGTCCCAGCTGGAGCCAGCGCGAGGCTCCCTTAAGCTCCAGGCCGACGCCTGGTACAAGCGTAAGCGCGGTGAGGATCATTGCTAAGCCAAAAAAGTACGGCGTGTAGTGCGCCCATATGCGGTAATCGAGCCGGGAGAGCACATACAGTGCGATGCCGCCGCACACCAGGCCCAAAAGGAGCTGGTTGACCGCTACCGAGGTAAAGGAGGCGCCGTCGCGGGCCAAAAGGCCAAGCGCCGCAGATGTAAATATCAGAAGCCCGAACACCACGAGGGCGCAGGTTACCAGCAGGAACGGCGTATCAACAGAAGAGGACTTTTTCATTATCGGAGCGGGGCGAGTGCAAACGGAACTAAAAGTGTTTTTAAAAAAGCCAGGTGGGGGCGTGCCGCGTTTTAAAGAGTGGAGCGCCTCGCCGCTAGGTGACGGCATAAGTGTTCCCTTATAAAACGTGGGGCTAAGGCTTTTTTAAAAATACTTTTATGGAGTCATTATACCAGCGCTAAAACAAGTCCCAGTATCGCGGCAACGACGCCTACTATCCAGTAGCGCATGGTTACCTTGTACGCGGGCCAGCCAATGGCCTCGAAGTGATGATGTAGAGGCGCGATGCGGAAAATCTTGCGGCCCAGCACTTTTTTACCGAATATCTGGATGACGTTTGATGCGACAGTTGCCACAAGCGGCAGTGCGATAATAGGCAGTACCGATACTCCCCTGCCACCACCCTTAACATCGGTCAAAAATGCAACGACGGTAATGGTGATGGTAAGCGCCATACTGCCTGTTTCTGAAAGGTAAAAGCGCGCAGGCGGGATGTTAAACCACAAGAACGCCAAGAGGCCGCCCACTATAGCCGCGCACAGCGCGGCAACGTCGTACTGACCGTGGAAGAATGCAATGCCCGCATATGCCGAGAATATCGTGGCAAATATGCCGCCCGATAATCCGTCGAGCCCGTCTATAACCCCGCCGGCGTATATAAAGAGCGCCACCAAGACAAAGAGCGGGATAAACAGCGCACCAAGCTCCAGCGGCATCACCATAAACGGCACGGTAACTGAGGAGACATCGAGCTTGTCGTAGAACCACCACGCGCACAGGAGTGCGACAGCTGCGACAAACATAAGGCGTACGCGCAGGCGCAAACCCTGCTTGCCCCTGACCTCAAACAAGTCATCGGCAAAGCCCACCAATGCGCCCATAGCCATAGCTGCCATGGGCACCCAGGTCTGCGAGCGGCTGATAAACGCGAGTGAGGCAAACGCATCGGGATATATGCGTGCCAGGAGCGCGAGCAAGTCTGCGGTTAAAAGTACGCTCACCCACACCACTACCCCGCCAAAGCGCGGCGTGCCCACCTCTTTGTGCTCGTGCAGGCGGTTAAACTCTAGGGCTGCGGTGCCGTCCATGGCAATCTTACCCCCTTTGGGCTTCCACATCTTGTACTTGTACAGGTAGTGAGTGAGCAGGGGTGTAATAAGTACGCCTATCAAAAAGGCCAGGGTTGCCGGGACGAATATGCGCATTATTTCCAAGGTCATAGTGTTTCTTGAATTGTACCAGCCTCCTTCTGTCTGTAAGCATCCTCCAGTTTGGTGAGCTTTTCGCGGACCATTGCGTATTCGGGCAGGTCTTGGACTCGCTGTACGCCGAGGGTGCTCAAAAGCTCGGTTGTAGACTCATACAAAAACGAGCGGGAGTCTTTGGGGTTCTGTATCTTGCGCACCAAGCCGCGCATAGTGAGTGTGCGTAGAGTCTGGCTGGAGTTTACGCCGCGTATAAAGTCAATCTCGCTGCGCGTTAATGGACCGCGGTAAATAACTGCGGCCAAAACCTCCTGCCCTGCCTTGCCCACCTCGCGTGAGTACTCGTCCTTGCGGATTTTTTCTATCATCTCGGCGGCCTCGGGCGCGGCGCGCAGCTCTACCAGGCTGCCATCGTCTACTAAAACTACGCCCCTGCCAGGTTGAACCTGCGCAAGCGCTGTCGCAATATCCTCCACACTCACACCAAGTTGCTTAGCGAGCTCGGCGTGGGTAAGTGGTCGGCCCAAGGCAAACAAAAGCGCCTCAATTTTTTGCAATAAATCACTCATAGGTTGGGGTGGAGACAGCGTCTGACTCCATTGTTATATCACCGAAATCCTCTTCCTGCTGGGCGCGCAGTATCCCCTGCTTAACAAGCTCCAGGAGCGCCAAAAAGCTCACTATAACGCCATGCTTGGCCTCGCTCGTCTGTGCGCGGCTTAGGCCGGAGAACTCCTTAAAGCTCGTCCTAAACGCGCCCGAGATGCGCTGGCTCATGGTGTCTATCATCTGCTCGAGCGTCATAATCTTCTTGACCTCGACCTTGGGTAGGGACAGTGTCTGGGGAAATCCGTTTATGAGGGTCTGCGCTGCCTCGCGTAAACTAGTCGCGGTTACGGCCGCGTCGGGGATAAACATCGGGAGCGGCTCGGGTGCCGAGCCCTCGTACAAATACGGCTCGCCGAGCTGATTATTTATCCCACGCGCAGCCTCCTTTATAAGCTGATAGAGCGCCAGGCGGTACTCAAGCTCCTTTATGTCGCGCGACTCCTCCTCGGTTATGGTAAGCGTTGGCAAAAGCGAACGCGACTTGATCAAGAGGAGTGTAGCGGCGAGTGCGATAAAATCGGCGGTCTCGCCCATCGGCAGCTCATCCATCGCGTTGATGCGTGCGATATACTCGTCGGTTACCGCGGCGAGCGATATGTCGTTTATAAGCAGCTTGCGCTTTTCTATGAGCTCTAAAAGAATTTCAAGCGGGCCCTCGTAAACACTCGTTTTAATTTCGATAGGCATACGGGTCAGTATAAAGTATAAGGGTTTAACTTTATACTCCTTCCTTTATACTCTTAAGCTCGTACCCCGCTTTCTATATATTTGAGTAAAAATCGTACCGGGTTGCCTGCGGCGCCGCGGGCCAGGCAGTCCTCCTGGGTAGCGACCATGCGCGGCGCCATATCTATGTGCACCCACGGGCAGTCCAGCTCTTTGGCAAATACCTCGAGGAACTTGCCACCGGCAATAATCCCGCCATAGCGGCTGTTGCCCATGGTCGAGAGGTTGGGCACATCGGCAAAGGTACCCTTAACCATGGGGTTGTACTCCTCCCACAGCGGCAGGGGCCACATGTAGTCGCCGGACTCCTCGGCAATGTCCATAAGCGGCGCTATGAGCGACTCTTTGTTGGTCATAAAGGCCGAGGCTACGGTGCCCAAGGCAATAAGCGAGGCACCGGTGAGCGTCGCCACGTCTATAACCATTGCAGGGTTGTACTTTTTTGCATACGTCAGCGCGTCGGCCAAAATAACACGGCCTTCCGCATCGGTGTTAAGGATCTCGATAGTCTTGCCCGACATAGACTTAAGGATGTCGCCGGGGCGCATGGCTCCGGATGCTGGGGCGTTCTCGACCGCCGGCACCAGAGCAATGACGTTCTTTTTTAGCCCCAACTTGGCCGCGGCGATGACCGCGTGTATAACCGCGGCCCCGCCCGACATGTCCATATGCATCTCATACATGCTGTCGCCGGTCTTAATATTGAGCCCGCCGGTGTCAAACGTAACGCCTTTGCCTACCAAGACGGTCGGCTTTTTGGAGCGGTCGGTGCCCCAGTACTCCACAACGATAAATGCAGGAGCCTCGCTGGAGCCCTTGGCAACACCGAGCACCGCGCCCATGCCGAGCGTAGCCATCTCCGCTACACCCAATATTTTTACCTTGGCCGGCGTGCCCTGTGCTGCGGCAACAGCGGCATCAGCCAAAAGCTCGGGCGTCATGTCGCCGCCGGGGGTGTTAGCAAGCTCGCGGCACGCGTTAACTTCCTGTGCCACGACACGGCCCTTTTCAAACGCATTCTTAATTGCAGGCGTGGTATTGCGCACCTCGACTATGTCTACTGACTTAAATCCGCCCTTGGGTGCGGTCTTGTGCGTGGTGTACTCGTAGTTGGCCATCACAAAGGCCTCGGCAGTAAGCTCTGCCAAGTCGGCGTCGGATACGGCCTTGGGCGCCAGCGCGCGCAGCTCTTTAAAGTCTATACTTATGCTTTTTGCCTCGTTTTGCTTGGCAAACTGGAGCGCCTTGCGGAGCATGGGTATCAGCTTGCGGCGGGTTAACCCCTTCTTATCGCCATAGCCCACCAGCATAGTAAGGCCGTCAAAACGGCTTAAAGGGCCCTCTATAAAGCCCAGGGGGCGGCCTGTGGGTTCTGTCTCAAAGAGGAATTGCATAGTGTCAAAACCATACCAAATCCTCCCCTTTTTGCACTTGACGAACTAGTCAAAAAGTGGCTTTTGTTTTATTTAAAATCAACGCCTTCTTGGGCGAAGCCGGCGTAGTAGCATTATTCTTGCTCGCTCAGGGGCTGGTCTATGCGGTGCATGTCGCGGGGGAACATCGTTGCCTCGCGGATGTTTTTAAGACCTAAAATCTGCATGGTCATGCGCTCTGCACCAAAGGCAAAGCCGCCTTCGGGCGGGGCACCATAGCGGAACGCCTCGAGGAACATCTCGATTTTCTTCGGGTCCATGTCCCACTTCTGCACGTGGTCCATAAGCTGGGTGTAGTCGTTGATGCGGCGCCCGCCCGAGAGCCACTCGATGCCGCGGCACAACAGGTCCATTCCCTCGTTAAACTCCGGGTTCTTGGGGTTGGGGTATACGTAAAAGGGCTTTTGGCGCGTCGGGTACCCATATATGTAGACAAAGTCTGACCCGGTCTCAGCCTTAATTATCTCGCACAGCGCACGCTCCTGCTCGGGGTTAAGATCCTTGTCGGCCGGGATACCCAGCTTCTCAAACGCCTCGGTCAGGGAAAGTGTCGGTGTCTTCTCTATCATCGCGGGCAGCTCGGCCTTGAGCAGTTTCAACTCAGCTTCGCATTTGGTGCCTACGCTCATGAGGATAAAACGCACACATGCCTCGGACATGTCGCGCACGTCCTCCCATGACTCGATAAACGCCATCTCGGCATCCAAGGAGACTATCTCAGTGAGGTGGCGCGTTGTGGTAGATGGCTCGGCGCGGAACACTTTGTTGACCGAAAATACGCGCTCAAACGCAGTCATAACAATCTGCTTGTAGAGCTGGGGGCTCTGCGAGAGGTAGGCCTTTTTATCAAAGTAGTCTATCTGGAACACCTCTGCCCCGCCCTCGGCGGTAGCGGGCACCATAGCTGGCGCCTGGAACTCGAAGAACTCCTGGCTTTTCATAAACTCACGGAACGAGTCAATGATGACCGCCTGCACTTTGAATATTGCCTGGAGCTTGGGGTGGCGCAGTGTGAGCGCGCGGTGGTCGAGCTCAGTCGGCAGGTCGAGATTATAGCCATCCAGCGACATATCAAACGGCAAGGGTTCGGCCTTGGCCAATACCTCTAAAGTCTGGACCTGCAGTTCGATATCGCCGTTGAGTACATCAGGGTTGATGTTCTTCTCGGGGCGCTTGTTAACCAAGCCGGAAGCCGAGATGACGTACTCGCCGCGCACCTCCTTGGCAACGGCAATAGCCAGCTCCTCGCTGGGGAGTACCACCGCCTGCACGCTCCCCGAGCGGTCGCGGAAGTCAAAAAAGATCATCTTGCCCTGGTCGCGTCGCACGCTCACCCAGCCCTGTATCTTAGCGGCCTCCCCTACCTTCCCCTTAAGGTCTTTAATGAGTGTTCTTGGCATATTAAATAGTTACTCCTACTTTCTGGCGCACGTCGGCCATCTTGGCAGATGCTATGGCCCTGGCCTTGGTTGCGCCATTAGCTAACACTTTTTTAACTTCTTCGTCTGTAAGTGCTGCGTACCTGGCACGCATCGGAGCCAGGTAGGTGTTCATATCGGCAGCAAGAGCCTCCTTAAGCGCTTTGTACTGGCCTTTATTTGCATCGTACAAAGGCGCTAGCTCGGCCTCGGTCTTAAACAGCTTGTGTATAGCGTATACATGCTCGGGCTTCTCGCCGGAGGAGTCTGTCACGATGCTCATGACCGCCTTGGTGGTCTCCTCATCGCTGCCAAACAGCGGGATAGTGTTGTTATAGCTCTTGCTCATCTTCTGGCCGTCTACGCCGGGCACCACAGCTACCTCCTCCTGTATCTTCTCGTTTGGCTCCTTTAAGGTAGTGCCGTATGCATTATTAAACTTGGCTGCGGCCTCGCGCGCGTACTCCACGTGCTGGCGCTGGTCGGCGCCCACCGGCACGACATCGGCATCGTACAAGAGTATGTCGGCCGCCATAAGGACAGGGTAATTAAACAAGCCGGCGTTAGCCTCGAGCCCTTTGGCAACTTTGTCTTTGTAGGCGTGCGCTTGCATTAAAAATGGCACGGTAACCTGGCACTCCAGCACCCACGCAAGCTCGGTGTGCTCAGGGATGTCCGACTGCTTGAACATAACTACCTGCGCCGGGTCTATGCCGGCTGCCAGGTAGGCTCGGGCAACCTCGAGCGTGTTGGTGCGCACGGCCGCGGCATTTTTGAGCGAAGTGAGTGAATGATAGTCGGCAATCATCAAAAAACTCTCGAACTGTGCGTGCATATCGGCAAACGGCTTGAGCGCGCCAAAGTAGTTGCCGATGTGGAGCGTGCCGCTAGACTGCAGGCCTGTAAAAAGCCGTTTTTTGCCCTCTGCCATATGAGTATGAGTGTACCAGAAAAGTTCTTATACGGCGCGGGTTTTACTACCATTGACAAAACGTGTTAAAAAGAGTATACTGTATACAGCAACGATCATTCTAACTGGGGGTATGAGATGGAAGACAAAGCGGTCTACATCGGTCTTGGTGTTTTAGGGGTCGCTCTCTTGGCCGGCTATGCCGACATAAATAGCGACAGCACTAACTATTACGGATCCACCTTTGGCTCTGTAACAGATGCCTTCGCCGCAGTGGGTGCAGTGGTAGGTATAGCTGTAATGGCTGGATTAGCCATCAGAGACTTCGGTAAGAAATAAACAGAAAAGGGGCGTCATATGGCGAGGATCACCGACAAAAAGGTCTTCATGAAGATACTCAAGCGTAATGCAGTTAGAGACTATATCCGCCAGATTAGCGACCCGCACGCCGCTGAGGGAGCCAAGCTCAAGTGGCGGGGCGGCGATCTGGACGAGGTGGCAAGAAGCGCCGCAATCCAGGTTGGCTTGGCCTACAGCGGCAACGAGGTCGACGAAAGAATAGTGGAAGCTATCCGCACAAACGCCGACCCGAAGAAGTCCGCCATGGGCAAAGACGAGGCAGTCGAGGATGCTTGGGAGGCGTACCGCCTCCATTCGTAACCGTCCGCCGCGTGCACAAAACAAAACACCGCCCTGTCTGGCGGTGTTTTTTCTTTACTTCTAAATAATTATTAGATCCCTTCGTCCTTAAGTTTCTCAACCAACCCGCGGGCGGCTTTTGTAAGTTTGTGGGGGAAGAGGATTTTGACTCGTACATACAGGTCTCCCCTCTTGCCGGCACGGCCCGGCACGCCGCGGCCCTTAACCTTGAGCATCTCGCCGTGGCTAACACCTGTCGGGATGTCTATAGCCTCCTCGCCATCCAGAGTCTGGAGCTTGTAGCTGGTGCCCAAGAGGGCATCGGTCAGCTTAACGGACAACTCGGTAATAAGGTTAGGGCCGTCCTTTTTAAAGCGCGGGTCCGGCGTTACGTGCACCTTAATATACAGGTCGCCCGGGTTGCCGCCAGAGACCGCCTCTCCCATGCCGGTAAGCCGTATCATTTCGCCCTGCTCGATGCCGGCCGGCACGTGGATGTCTATTTCCTCCTGCTTCTTGTAGACGCCCTCGCCGCGGCAGGTCTCGCACTTTTCTTTGGGTACCTTGCCCTGGCCGCGGCAGTGGCGACACACAGACTCCATGGTTATAGCGCCAAAGAAGGAGTTAGTTGTCTCGTGCACCTTGCCCTGTCCGTTGCAATGCGTACAGGTGACCATGTCGGTGCCCATCCGGGCTCCGCTGCCCTGGCAGGCCTCGCAGGTGCCGGTTTTGGCGAGCAAAACCGAGCGCGTCGTACCGAATATAGACTCCTTAAAAGGGATTTCAAGGTCAATGGAAATGTCGCGGCCGCGGCGCACGCGCGTGCTGCCGGCCTGGCCAGCAAAGAAGTCGGAGAATATCTCGCCCATATCAAACCCGCCGGCTTGTCCCTGGTTAAAAGCCTCGGCAAACTGCGAGAAGTCAAACCCGCCACCCTGACCGAAGCCGCCAAAGCCCGCGCCAGTGCCGGCACCAGGACCCCCGCCGCCAAACACGCGGCCGTAGCTGTCGTACTCGGCGCGCTTCTTGTCGTCGCTCAAAACCGAGTAGGCCTCAGACACCTCTTTAAACTTGTCTGCGTCGCCCTCTTTTTTGTCCGGATGGAACTTGTGCGCCAGCTTGTGGAACGCCTTCTTAATCTCCTCTTTAGATGCCTTTTTCTCGATCCCCAGAACTTCGTAATAGTCGCGCTTGTTAGACATATGTTGTCTAATATAGTACTCCTATTTCTCGTCTTCTGCAAGCCTGTCCGCCAATCCGGCGGCCTCATCCTGTGTTTCTTCTGCGGTTTTGCTCACGATAGTTTCATCATCGGACGATCCTCCTATGAAGCCCCCTGCCTGGATGCTCCACAGCTTTTGGTACAGTCCGCGCTCGTTTACCAGTTGCAGGTGCGTGCCCTGTGCCACGACGCTTCCAGCCTCCATCACGACTATCCTGTCCATTTTCATAATGGTTGAGAGGCGGTGGGCAATAACAATGACCGTCTTGCCCTCCATAAGCACGTTAAGTGCGTCTTGTATCAGCGCCTCGGACTCGCTATCAAGCGATGATGTCGCCTCGTCCAGTACGAGTATCGGTGCGTCTTTGAGTATTGCGCGTGCAATAGCAACGCGCTGGCGCTCGCCGCCTGAGAGCTTGATGCCACGCTCTCCTACAAAGGTGTTGTAGCCTTCGGGTAATTTGGAGATAAACTCATGGCAGTGGGCTTTCTTGGCGGCCTCTATAACCTCCTCGTCGGTGGCGTCGCGGTAGCCGTACCTAATGTTCTCCATCAGAGTACGATGGAAGAGTATGGGCTCCTGCGGGACAAAGGCTATAGCGTCGCGCAGACTGTCTTGGGTAACCCTGGATATATCCTGCTTGTCTATCTTTATCTCGCCCTTATCTACGTCGTACAGGCGCAGCAGGAGCTTGGTAACGGTAGACTTGCCCGCCCCAGAGGGCCCGACAAAAGCTACCCGCTCCCCGCCCGCAATAGTGAGGTTGAACTGGTGCAATATAGGCGTGCCCTTGTGGAAGTTGAACGAAACATCGTCAAACCACACCTCGCCTTGGTCTACCGCCAGATGTTTTGCGCCTTTTTTATCCCTAATTCCGTATGGAGCTTGGATCACCTCTACCATCTCAGAAGCATCAGCAAGCCCGTTATGTATGACCCTGAATTGCCTTCCTATACTCCAAAGATCGTTGAAAATACCGAAGAGGTAGGTTTGGATAAGCACCAAGTCACCGATAGATAATATCCCCTGCTGCCAATAGCGGATGCCTATCCATATCATGCCGATATTGAGCCCGATTGAAAGGATCCCTTGGACTCCGTATACAACCGCATCAAACGTCCACGCCCTAACTACAGCAGCCTTGAGCTTGTCGCTTGCTAAACTGACCAAGGCTTCCTCCTGTGCGTTTGCCGAAAAGAGCGCAATAGTATTCTGGTTGGATATTGAGTCAGCAAGCGCAGCAGTTAGCTCAGTATCTTTTTCCGCGCGCGCAAGGCGCAGCGGCTGCTGCCATCTGGACAGACTCCATTGGACAGTAATGAATACCACAGCCCATGCCAAGACTATGAGCCCGAGCGTCCAATTGTAAAAACTGAGCACGGCTATGACACCGGTAATATAGAGCGCGGTCTGGAAGAGCGTTGTAACTACTGAGTGATAGAGGTTCTCGTAGGCTCCACTGAAGCGGCTTACGCGACGCGTGAGGGCTCCCGAAAAAGACGATGAGAAGAACTGATGCGAGTGGCGTATCAGGTTGTTAAATGCGAGTTTTGTAAGATCGGCGCTCACAAGGGCAATAAGCTTGAAGCCCAGCCACATTTCAAGTCGGCTTCCAGCCCATCCTATAAAGCTTACTCCCGCATACAGCCACAAGGGCGTCATCAACAGAGCCGTAGTCTCCGGCGTAGGTGCTGCGTTGGCCAAGAGGTCAAATATCTCCTTAATGTAGGTCGGCGCATATACAAGCGCTGCTTGGTTGATGACACCTCCTGCGACTGCAACACCAAAAAGCCAGGGATACCGCTTGGTATGCTCCCAAAAAATCTGAAACACTGCCGCTGTATTCAGTTTGCGTTTTTTAGGAGGCATTTTTACCAGTTTAACATCAGGCATCAAAAAAGCCTCGTCATTTGGTTGACAAGGCTATTTTGTTTAAATTATTTCTGCTCAGGATTGTCTGCGGGCGGTGTGTCGGTCGGAGGAGTTTGGGGCTCTTGTGGGGCCTGCTGGGCGCCTGGCTCGTTGGCCGCGGCCTTCTGTATTGCTTCGTACACCTTACTCATTTCCTTGGAGAGGTCTTCGGTAGCGGCTTTAATACCTGCGG
>CAYHLQ010000004.1:0-26753 GCA_964357485.1 uncultured Candidatus Saccharibacteria bacterium | reverse complement strand
GACACGGAGGCCCGCATGTCTATTGTGACTGGCGAGCCGGTACCTAGCATACTCAAGCGCAGGCAAGACCTGCCCGCCACATATGCGCGCAACGGCGCCATATATTTCTTTAAAACCGGCCTCCTGTTTGCACAGACCCCGAGCTTTTACGGCAATGATGCGCGCGCGTATGTCATGGAGGAGAAAGATTCGGTAAATATAGATACGCTCGAGGAGTTTGAAATGGTAGAGAAATATCTACAAGAACACCAATGAACATCTGGGACAAAATACAAAACGGAACCTTTATAATCGCTGAGGCGGGAAAAGCGTTCATCCAGACAGAAGATGAGCAGAGCGTTGCGCAGTACCTCGCTAATGCCAAGGCGCTCGTTGATGCGGCAAAAGAGGCAGGCGCGGACGCGATCAAGTTCCAGACGCACACGGTTGAGGACGAGCAGCTCAATATCGAGGTTACCTCGCCGCATTTTAAGGGCGCGGACCGCTATGCGTGGGTCTCCCGCAATACGCGCGCGACCCCGCTCGAGGAGTTCTGGCGCCCGCTTAAAGCGCATTGTGAGGAGCGCGGCATCCTGTTTTTCTCCACCCCTATGACCCGCGGCGCGGCACAGCTCCTTGATGAGCTAGGTGTCGACCTGTGGAAGGTCGGCTCAGGCGACATACTCGATTTTGTCTTGCTTGATTACTTAGCTTCGACCAAAAAGCCCATCATTATATCGTCGGGCATGAGCACGCTTGAGGAGCTCGACGCGTCCTTGGCCTTTTTAAAGGCGCGCGGGGCGCCCGTGGCGCTCCTGCACTGCGTGTCCAAGTACCCATGTCCGCCAGAGGAGCTTACCTTGTCGAGTATCGGCTTTTTGCGCGAGCGGTACGGCTTGCCTACGGGCTTCTCCGACCACTCGATAGGACTCGACTCGTCACTGGCGGCGGTCGCACTTGGTGCCACGATAATCGAGAAGCATTTTTCTTTCGACCGGGGGCTGTGGGGCTCGGACCACAAAGTATCTATGCTGCCCCATGAGCTGCAAGAGCTCGTTGTGCGGGTGCGGCAATTTGAGCAGGATCCTGCCTTGGCCGCGCAGTTTTTAGAGTCTGACGTAGCACAAAGGAGCATGGGCGTGCCCGGCAAGGTGCTGCAAGAGGATGAGGCAGTGTTCCGCCCGTACTTCCGCAAGTCGCTCATGGCAGGGCAGGATATCCCGGCAGGTACAATAGTCGAGCCGCACATGCTCTATGCCATGCGGCCTCAGAAGTTTGCCGGCGGCCTGCCGTCACAGGAGTACCCGCACGTGCTGGGCCGCACCACTCGGGTTGCGCTAAAAAAGTATGACCCCATTCGTATTGAGGCGCTTGCGTAGCTAATTGAACGATTCATCACACGCTTTACGTAAGGTGTCAAAAATGCTATAGTCTTCAGTGGATCAAGTTCCGGTCCGCAACACACACAACAGGAGATGCGCATGAATGAGCGCGCAGTGGTGCAACCGGTAGGGACCGTCAAGAACTTCTTGAACTCTTTGTTCGACACATCCCTCTCCGTTTGCCTTATTACGCCGCCGTCCGCGTTTCTCTTGGACGAGCGGGTGTTTGTGAGCCTCGGCATCCTCAAGGTTGCCGCGATGCTGGAAGCGGCCCACTGTAGGGTCAACTTCCTCGACCTCTCTGGCGTCAAGAATTATCTCGAGGCGCTGGAAGACTACATCAAAGATTGCAAGGATAATGCTGTCGGCATCACGGCGACGACGCCCCAGTTGCCTTCAATCTTCAAAATCTTGGCAGTTATCAGGCGCGTGCGGCCCGACCTCAAGGTCATCTTGGGCGGTCCGCACGTGACATTGGTGTACTCCGCCCGGAAGATGGAGACTAAGCTCAAAATGATCGGCGGTCGCGGACACGCGGCAGCCACGCAACTCGAGGCGGCGTTTGACGTACTCGTCTCGGGTGATGGCGAGTTTGCTATCTTTGAGGCGCTCAAGGACGACGCCCCAAAGGTCATCGACGGAGATGACCCGAAGGGCGATCTCTTCTTGACCGACCAAACGTTTACCGAGTTGCCGCTTCCGGCGCGCCACTTGGTTGACCTTGAGTCGTATCACTACTCGATCGGAGACTACCGCGCTACGAGCCTCATCGCTCAGCTCGGGTGCCCGTTCGGGTGCGGGTTCTGTGGCGGGCGCAACTCAAAATCTCTGCGCCAGATCCGTAACCGCAGTACCGAGAGTATTCTTTCCGAGGTGGAACACCTCCATCTCGAGCACGGATATACCGGCTTTATGTTCTACGACGACGAAATGAACGTTAGCACGTCGTTTGTGGAACTTATGGACGGCCTCTCGGATCTGCAGGAGCGGCATGGTGCAGAGTTCCGTTTGCGCGGGTTTGTGAAGGCGGAGCTTTTCGCCAAACATCCCGAGCAAGCACCTGCTATGTACAGGGCCGGCTTCCGCTGGCTCCTGTGCGGGTTCGAGGCCGCCAACGAGCGGATTCTGGACAATATCGACAAGCGCGCGATGCTTGACGACAACAGCAGGTGCGTAGACCTCGCCAAAGAAGCGGGGCTCAAGATCAAGGCGCTCATGTCGTGTGGCCATCCTGGCGAAACGGAGGAGTCGGTGCTCTCGATAAGAGAGTGGCTCATCCGCAAGGAAGTGGATGATTTTGACTGTACGGTCATCACGACCTACCCCGGCACCCCGTACTACGACATGGCACTCTTCAATCCTGAAGAAACCGCCAAAGACAAGCTCGGAAGGCGGGTTTGGACCTATACGCACCGCAAGACCAAAGATCGCCTGCACGCTTACGAGTTGGATTACACTACCGAGGCGGACTACTACAAGGGCGATCCGGACAACTACAAGTCCTACGTCTATACGGACCACTTGTCAGCCGAACAAATCGTGAGGCTCCGCAAGACCGTCGAAGACGATGTGCGTAAAGTGCTCAATATCCCGTACAACGCAGGCGGCAAAGGTGTTCTCTACGAGCACTCGATGGGGCAGGGCCTCCCCGCCTCCATCTTCCGCACAGTGCAGCAACAGTCAGCACTCTAGCAAAGGGTAGCCTGTCTGGCTCCCACCCCTCTCTGCGTCCGCGCGGGGAGGTTTTTTCTTTGTATAAATCCGGGTATTATTAGGGCACATGGACAAGTGGCGTATTTTGCCCTGGGGGCTTTTGGGGGCTTTCGGATTTTTTATTTTTGCGCCGGTACTCTTCTTTGGCAGGGCATTCTTCGGCGAGGAACAGTCGGGATTTTATTACGCCATATCGTACTACGTAGACATGGCGCTCCGGCAGGGGATACCGCTCTTGTGGCAGCCGGGCTACTTTGGCGGAGTGTCGACGAGCTTGCAGCAGTTCTATGGCAACTTTTATCCCATCAACCTTTTCCTGTTTGAGCGCTTCGACTTTTTCTTTGCGCATCATCTCAGCATGGCGCTTGCAACGGCAGCCGGCCTTCTTTTTGCATATTGGTTCGGGAGGCTGCAGGGCTGGCATGTGGTCTCTTCGCTCACGCTGGCGCTCGGATATTTTTCGGCGACCACCTTTGCTTGGATCCAGATAGGCACCATCGCCGCGCACTCCTTCGCAATCTTGCCGGCGATCCTCTTCGCCGTACACTATGCCTCGCGCAAGCGCGGCTTGGGGTACGCGCTCGCGATAGCTGGCGCAGGTGTATCGCTCGGTATAGGCTTTCTTGCCGGGTTCATGCAGATCGTCTTCTACGCTTACGTTATAGCCGGCCTCTACGCGATATTCCTCGACTATGCCGGCTGGAACAACACCGTGGCGTGGTATAGGAATCTGCGTACGAGTATCGCATACGCGGCCATAACCCTGCTCGGCCTTTTGGTCGGGCTGCAGCAGTTCCTGCCGTCCGCCGCGCTTATCGACCTTACGATCCGCACCGGCACCTATGCGGCCCAGAACGCCGTATACCCGCACCTGACCGAGATTATGGCGTACGTACTGCCTCCCTACTTCGATGTGCCGTTTTTTGGCAGCGGACATGCGGCGGGGTTCTATGTCGGCTCGATAGGCTTTGTCTGTGCCTTGTTGGGGCTTATCTACTACCGTACGTCCCATATGCTCTTCTTTGCGGGAGTGTACGCGGCAATAGCGGCTTTCGCATTCCACCTGCCGGTATTCGGTTGGGTCAACGAGCATATGCCCCCGTTCTCGCACATGGGAGGCAACTTCAGGTGGCTTGTATCGGGCGCGTTCCCGCTCGCGTTCGTGGCCGCTGCGGGCATCGAGGGGCTTTTGCGCGCACCGGAGCGCCTGGGCGTCCGCGCGCGCAAGCTTGTCCTGTGGGGAAGTGCAGGGCTTGCTTTCGTGCTCGTGCTCGGGAGCGCGGTGCTCAGTTTTATTGTCGGGCGGGTTGCTCAGTCTCCGGAGATATCCGCGCGCCTCATAGACTGGTACACCAAGGGGCACACGCTTGCGTACCCGGCCGAGCATTATATGGGGGTGTTCCAGCGCGCATTGAGCGACTTTTCCGTCACGTTTTCGCTCTGGAGCCCGCGCTTTTTGTTTGCGGTGCTAACGTGGGTCATAGCTTGTGCGTTCTTTACATACGCGTTTTCCCGGGGTGTCTCCACAAAAGTGACAGCCTATGTGCTCGGTGCGGCCATGTTCTTTATTATTGGAGGCTCAACCATGCTGCAGTGGAGCGACTTGGTGCCTCAGGCAATCTATAAAAATGTGCCGGAGCTCGCTCAAGAGCTCACTACCCGCGAGAGCGACCCGCACAGCTATCGGATGCTGGGCTACCTAGTGGGAGACGGCATGCATACCGAGTTATTCTCCCGCGCATCCTTGAGCCGGACTGGCATGACACAGGCTCACCTCGAGGCGATGACGAACAACACCAATCTTTACTGGGGCATCGAGCGCATTGATGGCATGGAGCCGTACCGCCTGCAGCGCTATAACCGCCTCCTCAACACCGTCATCGCGTATGACTGGGCTACGTTTGCATTCGACCGCGAAAGCAAGGCACTTCTGACCAGCGCGCTCGATAAGCTCTACAACCGCGACGTGCAAAAGCAAGTGACCGTTTCGGAGAAGCTTAAAGACCTGGAGGCGCGCGTCCCGCTCCTCTCCATGATGAACGTCAAGTACGTATATTCGCCCTTTGAGCTCCCTGCGCCCAGCCTCTCGCTTGTGAAAAAATTGGAAGTTCTCATCGAGGGGCATATCTTGACCTTATATCTGTACGAGAATAAGCGCGTACTGCCGCGCGTCTATTTTGCCAGCGCGCCGGAATTTGTGCAGGGGAGCGATACTGAAATACTTGCCCGTATGATCGACACGAAAGATTTCGCGCGCACGACCATAATCGAGTGCAGGGACTGTACGGCCCCAGCGGGAGCAAAGGGCAGTGTGTCTGTTAAGAGCTATGAGCCGGGCAAAGTCACTCTGGCAACCCGGTCGGGCAAAGACGAATGGCTGGTCCTCTGTGAGAGCATGCTGCCCGGGTGGGAGGCGTTTGTAGACGGGGAGCCTGCCGCTATCTATACGGCCAACTACCTCTTCCAGGCCATTAAGGTGCCTGCCGGAGAGCATAGCGTCTCTTTTGCTTACAGAGATATTGGCGTGGTACAGTTGGGCGCAACAGGGCGCTGATTTCATGGCAAAAACACTTTCAGTCATTATTCCGGCCTACAACGAGGAGGCCACGATTGCAGAGCTCTTGCGGCGCGTAGAGGCGGCCGACTTCGGCTCTTGGGAAAGGGAGATCGTGGTAGTAGACGACGGCTCCCGCGATAAGACGCGCGAAATACTTTCCGCCTACAAGGACAAACCAGGTTACCGCATCATCTTCCAGCCTAAAAACGGGGGCAAAGGGGTTGCCGAGCGGGAGGGTATCGCGCAATCAACAGGAGACTATGTCATCCTTCAGGATGCCGACCTTGAGTACGATCCAAACGAGATCAAGAAACTCCTCGATGTTGCCGATGCCATGGGGGCGCCCATCGTATTTGGCTCGCGTAATGCGCATACGCACTGGCACCGGATCAGGGACTTCTTTGCGATAAGCGTCGGTGTGTGGGGCAGCACGCACTTCGTGAACCTCCTGTACGGCACTCGGCTTACAGACGCATGGACCTGCTATAAGCTTTTCTCGCGCGAGGTCGCGAAGAAGGCCCGCTTTATCGGCAACGGCTTTGAGGCCGACTACCTCTTTATCGGTGACGCCTCGGTCAAGGGCTTTCCCATAGTGGAGGTCCCCATTACTCACGCGCCGCGCACTGTACAAGAGGGCAAGAAGATCCGCTACATGGACGGCATCCGCTCCATGACGCTCCTGTTTTTGCACAGGCTCATTAATCTGCGCTCGCCGCACAGGCTCGACCCGCACAAAGAGAGCCGCACAAAGATCGTCGAGTCGCTCACTGGCAAGCAAGGAGACGCCTCTATAACCGATGATGCCGAGGTGCACCTGCACGGCATCAATTGGCTCAAGTCGTTCCTCAAGCAATTTCCGGCCCTCTACTATTTTGTGTGGGGGGTCTTTTGTCCGGCGCTCATGGTCCAGAACGGGCCCAAGCGCATCTTCCGCTACACCAAGGGCTTGGTTGCGGATATCGGTTCAGGCCCGGACCGCATAGCGCCGCACACTATCAACGTCGACATGTTTCCGTTCCCGGGCGTTGATGTTGTGGCGAGTGCTGACGCCTTGCCGTTTAAGGACGACACCTTCGACGGCCTCGTCAACGAGTCCTTGCTTGAGCATGTGCCTAACCCTCGCGCAGTCGCACAAGAGATGATCCGCGTTACCAAGTCGGGCGGCTACATTTACACGAGCGCGCCGTTTATCCACCCGTTCCACGCCTCGCCGGACGACTTTAGCCGCTTTACCCGCAGCGGGCTGCGCGAGTTGTTTGCAGGGTGCGAAGTGGTTGAGTCGGGCATACGCTCGGGGCCGTGGAGCGCCTTCCTGCTCTTTTTGGCCTATTGGCTCGGCGCACTCGTTACGCTTGGTAGCCGCCGCTACGCGCCGTTTGCGGCGCATATCTTTATGCTTATACTGGGGCCGCTTAAATTCTTTGACCTCCTGTTTGCGTGGATGCCGGACGCGGACGCGGTCTCGGCGCATCTCTACATAGTTGTCCGCAAAAAATAAGACGAGTCTATTTCTCTTTGCTCTCGTGGTACTCCTGCTCGGTATTTATAGACCAGAGATTTTCCTTGTCGGTGCGGCCCTCTGTAATATTGTCGACCGCTATCATTGCAGCGAGCATGGAATGGTCTTGGTTGTTATAGCGGTGCATGCCGTTACGGCCTATAAGATAGAGGTTCTTTACTTTGTCCAAGCGCTCGCGCAAGACAGGGAAGTCCTTGTAGGTGCCGGTATAGGCCGGGTAGGCCTTGGGCTCGCGCAGCACGTAGCCGCCGATAACCTCGATGCCCTGCCTGAGGCCCACAACCTCGAGCTCGCGGGTCGCCAGCTCGATAAGCTCCTTGTCGGGGGTGTTCCACAGTGCGTCGCCCTCCTGGCAGAAATATTCGAGCCCGACCCAGCCATGGGCCTGGTCCTTTACCAGGTACGGGCTCCAGTTGTGGAAGAATTGCACACGCCCGACGTGCACCCCGGGCTCGTGGATGTAGACCCAGGAATCGGTAAGCGGCACGCCTTTTTGCGCGGGCCTGGTTTTGAGCAGTAGTCCTACGCTGATGAAGTCGCGGTAGGGCAGCCCCTGGGATAGCTCGCGCTCTTCTGGCGAGAGCAGAGGGGCGAGCATGCGGCCAAGCGCTCGTATGTCGGTCGTAGAAAATACAAAATCCGCCGCCAGATCCTCTTCAACTGCGTCTGCATTGCGCACACGCACCCGGGTGAGCGTGTCTCCCTCGCCCAAGAGGGATTGTGCCTCGCAGCCCATGCGTATCTCGCCGCCTTTTTCCTTAACTATCTCAGCGACGCGCTCCCACATTTGCCCGGGGCCGAGCGCCGGGTAGAGGAACTGCTCGATAAGCGAGGTCTCGACTCCTTTGCCGGACAGCGCTCCGATGTGCAATATCTTGCGCACGGCATGGAGTATCGCTTTGGAGATAGAGAGGCCTTTGACGCGCTGGGCACCCCACTCGGCCGACATCTCAGTACATGGCGTGCCCCATACCTTCTCGGTGTATGACCTAAAAAAGGTCTCGTAGAGCTCTTGCCCGAACCGGTTGATAAAGAAATCCTCAAGCGTTACTTCAGGCTTGCGCGGGAAGAGCATCGCGTAGATGTAGGTAACCCCGATCTTGACGACCTTAACCGGCCCAAGCTTCATCAGTGTGTCTAAGGAGAGCTCTATGGGATAGTTGAAGAATTTGCCGCCGTAGACGATACGCGTCTTGCGCGGCCGCACGAGCATCACATTGTTCCCATCCTCTGGCGTGGCGCGCTTGAGCCCCTCAGTGAGCGCAGCTTGCGAGCGCTGATAGGTGATAGTAGTAGTCCCCTCGGCGAGCTCGACCGGCAATATGTTGGCCCACCATTGCATAACGCGGTCGGATTTGGAGAAGAAGCGATGTCCGCCGATGTCTATACGGTTTCCCTCATACTGCTCCGTGCGCGAGATGCCGCCTACGTAGGTAGGATTGCGCTCGATGACGATGGGGCGGATATCGGTGCGGGTCAATAGCTCGTAGGCCGCGGTAAGCCCGGCCGGGCCGGCACCAATTATTACCGCCGTCTTCTTTGGCATGATGATGCTACTATACCAGCCCGGCGGGGCTATATCCTAGAGGCAAAGAATTGGGTACTATAAAGCAGTACATTATGTCGGAGCCGTATCTTTCAATAGTCATACCGGCATACAACGAGGAGACCCGCCTGCCGCCCACGCTGGACAAGCTGTTTGCTTATGTGCCGGCGCTGGGCAAGCCGTACGAGATACTCGTTGTCGATGACGGGAGTCGCGACAAAACGGTCGAGGTCGTACGGGGCCTGCAAGCGCTGCACCCCGAGCTCGTGGTGCTTTCTGACGGGATCAATCGCGGGCGCACTGGAGCGGTCAAGCGCGGCATGGCGGCGGCGCGCGGCACATTCATCCTCGAGACCGACGCCGATGGCTCTGTCGCCGAGGAAGCCATCGGCCGTTTTATGCAGGCGCTCGAAGCCGACCCTGCCTTAAGCGCTGTCTTTGGCAGCCGCGAGATGGCGGGCGCACGCAAAGCGGTCGACCAGCCGCTCTTGAGGGTCTTTTTGGGATACGGATTCATCTATCTCACCAGGCTGGTGTTTTGGATGTGGCGCACGACCGACTTCGCGCTTGGGTTCAAGATGTTCCGCAGAGACGCCGTGCAAGATATTTTCGCACGCCAGTTCGAGCCGCACGTGGTCGCAGAGGCCGAGCTTGTGTACGTGGCAAAGCAACGCGGGCATGCATGCATCGAATTGCCCGTCGTATGGACGGACAACGCCGACTCACGCATCCGACCCCTACGCGAAGTGTTCCGCTCGCTCATAGGGCTTGTCCGCATTCGCGTGCGCGGCTGGCTAGGGAAGTACCACTAACACACATGGCCTTTCTTAAAGAGCATAGACAACCTTTCCTTATATGGGCGCTGTCGCTAATGGCAGGCCTATGTGCCTATACGGCATTATTTATTGTGGCGCCAGTGCAGGGGCTCGACCCGGTCTCCCTGACCGGAGACTCAAGATCCTACAAGCTGCTTGCCGAAAATATCCTAAGGGTAGGAACGTTCTCGCTTTCTTTAGAGGCGCCATACGCGCCTGAGAGTTTCCGTTCGCCAGGATATCCACTCTTCCTCTCGGGTCTTTATGGCCTGGTCCAACATTGGGCGGCAGTGCTTTTGCTGCAAGCCGCCCTGCTGAGCGTGGTACCAGTGCTCTTGTATCTGCTCATGAAGCCGTATCACGAGCGGGCAGCTTGGTGGGGGAGCATCATCTTTATCTTCGAGCCCACGCGCCTGTTCCTCTCCGTATCTCTGCTCTCCGATGCGCTGTTTGCGGCGCTCTTTTTGGGCTCGCTCCTGCTGCTTGAGCGCGCAAGGATGCGGGCTTCGTGGCGCCACGCGGCGCTTGCCGGCGCGCTCTTGGGTATCTCGATGCTAGTGCGGCCGATAGCGATGTTCTTGCCTGCGCTCTACGTCGCGTACCTCGCGTTCTTTATGCGCCCGTGGAAAGAGTCTGCGCGCTTCGTCGCAGTACTCGTACTATCGGCGGCCATCATGGTGTCGCCGTGGGCCCTGCGCAATTACGCGCACTTTGGATCCTCGCAGATCTCATCGGTCGGCGCGGCAAACCTCATGCTCTATAATGCGCCTGAGTTCGTCCGCGCGTATCCAAGCGAGCGGGGGACGGCCTTGCTCGAGCAGTTTAAGCTCCGGCACGAGTCACTGCCGGAAAGAGAGCTGCTGTCGCTGTCGCGCGCGGGCGAGTTTACGGCCGCATTCAAGGAGGTTATCCGGGGACAGGAGGTTAGCTACCTGGCCTTCCATGCCGTTAAGACCCTGCCATTCTTTATTACCGACGGCTTGCGCGAGATAGCGCGTCTTATGGGTGTCGAGTTTGGCGCCATGCCAAACTACACCAGCGCCCTGCTGCGTGGCGACTGGGCGCTCCTGGGCCAGTATCTCGCACAAGGCGGGCTCGCGACTGTGCTGCTTGTTGCGGGGAGCGGGGCTTGGGCGCTGGCAACCGCGCTCTGCGCCTGGATACTTTGGCGGGCGCTGCGCGGCAAAGAGGAGTATATGTGGGTTTTCTTCGCGGCTCTGGTCGTCTATTTTGCGCTTCTGACCGGACCAGTCTCCAATGCGCGCTATCGGCTGCCTGTGGAGGGGTTTATCATCGTCGCGGCCGCTGCAGTGCTGCTCGATAAGAGCAAAAAATGAAGGGCAAAATTGCTTTCGAACATCGTGGTATGCTAGACGGACTTACGTCCCTGTGGGCACCGGGCGTCGTTAATCCGCTGTAATATGCTCTCAAATCTACTCAGTCCTACGTGGTGGTTCCGCCTGCTCCACAGCAGCCGTTACCTGCATTTTTTTGTTGTGGGGGTGACCGGCGTTGCTATCAACCTGGGGCTTACGGCATTTTTTGCCGAGCTGGTCTTTGGCCGCGAGCAATACTTTTCCGCGTATCTCATAGGCCTGTCAGCAAATCTGCTTTATAATTTCGTGCTGCATACCGCGGTAACCTTTAAGACCAATGGCAAGCATGCACAGCGACTCATTATATTTGTTGCGTACTCGCTCGCGCTTGCGTATGTACAGACGCAGTGCGTTAAATGGCTTACGGCGCTTGTGGGCATCGACTGGTATCTGGTGGTTATCGCCTCTGTCATACTCGCGTTTTCTGTTATAACCTTTGTCCTCTTTAAGTTCATCCTATTCCGTCAAAAACCCTCCGACCCCGAGGTGTTCGTCTGACTTTTCAAACTCTTGCCCATGTGCAGGAGCTACATTTTGCCACCCAAAGCAAATTCCTAAGGACTTAGAATTTACTTATATGTCAACTTGGGCATTTTTGCCCCAGGGGGCTCTGTGGGGTAGTATTACTCCATTATGAATTACACGATGTATTTGCGCTGGGGCGTTATTAGTGGGCTGTTTGCGACTCTTTTTATACCGCTTCTTATTGCCGACGGGGCGCTGATACCCAACCTCTTCTTCCCCTACATTACAGGCAAAGGGTTTGTCTTCCGCATCCTCATAGAGGTCGTCGCCGCTCTCTACATCATCTTGGCGATACGCGACCCTAAGTACCGCCCGCGCGCCAGCTGGATTATGTGGGCCGCACTCGCCTTTGTGGTGTGGATGGGTATCGCCACTGCCTTTGCCGCCGACCCCATAAAGAGCTTCTGGAGCAACTTCGAGCGTATGGAGGGCTATGTGGGGCTGATGCACCTCTTTGCCTACTTCGTCATCATGGGCGCGGTGCTCAAGGCCGAGGACCTATGGGCGCGCTTCTTCAACACGTCTATAGGCATCTCGATGTTTATGGGCTTCTACGCGCTCTTCCAAGCTATGGAGTGGTTTGGCATGCACCCGTCCTCGCAGTCGGGCGCCCGCGCGGACACCACCTTCGGCAACGCGACATACCTCGCGGTGTACATGCTGTTTAACATCTTCCTAACCGTGTTTATGCTCGCGCGGCAAGGCAAGCTGACCCAGACCATGCAGTCGGTCTACGGACTGGCGCTGGTGATGCAGTTTACAGGCTTGTACCTGACGCAGACCCGCGGTGCGCTCTTGGGCGTTATCGGCGGCCTGTTTATCTCGATGCTATGGGTTGCGTGGCGCGCAAAACAAGCGGAGTGGAAGGGCCTGCGCCGCTGGGCCATAGGCGGCATGGTGGCGCTGGTCGCGCTTGCAGGCGTGTTCTTCGCCCTGCGCCAGGCATCGCTCCTGCCGCAGACCGGCACCCTGGGCCGCCTCGCCTCTATCTCAACTAGCGACCTTACGACTATGTCGCGCTTCCAGTACATCTGGCCTACGGCGCTCAAAGGCGCTGCCGAGAGGCCGCTGACAGGCTGGGGGCAGGAGAACTTCAGCTATGTCTTTAACAAGCACTACCAGCCCGGTATGTGGAACCAAGAGCAGTGGTTTGACCGCGCACACAACCAGTTTCTCGACTGGATGATTGCGGGCGGGTTCCCGGCGTTCCTCCTCTATATATCCTTCTTCGTGCTGGCCGCCTGGGCTATTATCCGCTCGCGCGAGCTTAGCGTGCCCCAGCAGGCGGCTCTCTTGGGACTCTTGGCGGCGTACGCGTTCAACAACCTGTTCGTGTTCGACAACCTGACCAGCTCGCTCTACTTCTTCGCGATACTCGCGTTTGCCTACGGCCTCTCCCGCCAGGAGCTGCCGGGCCGCCTGTGGCTAAGCAAGCCGGTAAGCGACCATGGCATCGCCATTGCGGCACCGCTGGTGGTCATCGCTGTAGCCGCTGCGGGGTGGATGCTCAACGGACCGGGCTTGGCCCGTGCCGGCAGTCTGGTGCAGACAATCTCCCAGACTTCTGACCCAGCCCTGACGCTCGGTAACTTCAAGAAGACGCTGGAGGCGGGCGGCATGGGGCTTGGTCTCCAGGAGACGGTTGAGCAGTTTGCTACGTACGCGGGCGGTAGCGTAGCATCCTCGCAGGCCGCTAATAGCATAAAGCAGGAGTACTACAACGAGTCTACCTCGGCGGTGGCGGCCTTGATGGAACAACGCCAGGGCGACGCGCGCCTCGAGCTCTTTGCGAGCGGGCTCTATGCGCAGTTTGGTCGTGTGCAGGAGGCGCTCGCCCATGCGCAAAAGGCGCTGAGCTTGTCACCCGGCAAGCAGCAGGTACTCTTCCAGCTTGGCCTGACGTACCTCAACTCCGGCGATGTAGAAAAGGCGTTAGGCGCGTTTAAGCAGGCGTATGACAGCGCCCCTGCAAACACTCAGGCGCTGGTGTACTACGCCATGGGCCAGTACTACGCAGGCAACCAGGCGGCTGGTGACGCGCTTGTTGTCGAGCGGTTCGGATCGACAATTGTCGACGAGGATCAGCTGCTGCAGGTATACGGCAACCTCAAGATGTATGACCGCGTCATTGCGATATGGAAGCTGCGGGTAGAGAAAAATCCCAAGGACTTCGACACCAACCTCAACCTCGCGAGCGCCTACTACGCCTCTGGCAACAAAGCTGCGACCATTGCCCAGCTGAAGGCCATGCAGCAGCTCGACCCGAACAAGGCCGGCCAGCTGCAGACGCTTATAGACCAGATTAATGCCGCGCCTGCCAACATCCAGGTTGGGCAGTAGGGTATACTAGAGAGGTGAGTGCAACTAGGTGTAGTTGTGCCAAAACACAGTCCATGAAAAAGGCCCTCCTCGGGGGCCCTTTTCATTTCTGAAAAAGAGCAGGGTGGCGCATTACTTCGTTGCCTTCGGCGCAAACCTCCGCACCCTAGCTCGCTAGGCCTTGGAGGTATTGCTTCTTGGCGCCTCGTACTGCATCCGCCCTGCTCTTTTTCAGCGATATACTGATAGTGTGCGCTTTGGATGGGGAGCGGGGCACTCACATTAGGACAATGTTTTGGAGCTCGCCTTCCGCTTCCCATTCAGTGCGCAACGAAAAATCGCCTTAAGTTAGGCGATTTTTCGTTTGTAAAAGTAAAAACAAGGTTGTCCGGAATGTTCGCAGGAGCGTCGGCGACGGAGGTAGGAAAATTTATCAGCAGGAAATTTTCCGCATTCTGGCAAGCTTCGTTTTTACTTTTACAAACTGGATAACTATTTTTTATTTTTAAATAAAAATAGTTATCCACACATTAGAATTTATTTTCATTGTATCTGCAGTTTATATGTTCGATACTTATGCATAGAGCATCGAACAAGCAAACCTTGCGTCACCTAGGAGTCACAAGCAATGCGGTCGAACGATGCGCAACCAATTACGACGAAAGTCGAAACTATTATGGCAAAAAAGAAAAAGGCTGCTAAGAAGAAAGCCAAGAAGGCCAAGAAGTCTCGCCGCTAAGGCCTGACCTCGCGCTACTTTTTTGGCGCGAGTATCCTCTCGAAGAGAAAGCCCCGGCCCAGGCCGGGGTTTTCTCATGGCTAAAATGCCAAAAAGTGGTAGAATCTGCCCATGATTTCGCTCAAGGGACTGTTCGGGGAGCCGGGCCAAAAGCTCATAAAAGGGAGCGACAAGCTGGTCGCGGCCATTAACGCGCTCGAGCCCCAGTTTGAGGCTCTTTCTACCGAGGAACTGCACGGCCTGACCCATAAGCTGCGCAACCGCATTGCGGGCGGGGACACCTTAGAGAGCCTCATTCCCGAGGCCTTTGCCGCAGTGCGCGAGGCGGCCCGCCGCACATTGGGCCTGCGCCACTTTGATGTGCAGCTTATAGGCGGCATCGTGCTTAACTCGCGCGGCATCGCCGAGATGAAGACGGGCGAGGGCAAGACTTTGGTTGCGACTACGGCAGTGTACCTTAACGCACTTATGGCAAAGGGTGTGCACGTCGTTACCGTCAACGACTACTTGGCGCGACGCGATGCAGTATGGATGGGTCAGATTTATGCGGCACTGGGCATGAGCTTGGGCGTTATAGCGGGCGACGGCAGCTGGCGTTATGATGCCGCTCACAAAGAGCTCGATCAAGAACGCGACGACACGGGCAGCTTCCATATCGTGCACGAGTTTTTGCGCCCATGCGTGCGCCGTGAGGCCTACGAGGCCGATATTACCTACGGTACCAACTCGGAGTTTGGGTTTGACTACCTGCGCGACAACATTGCCTACGACCAGAAAGATTTGCGCCAGCGCGGCCACTACTTTGCGGTGGTAGACGAGATAGACTCAATACTCATTGACGAGGCCCGCACGCCGCTCATTATCTCCGCACCCGCACAGGACTCCGAGGACATCTACCGCTCGATGTCCAAGGTTGCCGCCGGCTTGCTTGTAGACCGTGACTACACCGTAGACGAGAAACGCAAGGCGATACACCTCAGTGACGAGGGCATAACTCGTGCCGAGAAGACTCTGGGCGTGGAGAATATATATACGGAAAGGGGTATCAAGTACGTGCACCACCTGGAGACTGCCGTGCGCGCCCAGGCGCTCTTCCATAAAGACAAGGAGTATGTGGTGCGCGACGGCGAGGTTATCATCGTGGATGAGTTTACGGGCCGCATGCAGCCGGGCCGCCGTTGGTCGGAGGGCCTGCACCAGGCTATAGAGGCCAAAGAGGGCGTGGCAGTGCAGCGGGAGTCGCGCACGTACGCGAGCATTACGTACCAAAACTACTTCCGCCTCTACGAGAAGCTCGCAGGCATGACCGGTACTGCCAAGACCTCGTCCGAGGAGTTTTATACCGTCTACAAGCTCGACGTAGTAGACATACCGACCAACAAGCCGGTTGTGCGAAAAGACGAGAACGACCTTATATACCAGACTGAGCAGGGGAAGTTTAAGGCGATAGCGCGCGCCATTAAAGAGCTGCACCAAAAGGGCCAGCCGGTGCTGGTGGGCACCGTCTCAATTGAGAAGAACGAGCTGCTTTCTGCGTTCCTCAAGCAGGAGGGCGTGCCGCACGAGATACTCAACGCCAAGAACCATGAGCGCGAGGGCGAGATAGTCGCTGGTGCGGGCGCCAAAGGGGCGGTTACTATAGCGACAAACATGGCGGGCCGCGGCGTGGATATCAAGCTCGGAGGCGCCTTGGCCACACCAGAGGCCGCACAGGAAGTGCGCGACCTAGGCGGGCTGTTTGTGCTGGGTACCGAGCGCCACGAGGCGCGCCGCATAGACAACCAACTGCGCGGCCGCTCCGGCCGTCAGGGCGACCCAGGCGAGACGCGTTTCTTTGTCTCGCTGGAGGACTCACTCATGCGCGTGTTTGCCTCAGACACCATCAAGAGTCTTATGGGTCGCTTCGGCATCCCGGAGGACGAGGCTATTGAAAACCGCATGGTCACGCGCTCGCTTGAGAGCGCACAGACTAAAATAGAGGGCTTTAACTTTGATGCACGCAAGCATGTGCTGGAGTACGACAACGTGCTGGACAAGCAGCGCCGCACCATATATGAGCGTCGCCGCAAGGTGCTTATGGGCCGGGGCGAGACTGTTGCCGAGGTGTTGATAGAGCTGGCGGGCGGGAGCCCCGAGGCTCGCGCGATGCTCGAGAAAAAGGAGGCAGAGCTCGGGCTCGACAACTTTTTGGCGACCGCGCGCACTGTCATGCTCCAGATGCTCGACACGCTGTGGGTGGACCACCTTGAGGGCATGGAGTACTTGCGCGGCTCGGTAAACTTGCGCGCCTACGGCCAGCGCGACCCTTTGGTGGAGTACCGCAAGGAGGGTACCACTATGTTTAAGGCTATGGAGGACGAGTTTAAGGGCCGCGTGTTCGAGACGCTCGACAAGCTAACTCCGCCGCCCGCAGGTACGCCCCAGGGCCTTGCCGCCTCTGACGGGAATCAGATTCCCGTCATTCCACGGGTCATCCCAGCCAGTGCCTCGGCCGGCACACAGGGCCAGGCTGCCGCGACCGCCGAGAGCGAGCTGGGCCGCAACGACAAGGTAGTGATAACCAACGGGACAGAGACCCAAGAACTAAAATATAAAAAAGCCGAGCCCCTCCTAGCCTCCGGCGAGTGGAAACTGGTTAAGTAACCGCGCTACAATATAGGTATGGACTTACCACTGTTTGTTGGGGCTTTTGTGGCCGGGGTTTTAATGTTCCTCGCGCCGTGCACTTTGCCTATTGTGCCGGGGTACCTGGCCTTTATTGCGGGCGTGCCCGCAGGGCAGGCGGGGAGCAGCCGGCGCCGGATATTTATAAACGCTCTGGCATTTGTTGTCGGCTTCTCGGTCGTATTCATACTGCTGGGCTCGTTTGCCGCAAGCTTGGGCGGACTACTCGGCCCGTGGCGCGAGGCGCTGGGCCGCGCTGCAGGGGCTATTATCATCCTCTTTGGACTCACGATGCTCGGCGTATTCAATATTCCGCTCCTGTCCAGCGAGAGTCGCATACGCTTGCCGCGCTGGCTTAGCCTGGGCCACCCGCACTCCTCGTTCTTAATAGGCACCTTGTTTGCCTTGGGCTGGAGCCCCTGCATCGGGCCCATACTCGGCACCATCCTGTTTCTCGCCTCGGCCTCGGCTACCGCTTTACAAGGCGCTACTCTTTTAGCCGTGTTCTCGCTTGGCCTGGCTATACCGTTCTTGCTGTGCGCGTGGGCGATAGGGAGCGCTCAGGGTGTGATACAGCGCGCCCAGACCCTCACGCGCATACTTTCTATAATCGGCGGCCTTGTATTACTCGTACTCGGTGCGCTTATGCTCACCAACACTATGGGGCTTCTCGTTGCGTGGGGTTTTAGTATCTTTGACGGCATTGGCTACGACACGTTGCTCAACTACCTCTAATAAGGCACTATAGGCATATGCTAAAGATCGTAGTCCACATAGCGGCGACCGTGGCGGCGCTTACCCTTATGCCGAGCTTTATAGACGGCATCGGGGTCGCGGGCACCTACACGGCCGTTATCGTCGCGCTCATTTGGGGCCTTATCTCGGTTACCATCCGCCCTATACTCGGGCTCCTGACCCTGCCTATCAACCTCCTTACCTTCGGGCTCTTCTCCTTTATATTGAACGCGCTCTTGTTCTGGTTCGTGGCGTCGTTCGTGCAGGGCTTCGAGGTGGCGGGCTTTATAGCGGCGCTCCTGGGCTCGGCCGTGCTCGCGCTTGTCTCGTGGGTAGTAGACGCCGCTCTCTAACATATAAGAGCATGATTACATCTCATATATTCGTCGCTCGCTCGGAATTAAAAGCAAGCTTTTATTCTCTCACTCGCTAGAGTATGGCTCTTGTTGATGAACTTACAATAGCCGCACAAGCGGGCAGGGGAGGCGACGGCGTCGTGCGCTGGCTGCACTTAAAGGGTGTCGAGTACGCTGGCCCCTCGGGCGGCAATGGGGGCGACGGCGGCAACATATACGTGCGCGGCGTGCGCGACGTCTCTCTGCTTGCGCGTTACCGCGGCGAGAAAAAATTTAAGGCCGGCCGCGGCGCCGACGGAGGCTCGCTGAGCAAGCACGGCAAGCAGGGCGAGGATCTCGTTATAGATGTGCCTGTGGGCTCCCTTGTGCACAATCGCGACACTGGCGAGGTGCACGAGGTGTTACAAGAGGGTCAGCAGATTTTGATACTCAAAGGCGGGCGCGGAGGCGCGGGCAACGAGGTCTTTAAGTCCTCGGTCAACCGCACTCCGGATGTTGCTATGCCGGGCGGCGATGGGGAAGAGGCAGAGCTTCATATCGAGCTCCAGCTTATAGCTCAGGCGGGACTTATCGGCTTGCCCAACGCCGGCAAGAGCTCGCTCCTTAACGCGCTTACGGGTGCCTCGGCCAAAATAGGTTCCTACGCCTTTACCACGCTCGACCCGAATCTCGGCGTCCTGTACGGCTTTATTCTCGCCGACCTTCCGGGACTTATAGAGGGCGCGTCCGACGGAAAAGGGTTGGGTGCCAAGTTCCTGCGGCACATAGCCCGTACCGAGCTACTTATCCATTGTGTATCTCTGGAGTCCGAGAACCCGGAGGAGGACTACAAGGTGGTGCGCCAGGAGATATCCAAGTACGCCGGAGCCGACCTCGGCGCCAAACGCGAGGTTATTGTGCTGACTAAAACCGACACCCGCGACGCTGCTTTTATAGAGGAGGTATCCGCTCGTATGCGCGCGCATACCCCAGAGGTCTACACCGTGTCGGTCATAGACGATGCGGCTACCAAGGCGCTCGGCGACCAGCTTGTTGCCCTACTTAGATTAGGCAAGGCATAGCCTTACCTTGAGAAAAGGCTAGTGGCAAGGTAGTATCGTCATATAGCTATGGCGACCTACAAAGCGACTATCGGGCTAGAGATCCATGCCGAACTCAGCACGCAGACCAAGATGTTTTGCGCGTGCCGCAATAATGCGGATGAGAAGCGGCCTAACACCAATATCTGCCCGGTGTGCATGGCCCACCCTGGTACCTTGCCGGTCATAAATAAAGAGGCGGTACACAAGGTACTTATGGTAGGACAGGCGCTGGGCTCCAAGCTCGCCGACTACACAGAGTTTGACCGCAAGAACTACTTTTACCCCGACATCCCCAAGGGCTACCAGCTCAGCCAGTTTGCATATCCACTGGTGTCCGGCGGCTCTCTCAACTCGATTGCGATAACCCGCATACACCTTGAGGAAGACACCGCGCGCTCGCAACATAAAGGGGAGACGAGTCTTGTGGACTACAACCGCGCTGGTGTGCCCCTGATGGAGCTGGTGACCGAGCCGGTTATACACACCGCCGAGGATGCGGGCGCCTTTGCCCGCGAACTCCAGACGCTTTTGCGCACGCTCGGCGCGGGCGAGGCCAACATGGAGAAGGGCGAGATGCGCGTAGAGGCAAACATTTCTGTCAGTGCTACCGATAGCCTTGGCACCAAAGTTGAGGTCAAGAACCTCAACTCCTTCCGCTCTGTCGAGCGGGCTATTGCCTACGAGATAGCTCGGCAGAGTAAGCTCTTGGACGAGGGAGGGGTGGTTATGCAAGAGACTCTCGGCTGGGACGAGGTTAAGCAAGCTACGTATGTTCAGCGCAAAAAGGAGTCCAGCCACGACTACCGCTACTTCCCGGACCCGGACCTGCCTAAATTGAAACTGTCGGAGATCGCCGAGTTTTCCGCCGAGGCACTAAGTAGTGCGTTGCCTGAACTGCCGTGGAACAAGCGCATGCGCTATGTTGTAGCCGGCGCCAAGCCTGAGTATGCAGAGATGTTTGTACAGGACGACCGGTACGGCAGGTTGTTTGATAGTGTGACCGGCGACAAGGCGCTTGCCGCCAACTACATAGGCTCTGACTTGACCGGCCTTGTGGCAAAGTCCGGCGATGCGGGGCTCGCCAACATTACACCCCAAGGCCTTAACGCTATGCTTGACGCAATAGCCGGGAACTTGCTCTCCTCTCGCGGAGCAAAAGACGCACTTGCAGATGTGTTCGCAAACGGCGGCGACCTGGCAGAGATTATAAAAAAGTACGAGCAAGAGAGTAATGAAGGGGCACTTAAAGAGATAGCCCAGAAAGTCATTGATGCCAACCCGGCTGTCACTGCTGACTACAAGGCAGGGAAGGCGGCTGCGCTCCAGTTCCTGCTGGGACAGGGGATGAAGGAGTCTAAGGGCTCTGCGAATCCAGAAGCCCTTAGGAAAGCGCTTCTGGATAATATAGAGGGACAGGTATAAAGTATAAAGGGAAGGAAAGGCGAGATATGGGGTATCCGAGAGGGTGCCCTTTATACTTTAGACGAGATACCTTATACTACTTGTATGGATGAACTAGAAATATCGGGCAAGCGATACATCTCGACGCGCCGCGCCGCACGCGAGCACGGCTACCATAGCGACTATATGGGCCAGCTTATCCGCGGCAAGAAGGTCGCCGGGCAGAAGGTCGGCCGCGCTTGGTATATAGAAGAGGAGTCGCTTGACAGATATTTAGGCAAAGCTCCTGCGCCGGCTCCTGTACAGCAAGAAGCTCCTGTCCAAGTTGCGGCAGTAGAGCCGGTGCCTGTTGTACTTGAACCTATTGCAGCAAAAATTGTTGAAGAAATCAAAGAAGTAGAAGAAACAGAAGTAGCAGCAGAGCCTATTGTTATACATACAGAGCGAGAGATTGCTGAGCCAATACAAGTGCAGTCAGTTGTGCAGGAGATCCACCACGCTCCGTATGTGCCGGCTGTAGAGGAGAATGAGAGGCGTATCCCTATACATGCTCTTGCTCCAACTGCAGAAGAGACAGGAGGCTTGCGTTATGCCGACGACACCTCCTCTTCGATACCTGTTGTAACGCGCATGCCAGTACGCGAAGAAGTGGAGCGCCACTCGCACACACCTATACATGAGGCTCTACACGCCCATGGCACGCACACAAGACAGTTTCCTTATCTGAGCCTTGCTGCCCTTGCCGTACTAACCATAGCCGCAACAGCCTTCGTGTCCAATTTTGTATCAGCGACTATCGTCAGCGAGGCAGGAAAGGAGGCAAGTGTCGGATATGTTATCCACTGGTAGTTTCGGCATCATAAAATAAAAAGTGTCAAATTTTACTTATAGTAGGCAGAAGCGGTAAATTTTTTACAAAATACTGTCATATAAGTAGACAGGAAAGCCGAGATGAAAATCTCGGCTTTTATTTTCTCTCCGAAAAAGCTTTGTTTAAAAAGGAATTACGGATACCTCGGGATATTATATTTATTTAAAAACAAGATAGGCGGTCTAACTAGAAACTATCAGTAGTATCAAAAAAGCTGGTAAAATTTTCCTATTACCGGCTTTGCCCTCTAAACTAAGACAATTTTTATATAAATTACTCTTTTTAAAAGATCTAAAAATAGAATATAGGCGAGAAGTGCTTCTAAAATTACTCCTATCGTGTATCCGAGATTTGCATATATATAGACGATATAGCTTGTTTTATTAAGCAAAATTACTCCTAACCCTGGGAAAATATAAATACCTCACAATTTTTTGTTTGGGAAGCTTTTTTGCTTGTATATCCACACTATTTTGCCTAGTAGATGCGATGAGATACATATAGGGCTTACAATTATCGTATCAGGGCACACGAACTTTCCGTTCAAACAAAAGACTTTTCGGCCAAAATGACCCCCGGTAAAAAAATATTTTCAACCGACGGCGCACCCATGCTTAACGCCCGCAAGGCGTCTAAGATTTTGCAATGCGCGCCGGACTATGTAAGCCGGCTTTGCCGCGAGGGCAAGCTCGAGGGAGTCCGCCACCAAGGCCAATGGTATGTAAGCCCCGCGTCACTCTCGCGTTTTGAGACTGAGCGCGAGGCGGCACGCGCGGCGCGCGCCGAGGTCCTGGCTGCCGAGCGTTTGAGCGAGTCGCGGTTGTTTGCAAACGCAAACGCCTCGCCCTTTGAGAAAGTTCGCAGCCGTATAGCAGCCTACTTGCCCTCGTTCTCGCTCCCGAGGCATGCTGCTGCGGCGCTGCTCTTGAGTATCTTGCTTGGCAGCTCGGCACTTGCTTCGGGTGCGATTATGTCGCGCATCAGCGGGAGCGGTGATCTTTCGGCCGCAGTAGCCCGCGTCGAGTCTCCGTTTTTCTCGACAACAACTTTTTCTTTTGGTGACGTCCTAAAAAAGATCGCGGCGCTATTTGCGCCTGCCAGCGACATTGCGGTTGTGCCGGCAACAGGTGCGGATAAAAGCCAGGCACAGGTACCGTCTGCGTTTGTTGCTGCGACAACCACAACGCAGACTTTTGTCACCAATGTCGCCAATACCTACCCGGTCATCGAGCGCACTGTCGAGCGCACTGGTGCCGTAGATTCTGCCGACTTAAGCAATTTTGTAACCTACGACTTTCTTAACAGCCAGATACTCCGCTTGCAAGACACCATTGCTGACCACGGCTCGGGCGGCGGAGGCGGCACGCTATCGGACTTCTCCAGCCTTACCGCGAGCGACATACCTGATATCTCGGCTACATATCTTGCGCTTACGGGCGGCACGCTTACGGGCGCGCTTGTCCTGCCATACGCATCTACTACTGCAACCTCGACGTTTGCGGGTTTGGCACTCAAGAATCTCAATTGCAGCATCTACGGCAATGACGGCAAGCTCACTACGGACTCGTCCGGCAACATTGTCTGCGATGACGACGACTCCACTGCCGGTTCCGGCTCTCCCGGCGGCAACAACACCTATGTGCAGTACAACGATTCGGGGTCGTTCGGCGGCGATGCAGGCTTTACATACAACAAGACGACCGATGTTCTTACGGTCGCTTTCGCATCAACTACCGCAATCTCGGGTACTACGGCGCAGTTTACGACCAGCTCCTCGACCAACCTTGTCGTCTCCGGCATATCAAACAGCCTGCTCAAGACTGTTAACGGGGTAGTAACTGCCGCCGTCGCTGGCACTGACTACCAGGCAGCAGGCAACTACGCCACCTTCGCATACCCCTTCATCTCCAACGCCACCTCCACCCAGCTGGCATTCAACGGCGGCGCAACATTTGTAGGTGCCACCACGACCGCACTTGCAGTCACGGGCTCGTCCACCATCAGCAGCGTCCTTAACGTAGGCGGCGCACTCAATGCAAACGGTGGAGTTGTTGGAAATCTCACTGGCGATGTTACTGGCAACGTCTCCGGCAACGCAGGCACCGTCACCAACGGCGTCTACACGACCACCTTCAACAGCCTCTTTGACCCGCGGTTCATCACCCAGTTGGCGGCTACTACAAGCATTGCCTCCATTACGACGCTGGCGAACCTCTCGCTGCCGTACAGCCAGCTCACTGGTACGCCGAGCATTGCGGGGTATCCGTTCCCGTCCAATGCAACGACGACACTCATCGCGTTTAATGGAGGACTCTCATCCGCCTCTACTACGTTTACGGGTGCCTTCGTCTTCGGCAATGCTACCGGTACCAACGCAACGACGACCAGTCTCTCGACAACCATTGCCTCTACCACCAACCTCATCATCTCCGGCATCACGAACGGCTCGACCCAGTGCTTGCAGATAAACTCATCGGGCACGGTATCCGGCACAGGATCTGCGTGCGGCGCCGGCGCGGGCAACATCACCGCTATAGGCCCTCTGGGCCAGACCCAAACCGGTACGACCATTACATTTGCCACCTCGACAAACGGCAGCGACTTTACCATCACTGCATCAAGCGACATCATCACCTTCAATCTGCCCTTAGCCTCGGCATCAAACACCGGCAAGCTCACAGCAACCGATTGGAGCGTCTTTAATAACAAGATATCGAGCAGCAGCCTTTCTGCGGTATACCCCTTGGCGTACAACAGCACCACAGGCGTCTTTACTACCGCCTTCTCCACCACCACGCAGAACAACTTTAATGCCCATAACACCTTTACCTCGCTCTTTGCTTCCTCCGCCTCTACCACCAACGCCACCACCACGAGCCTTGCCATATCAAACATACTGTCCGGCAGCCTGCTCAAGACCACCTCCGGCGGCTCTGTTGTCGCAGCCGTCGCCGGCACCGACTACCAGGCAGCAGGGAACTACGCCACCTTTGCTTACCCCTTCATCTCCAACGCCACCACCACGCAGCTAGCCTTCAACGGCGGCCTGACCGCAGTCGGCGCCACCACCACCGCACTCGCTGTCACGGGCTCGTCCACCATCAGCAGCGTCCTTAACGTCGGCGGCGCACTCAATGCAAACGGTGGAGTTGTTGGAAATCTCACTGGCGATGTTACTGGCAACGTCTCCGGCAACGCAGGCACCGTCACCAACGGCGTCTACACGACAACCTTCAACAGCCTCTTTGACCCGCGGTTCATCACCCAGTTGGCGGCTACCACGTCTGTGGCCTCCATCACGACACTTGCTAACCTTTCCATCACTGCGTCGCAGGTGTCCGACTTCTCCTCCACGGCACGTGGCCTGCTGTCTGCCGGTGCCGGCATCTCCTACAACTCGGGCACGGGCGTTATCACCAATACCATCGGCTATCCGTTCGTCGGCAACGCCACCTCCACCCAGCTAGCGTTCAACGGCGGCGCAACATTTGTAGGCGCCACCACCACCGCACTTGCTGTCACTGGTTCTACGACCATATCTTCTGTATTAAATGTTGGCGGCGCTATCAACGCGGCCTCGACGCTCGCTATCGCCGGCGCTATCACCTCGACCGCAACCGAGTCCAATGTCCTGCCGTACGCATCCTCGACCGCGCTCTCGGTGTCTGGTTCCTTCTACGGCGCTGGGCTTTCAACCTGCAACACCTCGGTAGACAAGCTCTTGTGGAATAACGGCACCTTTAGCTGCGGCACCGACCAGTCGAGCGGCGGTGGCGGCTCTGATGCCAACTGGACCTTCTTCAACGGATCGGGCGTGCGTCTCTCTACCACCACCAACCAGGTGGTCATCGGCGGCTCATCCACCACCACGCTTGCAAATCCGCTCGCCAAGCTCGGCGTATTCGGCGGCGCGTCCATAGACTATGCCTCTACAACGGCACTGACGGCTACTACCATATATGCGGCCACCGCCTCGACCACCAACGCCACCACCACAACCTTCGGCATCACCGGCATATCGGGTGCGCTTCTTAAAACGACTGCAGGCGGCTCTGTTGTAGCCGCCGTTGCGGGCGTTGACTATGCGGCTGCGGGCGCTTCAGCATTTGAATACCCATTTATTAACAACGCCACCTCCACGCAGCTGGCCTTCAACGGCGGCCTGACCGCAGTCGGCGCCACCACCACCGCACTTGCTGTCACTGGTTCTTCAACCATCAGCAGCGTGCTTAACGTCGGCGGTGTTCTTAATGCCAACGGGGGAGTTGTTGGAAATCTCACCGGCAATGCGTCTACTGCAACCGCCCTCCAGACCGGCCGCACTATAAACGGCGTCACCTTCGACGGCACAGCAAACATCATCATCGCCTCGACCACCCTCCTCGCTAACGACAATACCTTCTCCGGCACCAATACCTTCTCCAATACCATCAACGGCTCCATTACCGGCAACGCAGGCACCGTCACCAACGGTGTCTACACGACAACCTTCAACAGCCTCTTTGACCCGCGGTTCATCACCCAGTTGGCGGCTACTACGAGCATCGCCTCCATTACGACACTCTCCAATCTTTCCATCACCGCGTCGCAGGTGTCCGACTTCTCCTCCGTGGCGCGTGGCCTGCTGTCTGCCGGTGCCGGCATCTCCTACAACTCGGGCACTGGCGTCATCACCAACACTATTGGCTATCCGTTCGTCGGCAATGCAACCTCGACATCAATCAACTTCTCGAACGGCCTGACCGCCACCGGCGCTACCTTGGCCTCCACCACGCTCACGGGTAACTTCGTCTTTGCCAATGCAACGGGTACCAACGCCACTACCACGAGCCTCGCCATATCAAACATACTGTCCGGCAGCCTGCTCAAGACCACCTCCGGCGGCTCTGTTGTAGCCGCCGTCGCCGGCACCGACTACCAGGCAGCAGGGAACTACGCTACCTTTGCCTACCCCTTCATTAACAACGCCACCTCCACCCAGCTTGCCTTCAACGGCGGCCTGACCGCAGTCGGCGCCACCACCACCGCACTTGCAGTCACGGGCTCCTCGACCATCAGCAGTGTCCTTAACGTAGGCGGCCAGATTAATGCTAACGGCGGAGTTGTTGGAAATCTCACCGGCGATGTTACTGGCAACGTCTCCGGCAACGCAGGCACCGTCACCAACGGCGTCT
>CAYHLQ010000003.1:0-29185 GCA_964357485.1 uncultured Candidatus Saccharibacteria bacterium | reverse complement strand
TTGGCCTTGGCGCCCGCTGACGCCTGTGTCTCAAACAAATTAAACGGCTCGTCGCCATGCCCGCCCGTCGCGAGTATCATCGCTTGGCTCTCAAGGCCCATCATCATGCGGGGTGCAAGGTTGGTGACAAACGGAGAGCGCTTCCCTACCAGCACCTGAATATCCTCAAAATAAGGGCCGATACCCGAGAGCACCTGGCGGGGAGCGGTCTCGCCGAAACTGACACTGAGTTTCAGGAGCTTGTCGCTGCCCTCAATGCGCTCGGCGGAGAGTATCTCGCCTACGGTTATCTCCACCTTCTTAACATCATCAATTGAAATAGGTTCCATGCTTATTTTTTATTCTTGTCCAAGTAACTCTGCAGTATGAGTGCGGCGGCCGATGCATCAAGATTAGCATGGGAGGGATTCTGCTTGCGCGACTTCTCAATCGGAGCAAACTGCCGTGCCGCCATGGTTGAGGTAAAGTACTCCCGTTCGTAGTCCGCGACAAGGCCCGTAAGCCCCTCGATGTCTTTCTTAAACTGCTCGATATCCTCCATTACATCGTTGGGCTGACCATTATTGTCGCGCGACTCGCCGATGATAATCTTGCCCACTGCGTTCTCGCGGGCAATACTCGCCACCTCCTCCAAGGCGCCCGGCCCCGCCTTAACTGTGCCTAGAGGGAACGCCAAAAACCCCGTCTCATCGCTTACAGCGACGCCTATCTTTTTTGTTCCGTAATCTATACCGAGATATTTCATCACCTTGCTGTGCAGTTACTCATGGGTATTTCCCTTCCCCTCGCCAAGACTCTCCTGCATATACCTATACACAATTGAAATTATTTCCCGGATCTCATCATTGGCATTTTGATATGCCAAATTGTCAAAGGCGACATTTCTTAATTCACGGATCGGATCGCTAATCAGTGCGTGAATGAATGACTGGGTGGCGCCTTGTACGCCAGCAAAATCAAAAACGACAGTATGACCCTTTGACAGAGCTGGCATAACTTCCTCAATCCGCAACTTCCGTGCGATATCTTTGTTCTCCGCAAATTCCCCCACAAGCTCGCGCATTTTAAAGTGTTTTTTCATATGAATTTAGGGACTCGATATTTTGCGCGCTTGCGCTCACGTATAGCCTTATCGTACACCTCTCCAATATTTGCCAACAGACTATTAAACTCTGGCGTCTCATTAAGAGATATGTCCACTGCCACTAATGTCCCCTGGAAAGACGGCGCGTTGCTTGTTTCCCGGTGCGGATCGCGGGTCGGGTCAGCGTAGAGCCGCGGCATGTCCTTTACGCGCTTATCGTGCTTCAACAAAGTGTACTCTGCCTTGCCACTATAGATTGCAAAATAATTGCGAGTTATCTTTGCAATAGATTTGATAAAAAATAAACCTGCACCTGCATTTTCAGCTGTACCACCCTCTCTGCGCGTCGTTCCTGTAATACCCGGCGTTAACGCCAGACGGAGCGCTTCAGTATCCGTCCCCGGATGCCAATATTCCTGCATACTCCTCCAAATCCCGATTCCTGTATCACAGATACCAATGCTCACACGATTGGTTTTCTTGTAATATTGTGCTGTAACCACAGCACCATTGGGAGCACCGGCGTGCTCTAAGACATTACGTACCAACTCACCGAGAACATACTTTACCACAGTGGCATTCTCCTCCGAGAGATGCAGGAGCGGCACCATATCAGCAATAAACCGCGACTGGTCTTCTGCTGTCTTTATGACAGTAAGAGGCACAAGTCTGCCGGCCTTTTCTTTCTTGTCGTAGGCAAAAGGCGACGGTGTTTTTAAAAGGTCATACAGTCCAGCCTCATCTAAATACGCACCAGTGCCCGGAATAGTGCCGACTATCTGCGCATTATCCTTTCCGACCCGCAGGGCAAGAGCGGCGGCTAATGCAAGATTTGCCGGATGCACAGTCACCCACTTATTGTGTATCGTAATTTCCAGCTTCTCCGGTTCGCTAAAATCAAGAGCTTTTATAAAGCTCTGTAGGTTGCGGAGATTGCCCTGATTGGAAAAATGGACCCTCATGTCACTATCCTACCCGTAGAGCGTTTTTATGTCAATACACGTCCTACGGGTATTAGATGGCCATATTGGCGGCACCTTGATAGGAACCAAGTGCACTTGGATTTTTATAGTCACATACTACTCCTTAAAAATCTCGGCGGAGGGGGTGAGAACCTCACTGCTCAGCGTACCTTGTACGCTTGCGCTTGCAAACCCCTCGGTTTGCATATTCCGCCACGGGAAACCGGTTGGTTTCCCGACCCCTTCCCTGTTCGAATCTCACCCTATCTCCGTTTATAAAAATGACCGACATAAGTCGGTATTTTTACAAATGCGGAGGAGGTGAGATTCGAACTCACGGTGGGTCGCCCCACGCCGGTTTTCAAGACCGGTGCTTTAGACCGCTCAGCCACTCCTCCCTCCTTACTAACTTACAATATATGCCATTAAATATATAGAGAGATTTTTATTTCTTCTCCTCGCGTAGGACTGCGCGCGCTGCGTACATAAGGGGCGCATTCACGAGTCCCACCAGGTATTTAATAACAGTCAGACCAATGATGAGCGGCAAGAGTGGCTGCACGCCGGCAAACGCGAGCGTCACAAACAAGATGCTGTCTATGAGCATCGCGGGCAGAGAGCTGAACGTGTAGCGCATCCACAGGTGCTTACCTTCGGTTTTCTTCCTAAACCATGAGTAGAGGTACGCGTCGAGCGTCTCGCTGATAAAGAACGTTACGAGCCCCGCCAGCGCGATGCGCGGCACGGCCGAGAGAACTACCTCGAAGGCGACCTGCCCATTGAAGAACGGCGCCGGCGTCGCCGCGAGTGCGATGTAGGTAAACGCAACGAAGGCGACCTGCGCCAATGCAGCCATGCCGATAGCGCGCTGGGCCTCGGCTCGGCCGAAGCGCTCGTTGATAATGTCGGACAAGAGGAACGTAACCGAGAAGAAGACGGTCGCGGCCGGGGCGTACAGCGTCGTGATAAGGAAGTTAAAGCCGACAATCTTTGCCGCGACGAGGTTAGAGACCAGCACCAGGGTTATAAAGAGTGCTGTTAGTGCGTCTGGGCGGTCTGAGCGGCGTGCCCAATAAGTAGCGCCTAAGACAGACACCGCTATCGCGCAAGCCCACGCCAGAATAAGTGAAATACTCATGCGGTCATACTAGCGCAGGAGGTATACTTACAGCAATGGCCGACCAAGAAGACAGACAGCAAGGACAAGCTATATCGTGGCAGGTAGAAACGCACGAGCATCGCGAGCGCAGTACCGACTGGTACTGGGGCTTGGGGCTGGGCGCCGTTGCCGCCGCGGGCATCTCGCTGTTTTTCGGCAACATACTCCTGGCGTTCATCATCTTGATAGGCATAGGCTCGATGGCAACCCTTGTCGCACGCGGCCCGCGCGAGCATTGGGTGCGCCTAGACAGCCGCGGCGTCTCTCTGGACGGCACGCTCTACCGCTTTGCCTCGATACAGTCATTTTGGATACAGGCCGAGGATGAGCGCCACGAGGCGCGTATGCTGCTCACTACAAACGGAATATTCTCGCCGCAGCTTGTCATACCGCTCGGCACTATGACCCGCGCGCAGAACGTGCGCGCCTTTATGCGCCGCCACGCCGAGGAAGTCGAGCAGGAGGCCCATCTGGGCGAGCATCTCGCTGAGCTATTTGGATTGTAGAACCGGCCAGCACTTTGTGGTCAGGCGTTCAAAAATGCCGTCGCATTTTTGCCGCACGACCCTGCCTCGCGGTTTTGCCAGTGCAAAACATCTCTCCGGCTAGCACAAAAGCAGAAAACCACCCGCAGGGGTGGTGTTTCTGTCTTTTGTGCTCCCGGTAGGAATCGAACCTACATCACAAACTCCGCAAGCTTGCGTCCTATCCATTGAACGACGGGAGCGATAGGGCCAAGATTAACCCGAAACTCGCTTTTAGTAAACGTTGTGCCCTCGGCAGGAATCGAACCTGCATCGCCTCCTTCGGAGGGAGGCATCCTATCCATTGAACGACGAAGGCGTAGTAAGGACTATATATCAAAAACTCCCCAGTTGGGGAGTTTTTGATTATGCCTTCTTGAGGAGCTTGGAGGCGAGTGCCTTGCGACGGGCCGCCGTGTTTTTCTTGATGATGCCGGACTTCAGAGCCTTATCAATCGCCTTGTAGGCCTCCGAGAGAGTCTTGGCATCGCCCTTAGTACCCGTGCGGGCGGTCCTCATAGCCGTACGCAAGCCGTCGCGGCGCTTGGCGTTCTGGGCCTTTTTGCGCAGGGACTGGCGGTGGGCCTTTTTTGCTGATTTGGTAATTGCCATATGTATGCGGATACTACCCCACTGAAAGGTTTTAGGCAATAGGTTATAGGTTTTAGCTAGCACCTAACCTCTATTCCCTGTAAACTTATATGCATGATAGGCAAGCTTACGGGCGCCTGGGGAGGCTCCACAGACGGCATGGGCCTTATTGAGGTGGGCGGCGTGGGCTATGCGGTACGGGTCCCCTTCTACACCCTTACCACCCTGCCGGGCACACACCTCTCTCTCTACATTCACACCTCGGTGCGCGAGGACGCTCTGGACCTCTACGGCTTTGCCACCCAGGAAGAACTTTCCTTCTTTAGGCAGCTCACCTCGGTCTCGGGCGTGGGCCCTAAGACAGCCTTGGGAGTACTCAACGTCTCAGACATCAAGAGCCTCAAGCGATCCATTGCCGCGGGCGACGCCGGGGCTCTTACCAAAGTGTTCGGTATCGGCAAGAAAAGCGCCGAGCGTATCGTGGTCGAGCTGCGCGACAAGTTCTCGCTCGAGCAGTCGGCCGCGCCCCAAGAGGTTGGCATTTCAGGCGATGACGGCGAGGTTATCGAGGCGCTCATGGCGCTAGGCTACCGCGCGCAGGAGTGTCGCGACGCGGTGCGCGCCATAGGCCAGGAGGGCGCGGGCAATATTAAAGAGAGGTTGGGTGCGGCCCTGCGCCGACTAGGTTCGCGCAACACCGCATAAAATATAGATGAAGAATTTTATACTCTCCCTCACTCCTCGCTGGACGCTCGACCTATACCACTTGGCGTGGGCGCACGGCAGTGCGTGGTACTACGGCTTTCCCTCACGCAAACTTATTGTCATCGGAGTTACGGGCACCAAAGGCAAGTCCACCACCGCCGAGCTTATACGCCACACACTTGCCTCAACGGGCCACCGTGTGGCGCTCGCCTCCACCATACGCTTTATGGTTGGCGATGCAGTCGAGCGCAACTTATTTAAGATGACTATGCCGGGGCGGGGGCTTATCCAGCAGTTTCTGCGCCAAGCGGTAGATGCCAAATGCACGCACGCAGTGGTGGAGCTTACAAGCGAGGGCGCCATACAGCACCGCCACGCCGCGCTCGAGCTGGACGCGCTTGTCTTTACCAACCTCGCCCCCGAGCACATAGAGAGGCACGGCTCTCTCGAGGCGTACGCCGACGCCAAACTCTCGCTCGCGCGCGCAGTTGCTTCCTCCCCCAAGCGCCCGCGCATTATCGTAGCTAACGCCGACGATGCGTATGGCGCGCAATTTTTAGCGGTCGAGGCCGACATCAAGGCGCCCTTCTCGCTCGCCGATGCCGAACCCTACACCGCCGACGACAAAAGTGTGCGCTTTCTCTGGAAGGGCGTACTGTTCAGCGTCCCCCTGCCCGGCCTCTTTAACTTAAAAAACTGCCTCGCCACGCTCGCGCTTGGGCAGACGCTCGGACTCTCGGTGGAGAAGATGCAGCAGGCGCTCGAGCACGTAGAGCCTGTGGCCGGCCGCGCCCAGCGAGTTGAGCAGGGCCAGCCGTTTGCTGTGGTGGTGGACTACGCGCACACGCCCGACTCGCTCAAGGCCCTGTACGAGACATACGCGGGCGCGGGCAAGAGACTTATATGCGTACTAGGCTCGACAGGCGGCGGGCGCGATACGTGGAAGCGCCCCGAGATGGGCGCCATAGCCGACGCTATGTGCGACATCGCAATACTCACCGACGAGGACCCGTACGACGAGGACCCTAAGAAGATCGTCGGGGAGCTCTCGGCCGGATTTAAAAACCGCCAGCCACGCATAATACTGGACCGCCGCCAAGCAATCGCCGAAGCTATAAAAGAAGCAAAGGATCAGGACGATGCTGTACTGATAACCGGCAAGGGCACCGACCCCTACATCATGGGCCCCAATGGTACTAAGCAGGTGTGGAGCGACGCGCAGGTGGCGCAGGAGGAACTTATAAAACTCGGGTACAATTAATCAATGGCAGACGAAGAACATAAAGCACCAGGCCAAACGGCCGGACAAGCAGCCCTCTCGGTATTGGGAATGATAGCTATTTTAATAATCCTCTGGTTCGCCAACGGCGGGCCGGAGCGTGCAGACTTGCGCGGGCTCTTCTTGGCCCCGCCGGCGCCCGTAGGCCCCGGCAACTCGTACGGCCCCCAGGTAGGCCAACCCAACCCCAACATCCCAGCCGCTAACTACTAAATTTATGCTCAATGTATTCCCCGGCCTCCTGCTCCCCTTCCTGGCACCGACTATCCTGCGCGTTGTGATAGGGCTCGTGTTTATTGGCCTCGGCATCCGCACCTGGCGCCATGCACAGCGCCTCGCGAATGTGGAAGTACCAGTAGTCGGCTCACGCGCCTGGGTGCCCTACCTTGCCGCGTTTTTCGAGATTACACTCGGCCTTATGTTTATTGCCGGCTGGTACACACAGGTTGCGGCGCTTATAGGAGCCTTGGGCACCATTAAGTACGCGGTGTATTACAAGTGGTGGCCGCACATGCTCGAGAAGTTCTACCCCATATCGCCGCTCGCCGCTGGCCTCATGGGAGCCATTTGCTTTTCCCTGCTTATCTCGGGTGCCGGCGCCTTCGCCCGCGACTTGCCGCTGTAAATCTGATACGCTCGGCTCATGCCGGTACTCGTGCTCCACAATATCCGCAGCTCCCACAATGTGGGGAGCATGTTCCGCACCGCCGACGGTGCAGGGGTCGGCCGCATCATCCTTAGCGGCTATACGCCCGACCATCTGGACCCTAAGGGCCGTGAGCGCCGCGATTTTATAAAAGTCTCGCTGGGTGCCGAGAAGTTCATCCCCTACACGCACACCAAGCAGCTCTCCCTCGCTCTTAAAAAGCTTAAGGCCGAGGGCTACACGATAGTCGCCGTCGAGCTGACCGACACGTCGGTAAACCTCTTTGACTACAAGCCCAAGAAACATGAGAAGCTCGCGATAGTCATGGGTAACGAGGTGCGCGGTATTTCCAAACAGTCACTCAAACATTGCGACGTAGCGGTGCAAATCCCCATGCGCGGAAAAAAAGAGTCGCTTAATGTGGGCGTAGCCTGCGGCATCGCCTTGTTTACGCTGCTGTCTTGAAAAGGCCGCCCACTCTACAATAAATGACCATTTCTTGCTATAGTGCCATTGTTCTGATCTTATTCATGTCAGCATTGATACTCGAACCGGTGTCTGGTATAATATAAAGGCAGTTGCGCCCGTAGCTCAGTTGGTAGAGCGGCTCCCTTTTAAGGAGAAGGTCGGGGGATCGTAACCCTCCGGGCGCACATGAAAACTTTCAAGGAGCGCTGCGTAGAGCTGCGCAGACAAGATTACTCCCTCCTTGAAATCGCAAAAATTACCGGTCGGCCCAAGACATCGGTGTATTTCCATGTGCGCGATATGCCGTTGAGCCCCGCCAGGCTTGAAAAAAAATACGCTCAAAATTTGAGGCATATAGCAAAAATTGCTGATAAAAGACGCGGTATAAGTCTTCGAAGTTTTAAAAAATTTGACCGTTGGACGACCAGCCTTGTCTCGTTGGTAGCGCATCTTATATTTGATGGAGAAATAACCAAGAGCCGATGCGCATACAATAATAGGAGCAAGGCACTATTGGAAAAAGTCGAGCGAAACATGAAAGAAATATATGAATTTCCTCCCGCACTTTATCTCAACAAGCTGACAGGCGTGTCGCGTATTAGTTATTTCAATGTAGCCCTTGGGGCTTATTTAAAACAGAAATCGCAGGAGCTTTTGGAGCAAATTACGCGTATGCCGACGGAGCACAAGCGGGCGTTTCTAAAAGCCTTCTTCGATGATGAGGGATGTATGGATTTCAGGCAAAAAGAAAACGCCAGAAAGGTACGGGGGTATCAGAAAAATACCCAAATTCTCGCCTTGGTTTCGAGGCTATTATCAGACTTTACTATTACTTCCCGCGTAGTATTTCCAAATGAGGTAGTTATTATTGGAAAAGAAAATCTCATAAAGTTTCAAAAAGAGATAGGGTTCTCGCCCGGCGTCTACATAAACGGCAACCGCACCAATAGCCTCTGGAAAAAGCACTTGGAAAAGCGCGAGCTGCTAAGGATGGCTATAGCCTCATTTAAAAACTAAAGTTTCAAAGCAAACCGCTCCAGCAAAAGCTCCAAATCGCCGGCACCACGGTGACTGTCGTGATACAGCGCCACAAGCTCGCGTGACAGCTTGGCGTCGCGCATCTGGCGGGCCTTCCAGGCCATGAGGCCGGCCACTGCCTCGGCCTTCTCCCCTGCCCTAAAGCTCTGCATCAGTCCGAGCCACAATCTTTTTTTATCTTTGTTGCCCAAGGCAGTCGCAACGCCGTACTGGTCAAAGGTAAATGCTTTCTTCTCGGCCTTAACAATCTCAATCTTTGCCCCGAGTTTGGTCAGCGCATCGGTCTCTGCTTTAAGCAGCTTCTCCTCCTCAAAAATAAACTCGTGCGGCGACTCCAAAAGCGCGTCGGCCAGCTCCAAAAACTCCTCACCCCGCTCGCTATACAAAACGCCCGACAGCACAAACGTGCTCGTGCCGCCGAACATGTCCGAGGTAGAGGCAAGCGAGCGCAGTTCATCAGCCGAAATGCTATCCCATTTCAACTCCTCGCCCTTTGCCTTTTTACCGACTAAGACTTTTAACATAGGTTGGACGGATGCAAAACAAGATTGAAAGGGGCTCCGCAGCACGACGGTGCGAGGACTGAGCGATTTTTTAGCAAAAAAATCGAGTACCCTTTCAAGCTTTGTTTTGCATAAGTCGGGATCATATCTTGCTCATCTCGCCCCAATTGGGTCCGTGCTTGCCGTCGGCCACAATAGGCACGCCCTTGGTCATATCAGCCGGCATCGCCTCCTCCATAATCTTTTTTATCTTAGGCGCAAACTCCTTAACCTTGTCTTCTTTTATCTCAAACACCAACTCGTCGTGCACCTGCAGGAGCATGTATATGTCATCGGTGAGTATCTTCCCAAGCTCAATCATCGCAAGCTTGATAACGTCGGCCTGCGTGCCCTGCATCGGTGCGTTTATAGCCATGCGCTCGGCAGCGGCCCGCACGTACGGTATGGGCGACTTGATGCCGTCTAAGTAGCGGCGGCGGCCAAACATAGTCTCGGTGTATCCTTGGCGGTTTGCAATAGCCTTTGTCTCCTCTATATACATCGCCAGCTTGGGGAACGCCGCAAAGTACTGGTCGTAAAAAGCCTGCGCCTCGCCGCGCGAGGTGCCCAGGCCCTGCTGCAGCGCAGTAATACCCATGCCGTAGAGGATGCCAAAGTTAATAACCTTGGCGCGGCGGCGCTGCTCACGCGCGTCCAGCGTGCTGTCCAGGCCAAAGACGCGCGCGGCAACCTCCGCGTGCACATCCCTCCCCTCTCTAAAAATCTCCAACAGTCCCTCGTCGCCCGTAAGTATCGCCGCAATACGCAGCTCTATCTGGCTGTAGTCGAACGAGACAAGCTCATAGCCCGGGCTAGCCACAAACGCGTGGCGTATACGGCGGCCCAGCTCGGTCTTAATGGGGATGTTCTGCAGATTCGGGTCCTTAGAGGCCATGCGGCCGGTCGCCGCGCCAATCTGGACATAGCGCGTATGGAGGCGGCTGTTGTCATCCACAAGTGTCGGTATTGAGTCTATATAGGTAGAGAGGAGCTTGGAGAGCTCGCGATACGCCAAAATGTCCTCGATTATTGGGTGCGTACCCGCGAGCTTCTGTAACTCTGACTCTTTGGTCGAGCGCTGGCCGCCGGCCGTCTTCTTTTTAGCCACGAGCCCCAGCCGGTCGAACAAAACTTCGCCAAGCTGCTTGGGCGAGCCGATATTAAACTCTCCGCCTGCGTGCTCATAAATCCGCGCGCAAATCTTGTCGAGCTCAGTCTTGTACTCCTTAGAGAGTTTTTTAAGAAATCCGGTGTCTACCAACACACCCCTCTCCTCCATGCGGCGCAGCACCGGGCTCAGAGGCAGCTCCATCTCATTGTAGATAAAGTCCTGTCCGTGTTTGGTAATTTCTTTAAGTAAATTTTGGTACGCCTCATCAAACGTCTCGGCGCGGCCCATGCGCAGAATCTCCTCGTAGTCGGGCTCGGCGATATTTGAGTCTATAACCGACACAGCGAGCGCCGCCTTATGAAAGGCTTCGGGCGGGATGTTTTGAGCGGCAGCGGAGGTTTCCGGAAAAATAGTCTGGCCCGATGAATCCTCACCTAGGGATTCATCGGGAGACCCGAGGACTTTTTTCTGGGAATCTCCGCTGGAGCTATTCCCCAACATTTCTTTTACGCGAGGCATGAGCGAGCGGAAGTCGAGTTCCGCGAGCATGTCCATAATTTTTTTATGGTCGGCCGAGTCGTGCCAAGACTTTTTTGGCATCTCAAACTCTATAGGTACGTCGCGCTTTATAGTCGCAAGCTCCTTGCTAAACTCCGCGCTCTCTTTATTGTCAGCCACCAGCTGCACAAACCGCTTCTGCACCGCAGTCTGCTCTGCAACTTTCTCGACACCCTCTTTCTTTATGGCGGCGTACAGTTTCTCGATAGTCTCGTACTTCTGCAGGAGCTTGAGCGCGCTCCCCTCGCCCACACCCGGCACGCCTTTAATATTGTCGCTCGAGTCGCCCGCAATACCCTTGAGGTCGGGTATAGACAGCGGACCAAAACCAAAGCGCGCGCGCACCGCATCCTCATCATAAAACACCGTGTCGGTGAGCCCCTTGCGCAGGGTAAACACGCGCGTCTGCGTACCATCTACCAGCTGCATAGTGTCCATGTCGCCCGAGGCAATTATCGTGTCTACACCCTTTTTCTTCTTAACCTGCGTAGCAATAGTGCCTACCACATCGTCGGCCTCAAACCCTTTCGCCTCGTAAATCGGGATACTGAGTGCCTCGAGCACGTCGCGCGCGCGGTTTATCTGCGTATACAAATCCTCGTCGGCCTTCATGCGGTTGGCCTTGTAGTTGTCGTAGGCCGCGTGGCGGAAGGTCCCGCCGGGCAGATCGTACGCCGCAGCAATGTAGTCGGGCTTAAGATCGTTGATGATCTTAACGAGCATGGTAATGAGCCCATACAGCGCCCCCGTGGGCTCGCCCTTGCCGGAGGAAAAGTCCGGCAAGGCGTGATACGCCCTATGCAAAATAGCATGGGTGTCCAACACTACGAGCCGCTTATTCCCCTCCTTAGCCATGGGGACATTGTACCTCTTGGGGGAGATTTTACACCGCGTCTATGTCGCGCTCTTCTGGGGCCATGCTGTTGGCCGAAAATTTCAGTACCATGTCGGGTTTTGGGAGCCTATCCCCCAGCTTTTCGGGCCACTCTACAACCATAAGCGTTTGAGGGTCGTCCAAGAACTCCTGCGGGCGCAGAGCATCAAACTCCTCCGGGCTCTCTAGGCGGTAGGCGTCTATATGCACAAGCTTGGTAAATTTTGTGTTGGTGTTGGCGCTCGCGTCCGAGAGTTCCAAGGGGTACACCTTCATCAGCACATAGGTCGGACTTTGTACCACCTCGCGCACACTGAGCTCGCGGGCTAGAGCCTGTACAAAGGTCGTCTTCCCCGCCCCGAGGTCGCCCTCAAGAGCGAGTACCGTCGCGGCGCCTGTGTGGGCATCCAGCATAAGCGCCGCGAGGATATTGCGGGCGAAGTACGGCAAGTCAGACAAAGTCACCCTAGTCATTCGGCACAGTATAGCAAAGGAGTACCTGTACCGTGACAGCTTCGCTGTTCTACTGGGGTACAATAAAGGGAATGTTGGAATTTAGCGATGAGGGAGAAAAGCGGGTGGAATTTCTACGCAAGCGCGAGGAGGAGGAGCTGGCGCAGATGCTTTCCAAAAAATACGGCGTCGAGTACGTGGACCTCTCCCTGGTTGCAGTCAACTCAGACGCCCTGCGCGTTATCCCAGAAGCCGAGGCTAAGGCTGCCGAGGCGGCGGCGTTCGGCAAGGTCAACAAAAGGCTTAGTGTCGCGGTGCGCGCACCCGAGGGCGATAAAGTAAAGCAACTCGTCCACCATCTCGAAGAACAAGGCTACGAGGTTGTGCTCTTTATGTGCTCGCAAGAGTCCCTTAAACGCGCCTACACACGCTACGCCGACCTCTCCTACGCCACCGAGACAAAGGCTGGGGTATTCGAGCTCTCCAATGAGGAGCTGGAGCAGCTCTTGGACAAGGTTAAGGGGCCCGAGGACATAACCAAGCTCATCTCCGAGGCTATCGAGCTTAAGAAAGCTTACCGCATCACGCGCATCCTCGAGGTCATACTTGCCGGCGGACTCTCCACCGGCGCCTCAGACATCCACTTTGAGCCGGAGGAGACCCAGGTGCGCCTGCGCTATCGCCTCGATGGCGTACTTGTAGATGTACTCTCCTTTGACCATGAGACCTATCGGCTGACACTCAGCCGCCTCAAACTCCTTTCTGGCCTCAAACTCAACATCGAGGGCCAGGCGCAGGACGGCCGTTTTTCTATCAAAATCCGCGGTGACGAGATAGAGTTGCGCACCTCGCTCCTCCCCGGCAACTATGCAGATACGCTGGTGCTGCGCATCCTTAATCCCAAAGCTATAGGCGTGCAACTAGAGGAACTGGGGCTCGAGGAAAAGCTCCGGCAGCGGCTCGAGAAAGAAATCACCAAGCCAAACGGCATGATACTCACTACAGGCCCCACTGGCTCGGGTAAAACTACCTCGCTGTACGCATTCCTACGCAAGGTTAACTCGCCCGGCAGCAAGGTTATCACCATAGAGGACCCTATCGAGTACCACCTGCAGGGCATCGTGCAGACTCAGGTAGAGAAGGGCAAGTATACCTTCGCCGAGGGACTGCGCAGCGCCCTGCGCCAAGACCCAGACATTATCATGGTCGGCGAGATTAGAGACGGCGAGGTGGCCGAGGTGGCCATCAACGCCGCACTTACCGGCCACTTGGTGTTCTCCACACTCCACACAAACAACGCGGCAGGCTCATTTCCCCGCCTGATAGATCTCGGGGTAGACGAGAAGGTTATTTCCTCGGCGGTAAGCGCCGCACTGGCGCAGCGCTTAGTGCGCAAGCTGTGCCAGTCATGTAAGAAGGAGCGCCCTGCTACGCCGGAAGAAAAAGTTTTAATAGACAAGCACCTCTCCACAATTACCGACAAAGCGCTCGTACCGCAGAAGATTGATACAGTATGGGACGCCAACCCCGCGGGATGTGCAGAGTGCCACGGCCGCGGCTACAAGGGCCGCGTGGGTATCTTCGAGGCGGTGTTTATGGACGAGGCAATAGAGACAATACTGCGCTCCAAACCCTCCGAGCGCGAGATAGCCGCGGCGGCAAAACCCCAAGGCATCCCAACTATGCAAGAAGACGGTATTCTTAAAATATTACGCGGCATCACCAGCCTAGAGGAACTCGGCCGCGTCGTAGACCTCGACTAAAAGACACAAAACCCCTGACGGTCAATCTACCGTTGAGGAGTCTGTGGGTGTACAGTTGTAGTACTTGCAGCTAGCTGCAATGAGTTAGGAAGAGTTCACCGCCAAGCAATGCACATCTGCGACTAGCGCAGAAGCGGAAGTCGGATCTAAGGATGACCCCCGCGGTCCAGTATAAAACGGGTGCCAGGGCGTCCTCGGTACGGTTCCAAAACGGTAAAGTCGCATTGCTTGATGGTGAACTTCTCCCAATCTGCCTTATTCTGCACCGAATTGTATCGGCGCGGCAAAAGAAAAGCCCTCCTATAGGAGGTGCTGCCTATTGGGTATCCTAGCATGGTATCTATTTTATGTCAAGCGACACCGTAGAACCCCAGGAATTTGAACCGGAATCACCCTCCCCGGCCCCCGAGGCGTCCTACCTAGACCAGACTCTGCGTCCTGCCAGCTGGGATGAGTATGTCGGGCAGACTGCAGTCAAAAACAACCTCCATATTTTGATATCAGCCGCCAAAGAGCGGCAAACCCCGCCCGAACACGTGCTGTTTTACGGGCCGCCGGGGCTTGGTAAGACCACTCTGGCCCACCTCATAGCTCGCGAACTGGGCGGGGCGCTCCGCTCTACATCCGGCCCGGCCATCGAGCGCGTCGGCGACCTCGCGGCACTCCTAACCAACCTGCAGCCGGGCGATATTCTTTTTATAGACGAGATACACCGCCTCTCCCGTTCTATAGAAGAGGTGCTCTACCCTGCTATGGAGTCAGGGGTCCTTAACATCATCATCGGTAAAGGCCCCTCGGCGCGCACCATAGAGCTGCCCCTGCCGCCATTTACGCTTGTGGCCGCAACTACACGCGTGGCCGACCTCTCGGCGCCACTGCGTTCGCGTTTTTCGGGCGGCGTGTATCGCCTGGAGTTTTACAGCGAGGACGACATTGCACATATCGTTAAGCGCTCAGCGAATATTTTAGGCGTCGAGGTAGACGAGGGTGGCGTGCGCGAGATTGCCAAGCGCGCGCGCTCAACGCCCCGTACCGCCAACTACCTACTTAAACGCGCACGCGACTACGCGCAGCTCAAGCGCGAACCATTGTCCGAGCGCTCAGTAAACGCCGCACTAGGGCTCCTAGAGGTAGACAACCTCGGCCTAACACCACTCGACCGTAAACTACTCACCGTGCTTATAGAGCGCTTTAACGGGGGGCCCGCTGGCGTCAACGCACTTGCTGCGGCGCTCTCAGAAGAGCCCGCTACCCTTTCGGAAGTCCACGAGCCGTTCTTGCTGCAGCTGGGCCTTATAGAGCGCACTCAGCGCGGCCGCGTTGCAACCGCCTTGGCCTACAAACATCTAGGCAAAACTCCCCCGCAGGATTTGAACGAGCGCCTAATTTAGGGTACAAATGAGTTTATAGAAAATCGGTGAGATGCGAGGCGCGGCTGAGAAACAGACCAGACAATAGGGAGCCTATTGTGAGGGAGTATCGGAGGCCGTAACGAAGCAGATCGCGATTTTAATAAACTCAACATGGCAGGACATAGTAAATGGGCAAAGCTCAAACACACTAAAGGAAAGACAGATGCTCAAAAAGCTAAGTTGTTCTCTAAGCACGTGCGCATCATTGGTGTCGAGCTGAGGAAGGCCAAGGGCGACAAGAACGCCGCAGGCGTGCGCAATGCCGTCGAGCGAGCCCTGGCCGACAACATGCCTAAGGACAATATCGAGCGCGCTCTTAACAAGAACGACGGCGTAGAGCTCGAGCAGGCAACCTACGAAGCCTACGGCCCCGGCGGCACCGCAATGATAATCGAGACCTACACCGACAACAGCAACCGCACCGTTCAGGAGCTAAAGCATCTACTAAGTCTGCACGAAGGCTCTCTGGCAAACCAAGGTGCTGCGATGTGGGCATTTACTAAAAACGCGGAGGGCGTACTCGAGGCCGCGATGCCGATTGAATTAAGCGAGGAGGACAACCAGAAAGTCGCCAACCTTATGGAGGCGCTCGAGGAGCACGACGACGTCAATCAAATTTACACCAACGCAGCGTAAATGAGCTTCTAGGGGCTAGCTTCTAGAAGCTAGAAGCTCTAAGCTAGAAGCTATGCGGATACTCGCCTTTGACCCTGGCTACGAGCGGCTTGGTGTTGCTGTACTTGAGAAAACTGCCGGCAAGGAAAAGCTCTTGCACTCTGACTGCATACGCACTAAGGCGACACTCAGCTTTGCCGAGCGGCTTGCAGAGTTGGGCAGTAAAACTGAAGCACTCATAGAACAATGGGGTCCCAATGCTGTAGCGCTCGAGAGCCTCTATTTTGAAAATAACGCCAAGACGGCCATGAACGTCTCTGCTGTGCGTGGTATGCTTTTGTACCTTGCGGCCCGCAACAATCTCCCTGCCCATGAGTACACACCGCTGCAGGTCAAGGTTGCGGTTACCGGCCACGGGCGCTCAGACAAGGCGGCCATAGCGCTCATGGTCCCCAAGTTGATAAGCCTCTTGCCAGGCAAGCGCCTTGACGACGAGCTTGATGCTATTGCGGTGGGGATTACCTGCCTTGCATCTAGCGACAAGTTTGGTAAAACATATTCGTTAAGGTCCTAATAATTAATAAAATAGTTATCGCACCCATGTACGAAGAGTTAGATCCTGAGATGATGCTAGACGAGGAGCCTGAGTTGGACAACTCCCCCACCGGCGAAGGCGCGGATGAGGAGGAGACCGAGGACGATGATGAAGAGGAGGAGGAAGGTCTCGACGAAGAGGCTCTCTAGATAAAAAACCCGGCACGTGCCGGGTTTTTTGCTACTCGACTTTTATAAATCTATTCTTGCCAATCTTCAGCGTAGTATTTTTTATCTCGGTATCTATACTTATTATTTTCTCGCCGCTATCAAGGTAAGACACCGCGCCTGCGTCCACCAAGCGGCGCAGCTCACTTGTTGAGATACCGGCCACAACCTCGCGCAACTTTCCTCCGGCCACACTCGGCATACCTTCCGGTACCCTGCCCGCAAAGAGCGCCTCGGATGCGTCGCGAGCCTTACCAGCCTCGCTTGTTCCATGCACCAAGCTGGTTACCTCCCATGCGAGTTTTCTTTGCGCAACGCGGCCGGCAGGGTTTGAGCGCTGCTCCTCCATCACCGTATCTATATCGTTCTTAGGCATAAGCGTCATCTTAAGAAGGTATTCTTCAACATCTGCATCACTTGAGTTAATCCAGAATTGATAGAAGTCGAATACGCTAGTCTTCTGAGCATCGAGCCATACTGCCCCACCCTCGCTCTTACCAAACTTCTTACCAGATGACTTGTTTATAACCAATGGCCATGTAAACGCATGCACGGTCTTCCCTGTCTTGCGGCGTATAAACTCTACGCCCGAGAGTATGTTAGTCCACTGGTCCGAGCCGCCGACCTGTAGGTCGCACCCGTATTCTTTATTAAGATGCAAAAAGTCATACCCCTGCAAAAGCGAGTAGCTGAACTCGGTAAACGACATAGGAGACTCGGCATCAAGACGCGTCTTGACCGTATCCTTCTTTATCATCGAGTTAACGGTAAAGTGCTTGCCTATGTCGCGCAAAAACTCAAGTAGATTTATTTTCGTGAGCCACTTCGCGTTATTTTCCTCGATAAAGCTTGAACTGCCGAACACCTGGCGGATCTGCTTTGCTACGGCCTTAGAGTTTATCCGCGCAGTTGTGGCATCGAGCAAGTTGCGCTCATCACTCTTGCCTCCTGGGTCGCCTATCATGCCCGTGCCCCCTCCAGTAAGCAGGATTATCTTGTGCCCATTTTCTAAAAATCGGCGCATCACCAGAAGACCCATAAAATGCCCCACATGCATAGAGTCGGCAGTTGGGTCTATACCAAGATATAAAGTGCGCTTAGGGCCGTCAGTTACATCCCCAAGCTCGCCAGTATGTTGGTAAATATACCCGCGCTCTTTTAAGACTTCAGAAAGCTTACCTGCTGCCTGGGGCGCAGGCCTAGCATCGCTGGAAAAAAAGTCCATAAACGACATAGCGGTACTTTACCACGATGGTAGAATGGTCGCATGCGTACCCTCAAGGCGCTCTACCGCCAGTATTACAAGGTTGCCCACCGCGCGCTCTACCCCCGGTTTGGAAAGACGTTCGACTGGGCAGACGATACATTTGATTACTGGACACGTTACGCGCGCCGCAACTGGCAGTCTGTGGGCGTATGGGCGTTCGGACTCTGCTTTATATTCAGCGGCGGACTGCTTATCTTTGCCGCCACATTGAGCCTGCCAGACCTAGGGTCGCTTGAGACCCGCCGCGTCGAGCAGTCGGTCAAGATATACGACCGCACCGGCACAGTGCTCCTCTTTGACCTCCACAAGGACATGCAGCGCACTGCAATACCCCTGGAGTCTGTCTCGACCAACCTCCAGCAGGCTATCATCGCTATAGAAGACCCGGAGTTCTACACCCACGCCGGCATCAAGCCTACCGCGATAGCCCGCGCTATCTGGACCAACTTCGTGCAGGGCGATCTCCTCTCGGGGCAAGGGGGTTCGACCATAACCCAGCAGGTTATCAAGCTCACTATACTCACCTCCGACAAGTCCCCTATCCGCAAGTTTAAGGAGTGGATACTCGCCCTTAAGATGGAGCGCGTACTGGAGAAGGACCAGATACTCGAGCTGTACCTCAACCAGGCTCCCTTCGGCGGCCAGCTCTACGGCGTAGAAGAAGCCTCGATGACCTACTTCGGCAAACACGCCGCAGACATCTCCCTGCTCGAGGGCGCCTATCTAGCCGCAATGCTCCCCTCACCCACCAGGCTCAACCCATGGCGCACCGACGAGTCAGGCATTAACAGCCAGCTTGAGGCCCGCAAGAATCTCGTACTCCAGAAGATGTACGAGCATGGTGTCATAACCGCAGAGGAGCGCGACGGATATAAAGCGCAACAAGCCGTCTTCCAGCCGCAGAAGAAGAACAGCATCCTCGCTCCGCACTTCGTCTTCTACGTCCAGCAATATCTCGAGGACAAGTACGGCGCAGAGGCGCTGGAGCGCGGCGGCTGGAGGGTTACTACCACGCTCGACGCCGACCTGCAGATACACGCCGAGGAGATAGTTAAGCGTCGCGCACTCTCAAATGTAGACGACTTTGCCGCCACCAACATGGCTATGGTCGCCACCGACCCCAAGACCGGCCAAATATTAGTAATGGTCGGCTCGCGCGACTACTTCGACGAGATAATACCGGGAGCCTACAACGTCGCGACTATGGCGCCGGGCCGCCAGCCGGGCTCCTCGTTCAAGCCGTTTGCCTATGCGCAGGCTTTTGCTGAGGGCTATACGCCCGAGACTATCGTGTTCGACTTGCCGACCCAATTCTCGACCGCATGCGAGCCGCACGACAACTACAACAGCGAGCCGCCGTGCTATGCGCCGCAGAACTACGACGACGCGTTTGTCGGCCCTATGACCCTGCGCAACGGCTTGGCGCAGTCCCGCAACATCCCTGCCGTTAAGACCATTTACCTCGCGGGACTCTCCGACACTTTGCGCCTGGCTAAGTCTATGGGCATCTCGACCCTGGGCGACCCGGGCCAATACGGCCTTACTTTGGTGCTCGGCGGCGGCGAGGTAACACCCCTGGACATGACCAACGCGTACGGCGCGTTTGCCAACAACGGGCTCCATTTTGAGGAGCAGTCCATCCTCAAAATTGAGGACTCTCAAGGCAGTGTCATAGAAGACAACACGCAGGTAGCCGGCGTGCAGGTTATGAGCCCCACAGTGGCTCAGCAGATAGCTGACGTACTATCCGACCCTGTCGCGCGCGGCCCTCTGGGCGAGAACAACCTCTTTAACTTCCCTGGGCACGACGTGGCTATCAAGACCGGTACCACCAACAACTACCGCGACGCCTGGACGGTCGGCTTTACACCCAACATCTCAGTAGGCGCGTGGGCCGGCAACAACGACAACACGCCGATGGTGCGCCGCGTCTCGGGCTTTATCATCGGCCCTGCATGGGCGGAGTTTATGCGCTACGCGCTCACTAGGTTGCCCGCAGAGCCGTTTACCCGCGCCGAGGTGCCTCCTGCAACCAAACCCGTACTTAACGGCGTATGGCAGGTCCCAGGGGCCGACGGCCTTATCCACGACATCCTCTACTGGGTCAATAAGACCAACCCGCAAGGCGACGGTAATTCCATAAGCGACAGTCAGTACCGCTACTGGGAGTACCCCGTACAGGCATGGGTAGGCACTAATGGCGTGCCGGCGGTAGACACAGGCAACCAAGAGGATTGCTTTATAGACCCGCGCACAGGCCAGTGTATAGATGGTGGGACCAACCCGAGCGACTTCGATAACGGCAATGGCAACAACGGAAACGGGAATGAAAACGGACAGAACCCTCCCAACAACGGCACCGTCCCTCACTAATTACAAAGGCCGGTCCTTTGTAATTAGTATTGGGTGAATAAAATGGGGATATAAACAATTAAATCTAGCGGTTCATCGGCATTGCGAGGTAGAGGAAGGAGTCGTCGGAGGCGTCTTTTATGAGCATGGGCTTGCCGGCGCCATTGGAGTGTAGGCGTACACTATCCCCCACTATTGATTGCAGACTATCAGCCAAGTAGCGGCCATTAAACGAGATCACCACTGCGTCGCCGGAGATGGTCGCCTTAACAGTCGAGACCTGCTCACCCACATCCGGGTTGCGCGAGGAGAGGAAGAGTGTTTTCTTAACCGGGTCTATTGATAGAGATACTTGAGCGAACTTATCGGCAAATATCGAGAGTGATTTAAGTGCTAAAGACATATCCTCACGTAGTACCAACCCCTCGGTACTAAACTCCTTAGGGAGTATCTGACGGTAATTAGGGAATGCGCCATCTAGTAGACGTGATGTGTAGTAAATATCCTCCGCCTGGGTCGAGAGTTGGTTGTCGTTGTAGTAAATCTCCACATCACCCGAAACCTGCTCAAGTACGCGCATAAGCTCAGCTGCATTACGTGCAGGTAGTAATAGTTGGGGTATAGAGCCGCCCGACTTAAGCGGCATCTGCTTCTCCGCAAGTCTAAATGAGTCTGTAGCTACAGCCACCAATTTCCCCGCGTCGCCATACAATAGGACACTCTGGAGCTCCGGCTTAACCGCCGAGAGAGAGGCGCAGTAAGCTACTGATCGTATAGCGCGCACTAAGTCCGGCGCCTTGATAGTAAAAGAGGTTTCAGCTGACACGCGCGGCAGTATTGGGAAGTCCTCATGTGGAATAGTTTTAATAGACGCGTTAGCACGCTCACTTTCAACCTTAAACACCTCACCTACCAATGACGTGGTTATAGTCTTACTTTTTACGTTATTAAGAAAGCCGTTCAAAACTACAGCTGGTACAGCCACAGTGCCCTCTGTGGCGATTTTGGCTGGCACAATGATCTCTACCCCACACTCAAGGTTAGTCGCGCGTAGCGTGAGCCTAGAGCCCTCTGCGGTTATGAGTACACAACCAAGTACTGGGAGATTCGCCCTTCTTTCAGTAAACCGGCTCGCTGTTGCGACCGCCTGACTTAGAGTTTCGGTTGTGGTCTCAAATTTCATAACTCTTTATATATAAACTATTACTACTATTAGGGCTGTGGATACTCTGGATAACTCAAACTAATGTTTAATATCAACGCTTTTTTGGTATTTCTTATCCTTTTTAGTTGTGGAGATCTAGCGAACTTTCCTGTGTATAGTACTCCTAGGTTGTTTTCTATCAACACTTCTTCTTTCTTGTTCCCCTACCTATCCCCTCTCCTATTAACCACTTACCCACATATTTATCCACACCCACCATTAAATAATTGTATAAATATTTTTTCATTTCAACATAAGGCGGATCTGGTGGAGTTCATTTGAGAGAATAGAGTCGGAACGTAGATCGTTCTTTATTTTCTCGCAGGAATGTATAACAGTTGTATGGTCACGGCCGCCGAGCTTATCGCCTATGGTGGGAAATGATATTCGGAAATCCTCACGCAATAAGAACATAATCATCTGCCTAGGGCGCACTACCTCCTTGCGCCTGGTTTTTTCATAAATACTTCCCTCCTCTACTCCATAAAAGTTGGCTATAGTCTTAACCACCTCTTGCACTGATATTGCCTTTTTAGCTGCGCCTCCTTGGCCACGCAGGAGAGTTTTAACATCATTAATAGTCAGCGGTTCTCCACGCATCTCAAACTGGATCATAAGGGTGTTTAAGGCGCCTTCAAGTTCGCGGACATTACCCTCTATAGTGGTTGCGAGATACTCTAGTACGTCGTCTGGGAGTATAAAATTATGAGATGATGCCTTGGTGCGGATAATAGCCAAGCGCGACTGGTGGTCGGGTGGGGTTACGGAGACTATCATGCCGGCGCTGAAGCGGGATTTAAGCCTATCCTCAAGGTTTTGTATAACATTAGGGTGTTGGTCGGAGGAGAACACTAATTGTTTATTGTTGTCATGCAGAAAGTTGAAAAGATGGAAGAATTCTTCCTTGATTTTGTCGCGACCGGCCAAAAACTGCACATCATCCATAATAAGGAGGTCGTATTGACGATACTTTTCCTTAAAACTCTGCACCTTTCCAGATTGAAGTGCTGAGACATAGTCCATAGAGAAGCGCTCCGAGGTCACGTAGTACACTTTACGGTCGGGCGCCTGGGTCCTAAAGTGGTTTCCTATCGCTTGTATAAGGTGGGTTTTGCCTAGCCCGGTAGGTCCGTAGATAAATAGGGGGTTGTAGGCAATACCCGGCTTACGCACTACTGCCTGCGCCGCGGCGTGGGCCAGTTCGTTAAATGGTCCCACTACTAAGGAGGAGAAAGTAAAACGCGGATTAAGGCTCGTTTTCTGGTGTACAGGTTCCAGTGCAAGCTCCTGGGGTGGTGGGGGTACTACGCGCGGCTCCTCTTGGGCGCGCTTGGCCCCGCGTGATATTACATACTCGACATTACGTACACTATCGGAGAGCATGCGCAGAGAGCGCACAATATCCTTATGAAACTTGGTCGAGAGCCAGTCGCGTGCAAACTGCGAGGGTACGCCTAGGTATACGGAGCCATCCTCTACCCTGACGATATGAGTATCCTTAAACCAGGTGTTGAAATTAGGCTTGGATATGGTGAGTTCTAGCTCTACCAGTGCATTTTCCCAAAGTTCTTTTGTGGTTGTCATAGGATGTACTTGGTAAGAATACTCGCCTGTGGATAACCCTGTCAAAAAACTCTACTAAGGGTACAAGCTGTGGATAGATTGTGGATAAGGAATCGGGATTTTACTTAGAACTTTATATGGGCTATAGTGGTGGCATGTCAGTCACATACCAGCCCAAAAAGCGCAAGCGCTCAAGGAGTCACGGCTTCCTCAAGCGTAATGCAACCCCGGCCGGCCGCCAGGTGCTCAAGCGCCGTGCCCGCCGCGGCCGTGCCAAGCTTACGGTCTAAATGCTCCCCAAAAGCTCCCGCTTGTCAGCCGCTGAGGTGCGCCAGGTGATAAAAACCGGCCGCTCGGTCCGAGAGGCGGGTATTTCCGCCAAGTACGAGGCCGCCTCGACCCCCCAGGTGGCCGTTGTTATAAGCAAAAAGGTCGCTCCGGGGGCGGTGGAGCGCAATCGCCTGCGCCGCCTGGTGTATAGGAGCCTCCCCTCCCCCCTCCCCTTGACCCGCATGGTACTCTTTGTGCAATCAGCCGCATTCGACCCTAAAGTCATTTCCAAACTATGTTTACAACTTTCCTAGTACAGCCTATCTATAACCTGTTTGTGTTCCTTATAGGACTCATGCCGCAGGGCGATGCAGTTCTGGCTATTGTTGTTATGACGCTCATTATGCGCGCTGTGCTTTATCCGGTCTTTACTTCGTCCATACGCACCCAGATGGGTATGCAGGCTATGCAGCCCGATTTGGATGCTGTCGAGGCTAAGTACAAGGGAGACAAACAGGCGCTGACCCGCGAACGCCTAGCTCTTCTTAAAAAGTACAAAGTAAACCCGTTCGCGGGCTTTGGCGCGCTTATTATCCAACTTGTGGTGCTTATTGCTCTCTACTTTGCGCTATTCCGCGAAGGCTTCCCCACTATAGACCAGGCCCTACTCTATAGTGTGGTGCAGATGCCTGTGCAAGTCTCGACCACCTTCTTCGGTTTTGTAGATATTATGGCTCCGCATCACGCCTTTTTGGCGCTCCTTGTGGGGGCTACCCAGTATGCGGCTATACGTCTTACTTTGCGCCGCACCCCCTCTCCTACCAACCCAGAGAAGGAGGCCGCGCACAAGATACAGTCGGCTATGATGCTCTACTTCATGCCAGCGCTTATGGCTGTTGTGTCCTACACATTCCCGGCTGCTGTTGGCGTATATTTTGTCACAGGCAACATAGTGTCTATATTCCAGGAGTGGGTTCTTATGCGGCAGAAGTAAAAAGAGAACTAAAAAGAACCCCCGTCCACTGTTGTGGACGGGGGTTCTTCGTTATAGTGGCTGTATGGAACCCCTCAATCTTCAAGCATTCGTATCCGAATTCCTGCAGAAGCTGGGGCACGATGCAGAGTCCGTAGCGGTAACAAGCGGGCACCGCACTGTTGTTGCTGTAACCACAAAAGACCCTTCTGCCCTCCTGGGGCAAGATGGCGAGCATCTGCGTGCGCTCAACACCGTGGCCCGGCGCATGGTCGAGAAAGCGCATGGCGAGGAGGCTGCGGCATTTTTAATAGACGTAAACGGGCATCATGAGGCCGGGCTGGAGCATGTGCGCCAGGAGGCGCGTACGTTCGCTCAGCGGGCAAGGCTCTTCAAACATGATGTCGAGATGCCTCCCCTCTCTTCCTACGAGCGGCTGGTGGTGCACGAGATGTTTGCCGACGACCAGGACATCAAGACCGAGTCTGCCGGCGAGGGCAAATTCCGCCACATCGTACTCAAGTACAAGGGAGCTAGTACATAGTCACTAGCCAATAGCGACTAGAGTTCGAGCGACTATTAGCTAAGTACTATTGGCTAATTTCTGAGTCTGACGCCCCAGAGGCTGCGGGTTCCTTTCGCGACAAACAGGAGGTATTTCTCGTCGCCAGAGAGCGCCATCTGCATAATATCCGACGCCTCTCCTCCATCAGCTCCGCCTGGATTAGCCACAGGGCGCGTCTGTCCCGTCATAAGATTATAGGAAACGATAGAGTCGGAGGCCGAGCCCGCACCCTGGTGCCAGAGGTCCATATACTGAGGGCTGGTGTAGGAGAGTGGCACGGCGCAGTACATCAGGCCGGCCTGCAGCCTGCTCCATACGCATTTCTCCGGAATAGGGTCGAATGAGAGCGGCCTGTCGAGGTTGCTTTCGGTATCGTGGGTGTAGGTGAGGCGGCTCTGGGCTGTAGCGCTTTGGTATACAACATACTTAAAGCTAAAGTCTGCTGTGGCAGTTAAGCCTGGCGCGTAAAGCACTGGTGATACTGCACCCGACGCGGCATTGACAGACAGGGCTATGCCCGGCACGCCCACAGCGGCCTTGGAGGTCGCAAGTATAACCGAGGCCGAGGGCCACGATATGATCACTTGCGAGAGCGGCAAGGATGCCAGTTTTTTAGGACTAGTGCCGTCGTACCTCGCTGTGTAAATATCCGAGCCTGCAGCTGTCGCTATAAGGTATGTAAGCGAGAGGCCGTCGGGCGAGGCAGTCAGTGAGCGTATGTTGTCGGGGAGGAACTGTATGCGCACAGGGGCCGGTGCAGTGGAGGAAGCTGTCGTTGAGGCTGTGGGGAATACGAGCGCCACAGACTTGATAGTTCCATTGTCTATGTACTGGAGCACTGAGCCCGCCGCCACTTGGCGCGAGACTACCGTCTGCATTGCCCACACTGCCTGCAAGGCGCCTGGTATGGTGGTGTTTGAGATTGCACGGGCCACCGAACCAGGGCTGTCTATGGCCAGGTCGAGCACGTGGCCGCTCGCTTGCATTATAAAACGCGCGACGGTTGTAGTGGGGCGCAGGTCCTGCATAAATGCGGCGCCTGCGACAGGACCGTCGCTTATCTTAAATACTTTCTGTTTGGATGTGGGCGATTGTAAGCCTGTGGTTTCGACGGCATTGGAGCTAGGGTTGTTTGAGGCCGCCACTCCGGTGGTGGTGTCGCTCGGCACAAACGTCTGCTGAGGTTCAGTATTGGCAGGCTCTAAGCCCGGAGAGCGGAATAAGAAAAACCATACCAGGAGCACAACAAAGAGCACTCCCCCGATAATTTCCACCAGCAATTTCCAGTTGAGGTTTTGCATACTTATTCGCAGCGCCACGTTACATAGTCTCCTCCGGAATCGTTTCCACTCCCGACCTGATGTACATCCTTAGGGCTTGGACATTTGGATTTTAATTCCCAAAGCTGGTCGTACGCTTTAGGGCCGTTGTATATATTTTCTCCACTGGGATTAGTTATAATAACGCGCGTGCCGGACGAAGAGGGGGGGCTGGTTATAGCGGTTAGGTCGAGCTTAAAGGTAATAAGGTCCGGGTTGACCGTATACAGTATGAGGTAGCTCGATACGAGAAGTACTATTGCCCACATGGCGCCGCGGATGCGGGCAATGGCTTTTGTTTTGTGGCCTACAACGTCTGAAAACATATACGTCAGCGCGCCTATAATAAGCATCACAACCGCAATAGTCGCTCCTGCGCCCAAAAGGATCTTAAAGCTGTTGCTTACGAGGGATTGGAATGAAACCGGATTTTTGCAGTCTTTGTTGGCACCACCATAGCAATTTTCGTACCCCGCTATTGGCAAAGGCTCAAGTGCTATATAGGTGCACGTGCCGTTCTTGCAGAAAGGTTCGGGCGGAGTTTGGGCGTGGGCGTAGCTGCCGGAGAGTACGAACAGGATCATTAAAGAGAGGAGTAGTTTTTTCATAGTCCAAAGAGCGAACCGTCCGATTGCTGCCCGAAGAGGATGGTAAGCAGGGTCTCTGCCGACTGTACCAGTTGGTCCTCTACGTTGTTTTGGAGTGTTGCTGTAAGGTTTGACTGCCCTGCCCCGCCGCCTGTTTGCCGCAGCGTGAGTATGCCGCGGGCGGAGTCAGGGCCGGTAATCTCCTGGTCGTCGAGAGCCCAGCTATATTGAAGTGCGCCCGCTTGTAGTGAGGAGTTGGAGAAGTAATACGGCTGCGCCGCAATAGTGATCTCCTTGTTGCTAAGCGCTATACCCGCTGGCAAGGCAGTATCGTATAGTATGCCGCGCAGGGAGTTGCGCTCGTATAGGCGCAACTCGGGTTGGCTTACGGGTATTACAACGGCACTCCTTGCCACTAGGCTGCTCCCAAAGTACACATCCACCCCGATGTTTTCTTCTGGCTGCAGCTGGTTGCCGTCAAACGAGAGTGTGGTGCGGCCAAGCCCTGACTGTGCCGGCAGGGCAAGGTCTTGGCGCGTCCACTGGTACGAGAGGCTCTGTGCCGCAACACGTGAGCCGTTTACAACGACAGTAGGGAACGCGACGGCTTTTATGGAGGAACCGGCAGAGTAGAGAGGCTTGCCCAAAAAGAGGGGCGGCACACTAGTGTCTGCCTCCCAGATTAAGTTAACCGCCGAGGGACGGAATACAAGGGTTTTGGTAAAAGACCCGTCGCTCGCCGATTTTATATCAACACGTACCTGTGTTACCGAGCCTATGCCGCCGGTTATAAACGAGTACGAGCGCAGACCCACTCCGCTCTGCACCACTGTGCCGTCCTTCTGCCAGGTGATAGTCGCGTCTCCCAAGAACGTACCTATGCCCTGTGCCTCAATAGTTACCGTCTGGCCCGGGCCTGGCACCTCAGGCGCCACTGTATATTGCACCGGCTCGGGCAGGAACTGGGCCTGCGCGGTATAAGCCGTTGCTAGGCTCGCGACCAGTAAGATATTAAGCAGTTTTCTGTACATATGAGGGTGTTTTGAGCGGTTGGTTGTCGTTTGCGGGCCGGCGGATGCCGTCCAGGCTCTTTAGTGCCCCTGGGGCTCTCCCCTCCTGTCTTTGTGCGACAGGCGCTCCGGATGCCTGGGTGGTAGGTCGCGTGTAGTGTGTGCTGTGTACGATACAGCCAGGCTGGGCGCTTACCTGCTCTTGTACGCTCGCCTCCCCTTTTCTGCTAAAGACACTTCTGCCGTGCTCCTCCTTGTATTTCTGCATCATGCACCGCACTACAACGATAGTCCAAACTGGACCGTTATTTATACCCGGCATAAGCTCCGCAAAGGCAGGAATAATCTTGTTGGGGTAAAACATGCCGTTAAGGGCAAGCGCTGCGATGAGCCCTCCTCCCATGGTTATGGAAAGGCAGATGCTTATAGCTGCGCCCAGCACTAGTCCGATAGGTCCGGCGGCGGCGCCTACCGCTTGGCCTATAAATGGTATGAGCGACACGCCCGCAAGTACGCCTGTAAGCGCAAGCGATAGCATTGCCTGCAAGCCGTCTATAAAGAGGGCAAAGAGTAGGAATCCGGCTCCTTTGAGCATGTACCTATTGTGCCATGGCTTCTGCCTTTTGCTTGCGCAATGCCAACACTTGGGAGGGGTCGGAGGTTATGATTTGGTCCTCAGTGTATGAGGCTATCACCTTGATGGCGACATGCTTGAGTCCCGCAAAGAATATCCCCTCCCCTACGTCCGACTCGAGCAGCAGGTACTTCTCCTCCTCGGAGAGGTTAAAGGTCTTCTGGAGTGTATCTATGGTTGTGGGCGACTGCTTGAGCAATATCTGGATAGATGAGTTTGAGATCATAGGGAGCCCGTACGGCGACTTGAGGAAGTCGTCTACGTCCTGGGTAATGGTGGCGAGCCCGAGGAAGTACTTGCGGCCGCGCTTGGCCATGCCGTAGAGGAAGGATGCCGTGTCCTCGCTCTTCATCATCCACCACGCCTCGTCTATTACCAGTAGGCGCTTTTTGAGGTTTTTGCGCACAGCGTTCCAGATGTAGTGGGTAATCAGGTACATTGCGACCGGCTTGAGGTCGTCCTCCATGTCGCGCACCGAGAACACGACAAACTTCTTGTTGATGTCTACGTTGGTCGGCTGGTTTATAAACCCGCTCCACGTGCCCTTGGTGTACTTGCTCAGGCGCTGCACCAGGCTCTCGCTGCCCTGCATGCCCGAGAGTACCAACTCGAAGTCGGATAAGAGCGGCGGCTCAATCTCTTGGAAGTTGCTGTCTATAGTGATGTCCTTGAGCGCGTAGGTCTCGGTTATAGCCTTGTCTATAATCGCATCCTCCTCTGGCGAGAGACCCCCGAGCATAATGCGGAACATCCCCACTAATGCCACTATGTTTGAGCGCAAGATGTCGGCAGCGGCCTCGTCCTCGCGCGGGGGCGCGAGGTCAAACGGGTTTATGTGGTGCTCGGAGTTGAGGCTGATGTTAAAGTAGCGCCCCCCTACCGCCTGGGCCAGGAA
>CAYHLQ010000002.1:0-34780 GCA_964357485.1 uncultured Candidatus Saccharibacteria bacterium | reverse complement strand
AGACAAACGAGTATTTTCCATAGATGTGTACGAAAAGCTAGTAATACCTCCATTGTGGCACACATCTGTATTTGACACTAATACCCCCGGGGGGTATTATGGAAATAATGAGAGCGGACTTAAAAAAGAAAGCAGTGAGACGGCTGAGCATCGTACAAGGCCAGCTTAAGGGTTTGGCAAAGATGGTGGACGAGGAAAAGTATTGCGTGGACATTATTACCCAGACGAGCGCAATAAAAGAAGCACTGTCGGGGGTTGAGGACTTGATACTTGAAAACCACCTCTCTACCCATGTGCTGCAGCAGATAAAAGGCGGCAAAGAGCAAAAAGCCGTAGCCGAAATTCTTAAGGTCTATAAGCTAGCTCAAAAGAAAAAGTAATATGGAACACTCCCACGAGCACAACCATAGCGAACAAGGCCATGACAAGCACGCGGGACACCACACCGAGGACTTTTTAACGAAGTTCTGGGTCGCACTTGGTCTTACCGTGCCTATCATCCTATACTCCGACCTTCCGCAAGCTTTTTTTGGATGGACAGCCCCGTCCTTCCCCGGCTCGACATACCTCCAGCTAATTCTTGGGAGCATTGTTTTCTTTTACGGAGGACTAGTGTTCCTTAAAGGCGCGTGGAGCGAGATAAAAGATAGGCTCCCCGGGATGATGACGCTTATCGCGCTGGCCATATCTGCGGCCTACCTCTATAGCGTTTGGGTCACTATCTCCGGCGAAGGCATGTCTTTGTACTGGGAGCTCTCTACGCTTATCGCAGTGATGCTCATTGGGCACTACGTCGAGATGCGTGCGGTGCAAAGTGCAAAAGGCGCACTGAGCGAGCTTGCCAAGCTCTTACCGGACAAGGCCGAGGTAATCCGTGACGGCAAGTCGGTCATGGTCTCTATTGCCGAGCTTATAAAGGGCGACATTGTACTGGTACGCCCCGGAGGCAAAGTACCTGCAGACGGGATAATCATCGAAGGCGACTCCGAGCTCGACGAGTCTCTTATTACCGGCGAGTCAAAGCCGGTGCACAAGACTACAGACGCAGAGGTTATAGCTGGGTCAATCAACGGCGACGGCAGTTTGCATATACGCATAGAGCGCCTAGGAGCCGAGACCTTTTTGGCTGGAGTTATGCGCTTGGTGGCCGAGGCCGAGAGTTCTAAATCGCGCCTGCAGTTGCTTTCTGACCGGGCCGCTTTCTATCTCACGATACTCGCAGTAGTTGCAGGAGGTCTCACGTTGGCTGCCTGGCTCGCTGTCGGCGAGAGCTTTGGTTTTGCAATCGAGCGTCTTGTGGCAGTCTTGGTAATTACCTGTCCCCATGCTCTGGGACTCGCTATTCCGCTTGTTGCCTCTATCTCGACCACTATGGCTTCCAAGAACGGCTTTTTCGTAAAACGCCGTATCGCGCTTGAGGCGGCACGCAACATCACAACTGTACTTTTTGATAAGACAGGAACGCTGACTGAGGGCAAGTTCTCGGTAGTCTCCGCCTCGGACGAAGCCATTGTGGCAGCTGCAGCCGTGGAGAAGCAGTCCGAACATCCGATTGGCAAAGCGATTGTGGCCGAAGCGCACAAGCGCGGCCTCTCTGTTTCGACTGCCCAGCAGTTTAAGCGACTCGCAGGCATTGGTGCTGAAGCGATGGTAGATGGCGCAAAGGTTTTTGTTGGACATCGCGGCGGCACAGACATTGTGGTTGAGGTAGACGGAAAGTCGCTCGGTGCAATTAAGTTGGCCGACACGATACGCCCCGAGGCAAAGGAAGCGGTAGAAGCCCTGCGCACTATGGGTGTCTCAATCGCCATGATTACCGGCGACTCTGAGGAGGTGGCAAAAGAGGTAGCAAAGGAGCTTGGTATAGACGAGTACTTTGCCCGCGTGCGCCCGGAAGAAAAGTCGCAAAAAGTAAAGCTTCTCCAGTCTCAGGGCAAGAAGGTGGCGATGGTCGGCGATGGGGTTAATGATGCTCCGGCTCTTACTCAAGCTGACCTAGGAATCGCAATCGGCGCAGGAACGAACGTCGCAATCGAGTCGGCCGGAATTATACTCGTCAAAAATGACCCACGCGACATCCCCAAGATAATAAAACTCTCGCGCCTCACCTACTCCAAGATGATACAGAACCTCTTTTGGGCAAGCGGGTACAACATCATCGCTCTCCCGGTTGCCGCAGGCGCATTGGCTGCGTGGGGCATCATGCTTCAGCCTGCCGTGGCCGCAGTATTCATGTCGCTCTCTACTGTGATAGTAGCGTTTAATGCAGCTCTGCTGCGCCGCAACACTCTATGACTAGACTCTACACATCAATCGTACTGACTGCCTTTATAGTTGCTGCGGTATTCGGTTTGTACATAGTTATTCTCGCCCCTATGGAGCACGCGGGCTGCCCCTTCTCAGCCTCGGCCTCGGCATGCATAGCCCCACTAGAGCACCTAACGCACTGGCAATCCTCTTTTGCAGCCATAGCGGCTGAGCTTGTCGCACTCTTTGCTCTGGCTCTTGCGGTGTTGAGCAGCGTCAACCTTTTAGATGCAAGTACCAAGCAGTATGGGGTATATCGGCAACGCGAGCGGATACCTAAACGGCCCACGCTCTTACAAGAGCTGTTCTCGCAAGGCATATTGCATAGGAAAGAGCCGCAGATAGCTTAGGCAGCAATTACTCGTTCTCTAACTAAACAATGGAAAAAAATACAAATTTGGTGATTATCGGACTCTTGGTACTCATTGTCGGCTTTGGCGGCGGTTACCTGGTGCGTGGCAGCCAAGCGCCAGAGGCTGGCGAGCATATGATGCAAGGCGGCATGATGATGGGCAACCACGACATGGGTGGCGGCATGGGAGGCGCCATGGACGACATGATGGCAGGGCTCCAGGGCAAAACTGGCGATGCCTTTGACCAGGCGTTTCTCTCGGGGATGATAATGCACCACCAGGGTGCGGTCTCTATGGCACAGGCAGCCCTACAGAACGCCAAGCATCAAGAAATAAAGGATATGGCTAAGGCCATCATATCGGCCCAGACAAGCGAGATTAGTCAGATGCAGCAGTGGCAGAAGAGTTGGTATAACCGCTAACTACTATGAACAAACTGACGATTGCTGGCGTAGTAGTCGGCGTACTCATACTGCTCATCGGCGGCTCTTTGGTTGCGGCAACACAACAAGGTAGTGAAATGCCCGCATCCACCGTACTAGCGCAAAATGGCCTGCATTGGCACGCAAAGCTTGCCATTACCGAAGGGGGCAAGGTTGTGGAAGTGCCAACCGACGTAGGGCTTGGCAAGGTGCACAATCCAATACACACGCATGAAGACCGCCTCATCCACATGGAGTTTAGCGGACAGGTAACCGAGGATGACTTACGGCTTGAAAACTTCTTCAGTGCCTGGAACAAAGAATTCCCCTCGGGGGCTACTATGACCGTCAACGGCAAGGCAAGCAGCGAGTTGGGCGAATACGTCATGCGCGATGGAGATGAAATAGCAATCTCGTATTAAATCTACCAAAGAGCAGAACGGTAAAGTGATAGAGCCTCGCACCAACCACCCTTAGCGGGTGGTTTTTGCGTGTCGGGAAGCCGACCATCGGTTGGGGTTTGTGCGGTTTAAGTTACCTAAACACCAAAAAATTACGGTAAGGAAAACTGAAGTTTCACCGGGGAAACAAGAATTCTATTTAAGAGTGCCAACGACTACAATATATTCAGGAGCATCGGATGGAGAGAAGAACTTTATTCTCGCGATTATGTATTTATTTTCATCATCTGCTCTCTGCCAGACCCCGAGTTTAATACTATTTGCCGCGTTTAGTTTTCCTATCATCGGTATTATTTTGCCTTCGGGGTCGCACCCCATCCAGTAACCTACGTCATCTTTGGCGCCAAGAATTGCTGGGAGCACGAACTTTTCCTGAAGAGCATCGAGGCCCCAAGCCGCGACCGCAGCGCAATAGGCTATTTTCGCCACCATTATTTCGAAGTAATTACTCTTGTGTGTGACCTTATATTTAATTTCCTTAATCCCGTACTTTTCGATTAGAATTTTTATGTCGGGCCCGAATCCTACCAGCGTATGGCCAGAGAGAACAACACCCGACTTATAGTTACTACTCGGAGTAAAGAAAGCCGGAAGAGGATATTCCATGAAGGGTGCGAAGCCTACAGTCTCACTTCGTTTTAATTGAAGTACAGTTTTAGTGCCGTCTTTTAAGACAACCTCAAGAGGAAAAACCTCTTTATCGAAATCTCTCTTTCTAGAGGGATAGTCCAATACCGCACGAGCCACTGCCCAATTTTGCCGCAAAGGATTATCCTCGCATCGCGAGGTAATATCCCGACACGTCTCACAACTAGCTTTCCGTAAAATACTTTTGCCCGCCAGCGCAAAAGGCATTATATGTTCGTCAGTTTGTCCAACCCCGCCACAATAGATGCATTTATTGATCTGTACTTCTTGAGTTGGCATATCGCGTAGAATTTATCCTCACACAAGAGGTGGGTATGAAAGTCTTGGGCCTATACTTTCGTGCCCCACAGTTTCCTGCAAATGGTGCCAAATTGCATACATTGCAAATGTGTCTAGGCCGCAATAAATCTTAAGGTCTTTGGCAATTTGCTCACTTTCTTTTGCAGAGGTCGCCGGTGAGACCATTTTCCACCAAGCGTCTGCGGCAGTACCTCCATCCTGTATCCCAAGTCCGTCATATCGTAGTTCAGAAGCAATTGTAGGTAAGACCTTCTTAAGTGAAGCACTACCCTTAAATCCATGATGTACATAATGTTGATCCTGAAATATGTCTTTAAGATCAAACATCATGCCATTGATTCGCTCGAATGACGTTGCATATTCAGGCAACCGTGCAGCTATCTCTCTATTAACACCTTCCTCGAAGCTTTTATGCCAGGCCACTACGGTACCCGGAGTTGCCATATGTTTTTTGAGGAGTTGTCCTACCTTTTCAGAAGGATCCGAGAGACTGTCGTGCAGGAACTCGACATGTTCTAAAGTGCCACCGGGCTCGTGGAGTATGTGCAGAGAGAACTGAAAAGGTATGCGTTTGTAGGGACCATAGCCGTTAAACACGGGGATAGCTGGCCCAAATGCCTCATAGTCAAAGAAGTATAGAGGGAACTTCATAGATTCCATCTCCCGCTTGATACTTTCAAGATCTATCATCGGTTTTTGTCGCCGATGGGCTAGCACTTGGTTCTTTTGGTTTTGACTCAATTTAAAATCTTCGGGCACATCATTAAGATCAAAGATGCTCCTCTCGACCAGCAAATCGAGCTTAGTCTTATGGATTCGGCTTATGTCATGCACTGAGTAGTCGGGTACATGCGGGTGGATATATGGAAAGCTTGTGCAGTGCTTCTTGCGGCTCTTGTAAACGCACTCGCATCCTCCTACAGGCTCTTTTTCCTTATTTAAGTAATCCTGGGCCAAAGCCATTTGCACTTCTATTTCAGGCAAGCGGGCTGCGACTTTTTCTGTGACATCATCAATAGTAAAAAGTGCGTTAAGATCCAAGTCGCCTAAACGAACATATTCTTTGTTTAGGTGGATGACGAAATAGCGACCGAGAGGAATCTTGGCACGATTTAATACCGCCACTTGAAAGGCAAGGTCGTCTATATGGTCTCGACCACCTTCGCCACTATCTTCCTTTAGAGAGTTAGTGCCCTTTACTTCGTATAAATTCCATAGGTTCTGCTCCGTGTCATATGACAGCATGTCGTTCTTGGCAATAAAGTTATCCACCAAGAAGGTTGCCTGGAATATAGTCGGTACCTTGCTAGCCATAAAACGCACCGTCTCTTGTAGGGCATCATCACCAGTGGCTACTACTTCTACACCGCCTGGAAAAAGATTACGGGCGTAGGACTCCACCTCGTTGCCCTGCTCAAGGATATGCTTCTCGAATTCAGATAGATGAAACTTTTCCAGCACCTCCGGTTTGTTGAACTTAAGCCATACATTTTTCGGACAGCTGAGGAAGCCGAGAAAGTTCGTTTTGGAGATTATGTGGGCCATATTATTTCAATTTGTCCTCGATAGTCTCTGTTACTATGTCACGGTCGAAACTTTCGTCGATCCAATCCGCATATTTGATACGGCAGAACTCCCATCCAGCCGCCTCTAACACGCGCTGACGCTCCTCATCGCTCTCAACATGGATGCCATAGGCCTCGTCTATCTCGTCTTTGAAGTGACATGGGCCGTCGCACTCTATAGCTAAGCGCTTACCTGTTGTTGTATTACTTATGACAAAGTCTATTTTGAACCCGCAGCTCTCTACTTGATTTTGGATTCTGTAACCACGCTTAAAACTCTTACTCATAAGATTATAAAACTCCTCTTCGAAATATGAATCGAAAGGCTTCAGCTCGGTTGAGTTAATTGCAACCTCGCCATGCTTCTCGGCATATTCTAGATACTTCTTAAGCCAAATCTTCTCAGGCATCTCCTGCGGAGGGATACTGGTAAAGCAGTGTACTTGTTGCCGGGCACGAGAGAACGCCACATTGACGCGGCCTTTGTTTATATCTCCGCGTATGTCACCACCTTCGCCTGTAAGAGGCATGTAGCGATTCCTCTGTGCCGGATTGCGGATTACAAAAGAGTAGACAATGATATCTTTTTCGTCGCCCTGGATACCCTCAATAATGCTCACTTTGTAGTTGTTCTCCTCTTCCTTGTAGCCGGCATCATTGAATAACTTGCGGATAAATGTGGCTTGAGCGTTGAAGAACGACAAAATGCCTATGGACTTGTCCTGGTACCTTTCGTCTGCTCGCAACTCTTCAAAGAGCTGCAATATGGATTTAGCTTCAGCTACATTGACATGATCTGATATTTCCTCGCTCCAGTCCGACTGAACCTCATGTACAACCATTACCCGGTTAGTGTCCTTATAGGTAAGGTAGTTATTGTTTAGCGGAATAAGCTCTTTGCCATTCGGCTTATAGAAATACTTATTGCTAAAGTTTATAAGTTCCATCGGGGAACGGTAGTGATAATGAAGCGTCTTATACATAAACCCGCGATTCTTTGCTATGTCCAAGACTGACTGCACGGCATTCCCAGTCGCTTTTATCTGCCGCTCATCTGGTATGTCATATCGTCGTGCAAGTTCATCGAACACGCGATTGGATTTGAACATAATCGTGCTATCGCGCATCTGCTCGCTATCTCCGACAAAGAGCGCTCGTTGAGCTCGATACATAACTGGCAGCGTGTAGGCTACATTGCACTGCGAAGCCTCATCAAGAATTACATAGTCGAATATCCCTGCCTCGAGTGGGACTATGCGGCTAGCGTCATCAAGTTCCATAATCCAAATAGGAATAAGGTCCAGGATGGCGTTGAAATTATCCGGGTCTTTGCGAAGGTTGTCGAAAGTCTTAAAGGCTCGTTTTGACTTCCCAAAAGCACGCGCAAGTTTTTGGATAATTTGTCTTACTGCCACCCCACGCATCCACTTACTAAGAAGATTGGTGTTAACGATATTCTGTATGTAGAGGGAGATCTGTTTCGTACGATCCGCTTCTGTACGCTTAAGTGCTGCACTTACTTTGTTAAGACTCTCGGCCGTGGTCAATTCTTTAAGCTCCTTCTTAATTTCCTGAACGCGAAGCATGTTGGCTTTAACGCCATCCATGTCCGCTGAAGTAGTAGACTCGACTTTCACATCGATTGCCTCAAACTCCTTACTAGAGATGCCGCAAGTGGATAGCCTAGACTTTAGGTTTTTTTCTAGGCCATTTAGCTTGACCTTATTTTCGTAATACAGACAGTGGGTATGTAGTGATTCAAGCGACTTTACCGCTTCACTGCGAGAGGTATCACCGGAGAGGATACCGTCTACATAATCGACTATCTCACGAGGCAGCTTTGCCCTAGCTCCACCCAGGCGCACATTACGCCTTGCATTGTTTACTTTTCTGAAGAGATTGAAATGACGATCATAACCCGTCTTTGCCACATCGTCTTTCACAGACCCAATAGATTCGGCGTATGTCTTTCCATTTAAGTCTATAGAAGAGAACAATTTATCAAGTGCTTTCCTCTCATCGGTGCGTTCATACTTCTTTATAGATTTGCCTAGCATTTCAATCTCCGCCTTCGTGTCTCGAATTTCACGCCAAGCAACGGACGAGAATGCTGAAGTGAAGCACTCGAGGTCTGATACGCCCAAGTCAAAATCCTTAAGCCCTATCAGCTCTTGGTGTAGCTTGTAGTATCTTTGCTGGCCCGCGATAAGGTTGTCGAATGAATCCTGGTATTTTGCTTTTCGTTCGGCCGGACCCGTTATAGACCCGTCTCGTTGGGCACCATACCCCAACTTCTCTAAATGGGCACCCAAGCCACTTAACTGAGGCGCAATACCATCAGCTTCATCGTCCTCCCCAATCTGCGCAGAATTTGGATTTGGCAGGTACCCATAGAGATATTTTACATCTAGCTTTTTGAGCTTGTCTTTTACTACCTTTAAGGCCTGAGCTTTTTGGCTTACAAAGAGAACGCGTTTACCATTGGCGGCCAAGTGGCAAAGAATATTCGATATAGTTTCCGATTTGCCGGTACCCGGCGGCCCTTGAATGATGGCTGCCTTATTGCCAAGCAATGATAGCGTTGCCAGCTGGTACTTATCGTACGGGAACGGGAAATATAGCTCGCTATCATGAGGTGTTTCTCCCTGTATAGTCAGGTCGGTATTGTCTATCCAGCTTGTAAGAGAAGTTTCTCCAAGCTCCTCCTCCGAGAGTTTAGAGAGCTTTGCAAGATCTTCAGCTAAGAAGTAGTTGGCTCTGGGACTCAGGGCAATTTTTATTTCCTCTAGAGAAAAAGAATCTTCGTCAAAAGAAGCTTCCTTAAGGCGCAACTGGGCCTTAATCTTGCGCCATATTTCAGTAAAGAGTTTAAGGTCAAGGATCGGCATACTAAACTTGCCGTCCATCTCATACTTGCCCATCTCCTCAAGAAGCTGAAAGTATAAATCTGCTCCGAGTATAGGCTCCAACATGCCAATATTGACCTGCACATCAGGATCAACCGAGTAGATGTAGTAGTGTCCTACACCAGCTTTTGTTATCTCTTTCTCAATGCGTATCGGCAGGGCAAAGAGCGGATAGCGGTCAATCTTAGTCTTAGGTGGTACTGATTCCTCGTCTTCTTCGGCTTCAAGGTCGATTGTGTCGTTAGTCTCGATAGGAAGTTCTATCTCAAAATACCCGAAATTAAAGACGACTTGTTTTGTGAATTGGTCGTTGCGATGCTTGTTGTAAATATCCTCAATTTTATTTGCAAAAGCTTTCTCTTCTTCATACTGTTCCAATTCGTCCTCCGGCACCTCCTTAGGATCGTACTTATAAAAAGTCTCAAGCTTGATAAGCTCGCCAAGTTTGCCGTCGCTATCTCCATTTAACAAACTACCCAATTCGAAAAATTTACTGGGTAGTTCAACAGAATATCGTTGCTGGGCAGCAACCGTACGCTCGCGGGTCAGTCTTACATACCCTAAGCAGTATTTAATGTAATTGGCTAAATCTTTCTCCATGTCATGTTTATGCAGAACAGGCTAGTTCTACCATTATATCTTCACAATTCAAGGGCATGTGCAGGTTCACTGTGAAAGTCCATTCCAGCCCGTCGCGCGGCCAATCCCCAATAGAATTAAATAACCAATCCAAAAGCATACTAACGATTGGGTATTGGATAACCCTTTCTAGGAAGGTCAGGGCAGGAAGCGAGAGCCTTATGGAATAAGGCCTTTTGCCGGTTCGACTATCCTCAGCGACTATGATGCCTAATCCACATCATAATTCCAATAGATCCAATAAAAACGTAGGATAAGAAGATGAAGTATGTCCTAGGCCGGCTGCCCAACAGAAAGGAGCTGTCCGAGTGGGAGGAGAGCAAATACCTTTCCTTCCTGGCCTTTTGCCAGCAGTTTATCGATGCCAAACCCGGCGGTACGGCCTGGCGCGTCACCCCCGACAAGCGTAAGGTGATCGAGAAACGAGCTGCCACAAATCTCCACTACCGGGAGTTTCTGGAGCGAATACATCTAGCCCAAGGCGAGACGGGCGACAGGAAGTTTTATTACCGCTTGATGACTATGGTGCGACTAGTGCTCGGGTATATCAAACTCAACCCCGATCAGGTTACTCCGGCCATGCGAGAAGTGATCGAGGGGAGCGAACGCTTTAAGTGGTGCCTCGATACACCCGTCAAAGCTCCAGTCCTACTACCCACCGCACCACCCGCCTATCCCGTGACCCAAGAGGGACAGGCGGAAGAGGCCTTGGAGAAAACGACTCGCATAACCAACATGTTGCTGGATTCGATAACAGAAAAGGAGTTGGCCAAAATGAGCGCGAAGGACAAGCTGCTGGCAGTGTCGCGCATGCACTATATTTTCGGCAATCACCGCAAGAGCAGTCGGCCGTCATCCATTCTCCGTAACTTGGTCGTTGAAAAGGCTACCGCAAGAGAGATAGAGCAAACCCTCATCGCTTACTCGGAAGAGCAGTTATGGGACTAACCACCTCGTGAGAACCTGAAAGCTTCGCAAGAGATGGCTATTTCGCCCGCCAGGAGGCCCTCGAAGCGCCCTCCGAGGTCTTGGCAGTAGCTTTCTATCTCCGCACTGTCCTGGCCCCTATAAGCGGCCTTAGCTTTGTCTCGGGCCTTCCAGAGGCAATCACGGTAGGCGGCCCCGCCATCTTTGTAGAACGGGCATCGCTGCCAGAGAACACTGAGCATATATTCCTTGAAAGCAGAGTCTCCTATTTCATCCAAGGCCCATACCTCTCCAGCCGGTATTGAAACAGGCCTCAGTAGGTAGGCAAATATACCAAATCCCAGGAGGGCGACTATGGCTATAGAATTCCACTTACTCATCTCGTTTTTCGTGATTCTTCTGATGGAGGGCAAAATGTATTTCTCTTAGCCACCACGAAACATAAGCAAAACCTGCACCAACCACTGCCCCAAAGATTCCACCGGCAAAGTAACCTACTACGCAAAACGCCAACATTAGTCCCAGCTGACTTCCCACTGATGCGGGCTCTAATTCACTCTTTTTCATAGTAGATTGTTATTTTTTAGTAATGTCGAGACATGTCAGGCTCATATCGAGTTTTACTGCCTCGGAATTTAGTAGACAATCTGTATAGAACTTATACGCAAGCATATGTTTGTAGGAATATAACGATATGCTTACGACTGCGATAAAAATTACGAACAGTGCCTGCCAGATCAAAACATCTTTTTTCATAGCCACATAAAAACGCCTAGCTTGTAATAGCCGGGCGGGTACGAGAAAGCCCACCGCGGAGGCTCCAGCTTGCGCCGGACATACCCGTTTCCAGATATGGCCTGTGACGACACCCCACACGATGGGTTCTCTTGTCGCCACAGGACTTGTCGACCTTGCCGCCTCAGGAGGATGCGCGGGGTAGGTCCTTATATTCAATTGTACGGGCATTATAGACCCGTTTTCTACTACTGGCTAAGGGTAACTGGGTATGGCATAGTTCCTGCGGGTCGAACCCATCACGCAGGCCAAACCAAAGGAGCCCGGCCATGAGCGACGAGATCGTACTGAAGCCCTTCCACGAGTCCATCGTGCCCACCATCAACACGGCCGAAGTGGGCTCCATGCAGACCCTGGCGTACCTGATCAGGGAAACGAAGATTCCCAAGAACCACGACGCCATCATCGCCATGTGGCAGCAACGCATCGGCCAGGTCGGCCTCAACAGCGATCTGGGCGTCGTCGAGAGCCTGAAGGCGCAGAAGAAGACCGCCGAGGAGATCGAGGCGAGGAAGAAGCTCGAAGCCTACGCCGTCGGCAAGAAGCCTCCGGGGCTTGCTGACGACGGAACATTCGACACGCCCCTGGGTGTCCGAGCGTCTTCGATCGTCGCCGCCAATGGCGACATCCTCGTTGTCGACAAGGAAACCGGCCTACTCGTCCAAGACATCGCGGACGAGGATGACTGACTTCCCGTTTATTTCGACACGACAGCGCGGCCTCTCATCGGGGCCGCGTTTTTCTTTGCAAAAGTCTCGCTGAGAGTATTCCACACCCCCATTGACTCCACTTTCAAAAAATTGCTACCCTTAAATTAACATGACAGGTATGACAAAGCTCTAGTGGCAATGCGCTAGTGCAAGTGCCCGGTTATATCTGCCAAAAACGGGACTCCAATCTCACAGTTGTGGGATGGAGTATCCGACTCCATGCCACAACCGCGAGAGATCGCGGTTTTTTGTTCGACAACTAGTAGGTGAACGCCCCAAGTCCGTTTTCTACTTGGCTGGTTCTCACCTATGACCAGCCAAGCGGAGAGCGGACTTGTTTATGTCTGATGAACTTATAGATAAAATCCATACTTTATTCCTACACGGCCCGCGAAAGCGGCTCGGCATATCTATTACCGCATATTGCATTGCAGATATGATCTATTTTTTATCTCAGAATGAAGATGGGTGGTGCTATATGAGTAAAGTAACAATGGCCTCTTTGCTAAGCGTTACAAAGCAGACGGTAATAAATATCATTAAACGGTTGATAGATGATGGTCTCGTCGAGCGCCATCCAGTAGACAAAACCAGGCTGCGGACAACGAGTCGTTGGCACGAGTCAGTAGTAAAGGTCAAGGAAAGTCGCTTTGGAAAAGTAAAAGATCATCCGGTAAAGAAACTTGTTGAGGGTGGTAAAAATTCTTTACCACGATCTAGTAAAGATAATTTACCTAATAGTAATAGTCTTATAGAGATAAGTAATAAGGGTTTTTCTGGCGAAAAACTTTTCTCTTCTTTGAAGGAGAAAAACATAATTCTCGACCCTTTGAAAGTGAAACACCCCAGTAGCTTTGTGCTGGGGTTTCTTGAAACCTTTTCTGATCGCTGCCAAGAGCAGCTGAAGGAGCGGCCCGTCCTTGGTGAAAAAGAATATTACCGCGTAGTAGGCATCAGAAAACATTGCTCAGAAGAAGAGCTCGAACAGTTGCTCGAGGATTGGTTTGAAAACGGCTCTATATCCTATGAAAACTTACCGCATTTAGGCCGCCTCATACATGCTCCCCATATAAATCGGTGGAGATCGGCGAACCAGTAAAAGTATGCCTAAACCGGAACCACAAAAATATGCCAATATAGGGAGCGAACCTGTACCGCTCTTTGACAATAGTTCGACCGGTTCTACCGACATCGAGCTCTTAACTGCCCATGAGGCAGCTAAGTACTTGAGAATCTCTATGACAGGAGTTAGGCGCTTACAACAGGCGCGGCATCTCCCATTCTTCAAAGTGGGCGGCAGCCTGCGTTTTGCAAAAAGCGATCTACTGGCATACCTGCAAAAGAGACGCGTGGAGCCGATCGATTAATAAAACATGACAGCAAGAAGACTAAAAAAATCATGGTGGGTAGACTTCCGGCACGAGTACGTGCGCTATCGCAGGCGTAGCCCAGAGAACTCGCAAGCCGGAGCAAAAGCCTACGAAGCCACACTGCGGCAGAAACTCGCGCGTGGCGAGCGTATAGAGCCCATAGAGGCCGTGCAAGAGTACACCTTCGCGCAATTCGCCGAAAAGTGGTTTGACGACTACGTGGTGCCAAATAACAAGCATCAAGAGCAACGGATGAAGAGGTACATACTCGACTCGTCGCTAGTACCATTCTTCGGCAAGATGTCGCTAGATAAGGTTACAACCCAACATGTCGAGCAGTACAAAGCTTACACGCTTAAGCAAGGCACAAAGCCGAAAACAGTAAACAACCGCCTTGCAGTCCTGGGTAAGTGCATAAGGACTGCCTACGAATGGCTAGAGGTTAAGGGACTACCACCGAAGATTACGCTATTAAAGTGTCCGCCACCCACAACGGGCTTCCTATCGCCCGATGAGTGCGCACTCCTCTCCTTAAAAGCAGGGGGTGTGATACAGGACATGATATTGACCGCACTGCGCACGGGGATGCGCCAAGGCGAGCTCAGGGGCCTTCAGTGGTCATCTATCCACTGGGAGAACCGGACAATCACGGTACGGCACTCACTAAACGACCGTACTCACAAACTAGAGTCGCCCAAGAGCAACCGCGAAAGGCACATTCCGATAGATATTGATGTGTATGGCGTGCTCTTTAGGCGAAAGCAGGATACCGGATACGTGTTCTCAGACTCTAAGGGGAACCCTTTCGACAGTCAGTACATCATCCGGCGGTTAGACGAGGTACGCTCCAAAGCGGGGCTGCGCAAGTTTACTTGGCACAGCCTGCGGCACACATTCGCATCCCAGTTGGCCATGAAGGGTGCGCCGCTCCATGCAGTACAAGCTTTACTCGGGCATTCCAGCATCTCTACGACCATGCGATACGCGCATGTTGCGCCATCAGCACTACGAATGGCCATCGACATGTTGAACCCAAAAACGGCGATGCATACCGCTTTTGGGCAACCGGTGGGCAACCAGTGGAGCGAGGCGATGGAGCAGGAAACGAAAAAGGCTTAGCCTGCACTGTAGATTCTAAAACTATCGTTGCGGAGAGGGAGGGATTCGAACCCTCGATACGGATATTACCCCGTATGGGGGATTAGCAATCCCCTGCTTTCAGCCGCTCAGCCACCTCTCCTTTACTTACTCCACCAATTTACACCAAAAAGGCTGTCTATGCACCTCCGAGTATTGTCTGCTATGGCGCAGTTATAGTTGCCGTATCTAGTGCGGCGTATTTGTTAGAAAAGACTAAGACTGCGCTAGTGCGATAGTGTGTACGCGAAATGCTCCAGCGGCTAAAAGCGCACGCTTGGCCTCGGCCAAGGTGGCGCCGGTGGTTTTTACATCATCAACTACAATACATGCGCGACCGCGTACAACTTCCGGGTCGGCTCGCATCGAATTTGTAAGGTTTACAAGCCTCTGCTCTCGCGACAGTTTCTGCTGTTCGGGCGTTGCGCGTATGCGGGCGAGTGCCTCAGGGGCGTAGTCTAGTGCGCCACCCAGGCGCTTGAGCGTCGCCTTGCACAACAGCTCGGTCTGGTTATGACCGCGCAAGCTATGGCGAGTTTTGTGCATGGGCACCGGTACCAAAAGCAGCCGGCCCAGCTCCTCTGAGGCTAATGCCAGCAACTCCTCGGCCAAAATCTCGCCGGCAAGCACGGCGGCGTACCTGTTTGCGTAGTATTTCAGCTCCCACACCAGCGCTCGCACGCTCTCGTCTTGGTAGGGGAGGCCTTCATCTGTCTGCAAGGCTAACAAATCTGTGAGCGAAAGCTGCTCGATTAGACTTTGCGTGCGCCGAGGCGGGAGTATAAGCTCGAGGAGTTTTATTAAAAACTTGAATGACATATATACTATATACTTGAAGGTATGGCGTTTTCTCTCTCGTCTCTCTCTTCGCTATTCTCCAAACCCACGCAGAGCGTGCTTGGTATAGACATAGGCACCTCATCTATAAAGGTGGTGCAGCTCCGGCGCGAACACGGCCGCGTGATACTCGAGACGTACGGCGCCATTGCGCTCGGCCCGTATGCCGGCCAAGAGATAGGTCGTGCCACAGCCCTGCCCGCTGAGAAGATATCAGAAGCGCTCAAGGATGTCATCCGTGAGGCAAATGTCACCACTCACGACGCGTCCATATCAATACCCTACGCGTCGTCGCTCATATCGCTGGTCAAGCTGCAAGCCTCGCTTGAGAGTCAGCTCGCGCAGGTGATGCCTATAGAGGCGCGCAAATACATCCCCGTACCTATAAACGAGGTGCTGCTGGACTGGTTTGTTGTCACGGGCGGGAAGGCGGCCGCAACCCAGGACGGCAAGATAGAAGTGCTCTTGGTGGCCATACACAACGACACAATAGCCAAGTTCCGCTCGATGGCGGCCGATGCACAGCTCAACGTCTCGTTTTTTGAGATTGAGGTGTTTTCCTCGGTGCGCGCCGCTCTTGACCACGGGCTGGCATCGGTAGCGGTTGTAGACATGGGCGCGGCAACCACCAAATTTTATGTCGTCGAACGCGGCCTTATACGCGAGAGCCACATCATCAACCACGGCAGCCAGGACCTGACGCTCGCGGCCTCACGCGCGCTCGGCATTACGGTGGCGCAGGCCGAGGAACGCAAGCGCAAGTTTGGGCTTGTAAGCACGCCCGAGAACAGTATAAAGCAGTCGCTCGAGCTATCGCTCGGTCCAATAGTCTCCGAGATCGCGCGCACTGCGGCTGCCTGGGAGCAGGCGCACAACCAGAGCCTGAGCGCCCTGGTCTTGACCGGCGGGGGAGCGACGCTCAAGGGCCTTAAGGAGTTTATGCAGGGCAAGGTGCAGAACGAGCTCCGGCTTGCAGACCCGTTCGCCAAAACGCAGGCGCCTGCGTTTCTCGAGGCGATCCTCAAGGAAGCGGGTCCGGAGTTCAGCGTGGCGGTTGGCCTGGCGCTTAGGAGATTGCAGGACTTGGGCTAGTTTCATTAAATAAAAGGTTCTTATACACACAGCGAGTCATCCTAGACATCTCACGGGGTATACTATTTATATAAATGGATCCACAGGTCCCGACATCGTTCATACCGAAGAAGTCGCTGGTCGGCGAGCCCAGCCGCGGCGGCGTGCGCAGCCTTGTAACCCTGCTAGCCATACTCATGTTTGTCGCGTCTGTGCTGGCAGCTGGCGGCGTGTTTGCCTACGGCAAGTACCTCGACCGTGCGCTCGCCGACAAGGATGAGTCGCTCAAGAAGGCCGAGGGTGCCTTTGATACCGCCTCGATAATAGACCTCAGCCGTCTAGACATACGCCTGGAGCAGGCCCATGTCCTCTTGGGGTCGCACGTGGCGCCCACGGGCGTGTTTACCTTCCTGTCGGCGACCACGCTTGAGCGCGTGCAGTTTAACTCGCTTGCACTCGAGATATCTCCTGACGGGTCGGCAAAGATCAACCTTAGCGGCGTTGCCGACTCATTCTCCAGTCTTGCCTTACAGTCCGACCAGTTCAGTGGCGCCAAGGTCCTGCGCGATGTCGTCTTCTCGGGTATCTCGACTGACGCGGGAGGTCGCGTGCAGTTCTCGGTGTCGGCCAAGGTAGACCCGTCAATATTGAGCTATGCCAAGCAGAACAGCGACTCTGCCGCCATGGCAGAGCCGGGCACGCAGACTCCGTAACATATATGCGATTCCTATTTCCTATAATCCTCTTCATCGCAGCCATCGGGCTCTTTGCCATATTTACCAACCCGACGTATCAGGGGCTAAAAGGAGCGCAGGCCAAGGTGGCCGCGTACGACGATGCGCTCGACAAGTCGCAGGAGCTCAAGGCCCTGCGCGACAAGTTGCAGTCGGCGCGCAACGCATTCTCGCCGCAGGACGAGCAGAAGCTCCTGCGACTCTTGCCAGACCAGGTAGACAACATACGTCTTATCATAGACATCAACAATATTGCCTCGCGCCGCGGCCTCGTGCTCTCCAACGTGGCCCTGGGAGAGGTGTCGCAGTCCTCTTCGGCCGCAGCCAACTTAGCGCTCGGGCCCTCTTCGGACCCTATTGGTTCAGTATCCTTGGGCTTCTCGGTATCCGCCACATACGAGGATTTCTTGGCATTCCTGCAGGATCTCGAGCACAGCCTGCGTATACTCGACGTGGAGAAAATATCCTTTAACGCTACACAGGACGGCAATTATTCCTTCGACTTTATTATCCGCACCTACTGGCTCCACTAACCCGCTATGCTAGCCCTTCTCAAGAAAAATATGGTTGTTATCGGAGTGATAGTTGCCGCAGTAGCGGTCCTATACTACTTCTACTCCTCAAGTGGTGGCGGGGCCACGCTCACGAGTTCGGCCGAGGTGGAGTCTCCCGTATCGCAGGAGATACTGGCGACGTTGGGTAACCTGCGCACCATCAAGCTCGACAACTCGATATTCGCCGAGCCGCTGTTTCTCTCGCTCTCGGACTTCGGTGTAACTATACCGCCCGCAGCCGCCGGCCGCCGCAATCCGTTCGCACCGGTCGGACAAGGTAATGCGCCGGCCAGAAGCGCAACCACGACACCTCCAACCGGCACTACTACGCGCCAATAGAGCCGCCGTTTGTTGACATCGCGGCTCATCGCGTTTGCTTGGGGCGTATACTGTATATATGAATCTTCTCGAGCTTCTTGCGAATGCACACTTGATAGAGAGGGGACAGATACCTGAGCTTGAAGTGCTTTTGAATAAGCCCGATGCTAAACCGGAGTTCGAGCTGGAGAAAGCCGGCGTCAAGCTCGCCGACCTCCTGAAGGCCAAGGGCGAGTTTTACGGTGTGCCCACACGCACTATAGGAGACACGGCAATACCATTTGAGATTTTGGCATACGTGCCAGAGGAATCGGCGCGCCACTATCAGCTGGCGCCCATCGGCATAAAGGACGGCGTGCTGGAGGTTGGTATTGTAGACCCCGACAACCTCGAGGCGCGCGATGCATTGACGTTCATTTCAAGCAAGGTGGGCATGCCCTACAAGCTGTTTTTGATATTGGAGAGCGACTTCGGCAAGCTTTTGAGCCAGTACAAGGGGCTCTCGGGCGAGGTAGGTAAGGCGCTTGGAGAGTTTGAGACCGAAACGGTTGCCGCAAACAATGCACAGGCTAAGAAGGGCGACAAGGTGTCAAAGAACGTCCTTGACGAGGACTTGGTAAACGAAACCGAGTCTTCGGCTCTTACAGAGGATGCGCCGGTTACCAAGATCGTATCCACTATCCTGCGTCACGCTTCAGAGGAGCGCGCATCAGACATCCACATAGAGCCTTTGGTAGACCAGACACGCGTGCGCTTTCGCATTGACGGTGTCCTGATAACCAACATCACGCTCCCGCCAAAAGTGCACGGCGCCGTGGTCGCGCGCATCAAGGTCATGTCCAACATGCGCCTGGACGAGAAGCGCAAACCGCAGGACGGGCGTTTCTCGGCGCGCATATCGGGAGGAAAGGTAGACTTCCGCGTCTCGACGTTCCCGACCTACTACGGCGAGAAGGTGGTTATGCGTATCTTGGGCGTGCAGACCAAGGATTGGAAGCTCGACGGCGTCGGGCTGACCACGCGCAACCTCGAGCTTATAAGGACAGCTATCAAGAAGCCGTACGGACTCATACTCATATCCGGTCCGACCGGCTCCGGAAAATCAACGACGCTCTACACGCTCCTAAACGAGATAGACCGCGAGCGCTACAACGTACTCTCGCTCGAGGATCCGGTTGAGTACGTCATCCCGGGCGTTAGCCAGAGCCAGGTGCGGCCTGAGATAGGCTACACGTTCGCCAACGGGCTGCGTACTACGCTGCGCCAGGACCCGAACGTCATCATGGTGGGAGAGATCCGCGACTCCGAGACTGCCAACTTGGCGGTGCAAGCGGCGCTCACCGGCCACCTCGTGCTCTCCACTATCCACACCAATAACTCCGTGGGAATTGTCCCGCGCTTGCTGGATATGGGCGTGGAGCCGTACCTGATACCGCCGGTACTTATCTTGGGTGTGGCTCAGCGCCTGGTGCAGACCTTGTGCGAGGGCGGCGGCAAAAAAGTGGAGGTAGACAGTAGCACGAAAGCGATGCTCGAGAAGGAGTTTGCCGATGTACCGCCCGAGCACAGGAAGGATATCCCCGATCTTTCACAGGTGTACCGGCTCGACCCCACGCCCGAGTGCCCGTCGGGCACCCATGGGCGCATTGCCTGCTTCGAGGTGTTTGATATGAGTGTTGAGCTTGAGCGCGCCATTCTTGCAGGCAAGCCGGAGGAGGATATGTTCAGTATTGTGCGTAAGCAGGGCATGCTCACGATGAAAGAGGATGCTATCATCAAATCAGCCAAGGGCGTCGTGCCGTTCGAGGAAGTGAATACGCTCGGCGGCGAGTTCGACCTGGCGGAGGACGCGGCAGCCGCAGCGGCGCCCAGCCCCACTGCTATTGCCGAGGATGGCGAGGAGACGACGGCGCCACTCAATCCCGACAAGACAGCCGATGTCGAAGTATAGCTTAACTAGTCTCCTTCGACAGAGCTCAGGATAAATCGCTACAAGTACCTATGGACTACAAGCAAAAACTCTCACAACTCGTAGATCTGGTTATCGCGCAAGGCGCCTCCGACCTCCACCTCTCAACCGGCGTACAGCCTATTATCCGCGTGTCGGGGTCGCTTACGCCTATACTCTCCGAGGGCAAGCTTGGTCCCGAAGACATGCTGGGGCTCATTAGCGAGCTTATGCCTCCTGCTAGAAAGGAAGAATTTTTAAAAACGCAAGAGGCGGACTTTAGCTACGCGCATGGAGATACGGTGCGGTTCCGTGGCAACGCGTACTTCGAGCGCGGCAACATGGGCGTGGCCCTGCGGCTCATCCCGCGCGTGATACGCACGACAGCAGAGCTTAACTTGCCTCCGGTACTTGAGACATTTGCAGGCAAGGAACAGGGGTTCTTCCTAGTGGTGGGACCGGTGGGGCAGGGCAAGACCACCACACTTGCTGCGCTGATAGAAAAGATAAATCAGGAGCGCGCGGAGCATATCGTGACCATCGAGGACCCTATTGAATACCTGTTTGATAATAAAAAGTCGCTGGTAGAGCAGCGCGAGGTGCGCGTAGACACGGCGGACTTCCCTCAGGCGCTCACAAGCGTGTTTAGGCAGGATATTGACGTGCTTATGATAGGGGAGATGCGCAGCCCGGAGACCATGTCCGCAGCCGTTACGGCTGCCGAGACGGGCCACCTCGTGTTCTCGACCCTGCATACTAACAACGCAGCCCAAACTATAGACCGCATTATAGACTCGTTCCCTTCAAATCAGCAGGACCAGATACGCATCCAGCTTGCAAGCTCGCTGACAGGCATCTTCAGCCAGCGGCTGGTACCGCGCATCTCAGGCGGCCTCATTCCGGCCTACGAGCTCCTTATTACCAACTCGGCAGTACAGAACCTTATCCGCGAGAAGCGCAGTCACGAGATACAGACCGTTATAGAGACCGGGGCGCAGGAGGGTATGATAGACATGAACCGCTGCCTGGCCGACCTGGTGCGCCAGGGCGAAATATCGGTGGAAAGCGCCTACAGCCGCTCGCTGAACCCCAATGTGCTCCAGCGCTTGATGTAGTGTGAATGGTGCCCATTCACATGATGTGAGGATTTTTTATAAGTAGGGTAAATAGAGGGGTACAATGGAGAAACATGGAATTTAAATACGAAGGACTCGACCAGGCAGGCAAGCCGCAGAGCGGCGCGGTCAACGCCAATACCCAGGATGCAGCTATAGACCTCATCCAGCGCAAGGGCATCACTATCACCTCGATAGCGGGAGGAGAGGAAGCGGGTGGGCTTTTGGAGTCGTTCGGGAAAATATCGTTCTTTGAGGGCGTGTCGAGCCGCAACCTGGTGTTGTTGTCTCGCCAGATAGCGACCCTGTTCGAGGCGCAGGTCTCGGCCCTGCGCATCTTCCGCCTTTTGGCCGAGCAGGCTGACAAGCCGTATTTGCGGCAGGTTTTGGCCCAGATAAGCGACGACCTGCAGGGCGGCAACTCGATATCCAAGTCGCTCTCCAGGCACCCTAAGGTGTTTTCCTCCTTCTATGTCAACATGGTCCGTGCTGGCGAGGAGTCGGGCAAGCTCGACCAAACCTTCCTCTTTTTGGCGGACTACATAGACCGCAGCTACGAGCTGACCGCCAAGGCGCGCAACGCGCTTATCTATCCGGCGTTCATCATGCTCACGTTTGTGGGCGTTATGACGCTGATGCTCACGGTTGTTATCCCGAAAATAGGGAGCATCCTCACCGATTCGGGCCAGGAGCTTCCGGTCTACACTAAGATAATTCTCGGCTTCAGCACCTTCCTGCTCGACTACGGCATCTTCCTGCTTGTGGCTATTATAGTGGGCGGTTACTTTATCTGGCGCTACATACAGACGCCGGTAGGGCACATGGCTTTGTCGCGCTTGCAGCTCTCTTTGCCCTACATAGGCCAGCTCTACCAGAAGCTCTTTTTGGCGCGCATGGCCGACAACATGCATGTGATGCTTACCTCGGGCATTTCAGTCGTGCGCGCGCTTGAGATTACCGCCGAGGTGGTGGAGAACGATGTGTATGAGGAAATACTCCACGACTCTGTGGACAAGGTAAAAGGCGGTGCGCCCTTGTCCCAAGCTATGGCGCGCTACAGCCCGGGCGACATACCCGCGATATTCGCCCAGATGATCCAGATAGGCGAGGAGACAGGCGAGATGGGTACTCTGTTGGAGCGCTTGGCCAAGTTCTACAACCGCGAGGTTAACGCCGCTGTGGACACGCTCGTGTCTCTTATCGAGCCGGCGCTCATTGTGGCGCTTGCTGTTGGTGTTGGCTTCCTCCTGGCTGCCGTGCTCCTGCCTATCTACAACACAGCCTCGGCGCTCTAGGCGCCGAGGAGGTATAAAGGGACAAGTATAAAGTATAAGGGTTCAGAGCTTTATACCTTATACCAATCCCTTTATACTCTTACGTCGGCTTCGTCGGCTATCCACAGGGACGGGGGAGAGCTCTCTGGGGGACCAGCTATACTAGGGCTACCTGCGACTAACCTTTAAAAACGCAGATTTATTACCTAGCTTAATCATATGCATAAAAAGTTCTCCAAAAAGTTCACGAAGGGCTTCACCCTCATCGAGCTCCTCGTGGTCATCGCCATCATTGGCATCCTCGCGTCCATTGTGCTCGTGTCCCTTAACAGCGCCCGCTCTAAGGGCCGCGACGCTAAGCGCGTAGCGGAGCTCAGCCAAATGGCCCGCGTTATCGCTATAGCCGACACCGGCACTGCGGTAGCCCTCCCTGGCTGCACTGCACAGGATGCGCTTACTACTACCTGCACCGGTATAGTATCCGGCCTTGCCAGCTTTACTGAGTCCGGCACTCCGGCAGCCTGCACCGCTTCTTCGGGCGCTGTCTGTTCCTACTCTGTTGCCACCGCTGGCGGCGCAGCTGGCGCTACTACGGGCGACTGGCGCATCATGACCTCCCTGGAGACCGGTAGCGGCTCGCTGGCAGCAGGACGCACCTGCATTGGCAGCGGCACCTCGACTCCGTACCAGGGCGCTTCCTGCCTCTAAAAAACACGCGGTGTTTCAAAACCCCGGCCACTGCGGCCGGGGTTTTGTTTTGAGCGGGTACGGACCAGTAGGTGCTACTAAGGATTAAGCCTGCCGTGCTTGTATTGTATAAAGGCTATGCTACGGTACATATATATGAATAAAGCATTTGTTGGCCTCTTTATAGGCCTTGGGTTTTTGGTCCCTGCCTTCGCATCCGCATCGGTTACCATAACCTCGGTTACGCTTAACGGGGGAGCGTACGGCAACGGCCACTACTTGCAGGTCAATCCGGGCGACCCTATAACAGTCACCGTTACCGCCGACCTTACCAACAAGTCAAAGTGGAAGGGTACCGGCTGGGGCATCAACACCACCGCGGCCACGCCCACCTGCGTCAACACCAAGAACAGGCATGCCCGCCAGCTGGACCTTGGCCGCAACAACTCATGGTACGGGGGCGATGACCGGGACGACGACCACTTCGGCTTCTGGTGGATAAAGCGCCACTCTGACCACGGCTTCGACGACGACCACGAGACTAACAGCACCTACAGCATCACCTTCAGCATTTTTGCGCCGCGCAGCACAGGGCTCTACAACGCCAACTTCATGCCAGACGGTAAAAACAACTGCGGCTGGCCCGTAGGACCGCTCTTTACGCTCCCGAACGCAATTTTGGTCGGCCAGGACACCAGTGCGCCCGTCATTGCGCCCCATAGCGACGTTTTGGTGACCGTAACCGACCTTGCGGCTACCGGCTCGACGGTGACCTATGTACCACCTACGGTCACGGACGATATAGACGCTAATGTGCCGGTCTCCTGCTCGCCCGCATCGGGCTCGTTCTTCCCGCTGGGCAGCACGGTCGTGTCCTGCTTTGCGCACGATAGCGCGGGCAACATGGCCATGCCGGTCTCCTTCAATGTGACGGTCGCGTTCCCTCCCGACATGACGCCGCCTGTTATTGCACCGCATGCTGACATCTTGGTGCAGACGGCCGACCAAAGCGGCGCAGTCGTATCCTACGTCTTGCCCTTGGCGACCGATGATCGCAACGGCAGCGTGCCGGTTAGCTGCACACCCGCATCGGGCTCCACCTTTGCCCTCGGTACCACCACGGTACTATGCACAGCCAGTGATGCGGCGAGCAACACTGCCTCGAGCACATTTGCAGTCGTGGTAACGCAGGACATTGTAGTGCCACCCACTGACACGCAGGCCCCGGTTATAGAGGCGCACGCAGACATGTACGCTACGACTACTGGCACGACGACCGTGGTTTCCTATGTATCACCGGCGGCCACCGACAATGTTGATGCAACCGTTGCTGTCTCGTGCGCGCCTGCGTCTGGTTCCACCTTTGCCTTGGGCACTACTACTGTCGTGTGCCAAGCAGAGGATGCGGCAGGCAACCCTGCGGAAAGTTCCTTCGCAGTTGTGGTCGAGCAGGAGGTTGTAGATCCGCCAGCGCTCTACACCATGGCCTCGCAGCCTGACCAGTCCTACCCGTGCGGAGTACTGTACCGGACCTGGCGCTACTGCGACGAAGTAGACTTTAGCTGGGGCTTTACTGAAAACTTTGGTCCCTTGTCGGTCATAGACCTTGGAGTTGGGTCAGATATGGGTACCGGCATACTGCAGACCGTAACTATCGCCAAAGACGCGCAGACTCCCACTGAAGAGAGCGATCAATTCTTTAACCCTTGGGATATAACCATAAGCTGCTTTACCAACTCATCGCACACAACCTCGTGTGGCGACTGGGCGCCGATAGTGGACGATGCTAATGTGCCAAGCGGCGGCAAGTACTGGACAGCCGACTTCTCCTCCTTTAACCGCACATTCAAACAGGACGGCTACTACACTATGACTATTGATGACACTGGGTGGGAGGCTGCAGTCTTCGGTTCGGAGTCGCTACAAGAGCCGTACTGGGAAATCCTGGGCATAGAGTAGCCTCAAAAACTCACGGTATACTAGCTAGGTATGCGTAGCACTGCTAAAGGATTCAGTCTTATCGAACTCCTGGTCGTTATAGCCATCATCGGGCTTTTGGCGAGCATTGTCATGGTCTCCCTCTCGGGTGCTAGGGCCAAGTCGCGCGATGCTAAGCGTCAGGCCGATATAAAGAACATCCAGCTTGCGCTGTCGCTCTACTATAGCGACAACAGTATGTACCCTGAGAACATTTATGCTGCCGCAGGCACGGCGCCCGACGGCGGTCTGGCGCCTACCTACTTGCCGGTGGTGCCGACTGATCCTAATAACACCACTGCGTGCACTAATAGTGGTGCTGTCGGTTGTTACAAATACGTCGCATACACGCCGGGTACCACAGGCGCTAGCGCCAACTGTAATGGTACTTCGTTTCCACCTGCAACCTACCATCTAGGTGCCGTGATGGAGGACACTACCGGTAGTGGTGGGCTCTCGACAGATGTGGATGCCGACAATGGCGGCACATATGTTTATACCAACTTTGCCAAGTGCACAGTAGGTGTCTCGGGCGCAGCGGCGTTCAACGGCAATGCTGCGGCTTGTACTGGAGCGACTGCCGCCAATCCAGATGCGTGCTACGATGTTGCACCTTAATGGCGCTGCTTGTACTAATTTTTGCCGCAGGCATCGGCGTCATACTCGGGAGCTTTCTTAATGCGCTGCTCTTCCGCTTCAACACCGGCAAGTCAGTACTGCATGGCCGCTCGGCCTGCATGCGCTGCGGCCACGCACTTGGGGCAGCCGACCTGGTTCCGGTGCTCTCTTTTATATTCCTGCGCGGGCGCTGCCGCTATTGCCATACCCGCATTTCCTGGCAGTATCCGGCCGTCGAGGCGGTAGCCGGGCTCTTGGCTGTTTTAATATTCCTGCAAACGGGACCCACGGTATGGTTTGCCTACTGGCTTGCCGTATGGCTAGTGCTCTTGTTTATAGTTGTATACGATCTGCGCCACTTTGTCATTCCGTGGTCAGCCTCTCTCGCTCTTATGGCACTTGCCCTCCTGGGTATAGCACTTGCTGCAGGTGGCCAGCCGGGCGGAGCTATAGGCAGCTGGTGGTCAGGCCCAGCGCTTGCCGCACCGCTCCTGTTGATATCGCTGGTCTCGCGGGGGGCTTGGATGGGCTGGGGCGACGGCATACTCGAGCTTTCGCTGGGTTGGCTCCTGGGCATAACCCTGGGACTTACGGCATTCCTGCTGGCGTTCTGGGCCGGGGCCGTGGTGGGAGTGGTGCTCCTCCTGATGGCAAAAAATAGATATACAATGAGAAGCGAAGTGCCCTTCGCACCCTTCCTGATTGCCGGGTGTGCGGTTGCATATTTCCTTCATGCTGACCTTTTCCCGAATCTTGCGCTTCTCTTTTAAACGCCTGTCTTTGTCGCGCGGGCGTGCCCTGCGAAGCCTCGTGCAGAGCAGGGGCTTTACGCTCATCGAGCTCTTGGTGGTATCGCTGATAATAGTGCTCATAACCGGGTTTGTGCTCTTTCGCCAGCAGGGGTTTAACAGCGCGACACTTCTGCGCAGCCTCTCGTACGGCATAGCGCTCTCAATACGCCAGGCGCAAGTGTACGGGGTCTCCGTCCGCGAGAGCGCCGCAGGTACAGGCGTGTTTGCGCAAGGCTACGGGGCCCACTTCGGCAACACGGGTCTTGTAGACTCCAGCCACTATCTCTTGTTTGCCGACGCCAACGGCAACGGCCAATACTTATCCGGCGAGGAGCTGCCGCGCTATACCATAGGCAACGGCCGCGGCACCGACTATCTCATCAAGAATTTCTGCGCGCACTCCATTGTCTCGGGTGACCAATGCAGCACTGGTACAGCTACCCCAATTGCTTCGCTCACGATCTATTTCCGCCGGCCTAACCCCGACGCTTGTTTTTCTACAAGTGTAAGCCCAACAGCATGTATCACAGCAACGACGCCTGCCGTCTATGACTACGCCTATGTGCAGATAAAGCCGTTTAACAGCACTGACTACCGCACCATCAAGATCAGCGCCACGGGGCAGATCTCCGTGTGTAAACCCAATATTGACTCCGCCGGAGTAGCCGCCTGCTAAGTATGTGTACAACCCCCACACAAAAAGGATTTACTCTCATCGAGATACTCGTGTCGGTGGCTATATTTGCCACCGTTATGGTGATATCGCTGGGTGCGCTCCTTTCCATGTCGGAGAGCGACCGCAAGGCCCAGACCCTCAAGTCTGTCGTCAACAATCTCAACTTTACGCTTGATGCGATGTCTAGAGCGATGCGCACCGGCGTCAATTACCACTGCGACATCGGCCAGGGGACTGTCACTGCTGTGCGCGATTGTGCGGTAACTCCAGCGACCTCTATGGCGTTTCTCTCGGCTGACGGTCAGACTATCAGGTATTGCCGCGGCAATGGCAGTACATGTAGCTCGTCCGGCACCGCGGTGCTAGTTTCCAAGGGGGGTGCTGCTTTTGCTCCGCTTACGGCCGCCGAGGTCACCATCACCAACTTGCAGTTTTATGTCAAAGGCGCAGAGAGCGCGGCTATCCAGCCGTACGTGCTCATACTGCTGTCGGGGCGGGTGCCGGTGAGCGGCTCGCAGAACTCGACCTTTGACCTGCAGACGAGCGTTACCCAGCGCCTTTATGACCAATAGAAATATAAAATATTTATATCGTCGGCTCTCGCTCGGAAAAGAAAGGAAACCTTTCTCTTCTCTCGCTTCGTTTGACGATAACGCTATGCGAAATCTCAAATCTCAAATCTCAAATCTCAAAAGCGCGCTACGCGGGTTCACCCTTATCGAGACCCTTGTCGCGGTACTCCTGCTCACGCTCTCTATTACAGGGCCGCTGACCCTGGCCTCCAAGGGGCTCTCGGCGGCACTCATTGCCCGCGACCAGATGATAGCGTTTTACCTCGCGCAGGAAGCAGTGGAGTATGTGCATTATGTGCGCGATAGCAACAAGCTAGCCACGGCCTCGTGGCTTACCGGCCTGGATAACTGCACAACTGCAACCGGCTGCTACATTGACACTACAGCCCAGCCGCCAACTATTACAGTGTGTTCGGCCAGCGGGTGTCCTCTTATAAACAAGCATACATCAGGGGGCAGTACCTACTTTAGCTATACCGCAGGCACAGTCACCCCTCAGCAGTTCCGGCGTACCATACTACTCTCGACACCCTCAACGGGCGAGGTGACTGAAGAGGTGCTCACGGTGTCAGTGTCGTGGCGTGCGCAGTCGGGCGTTACACGCTCTATTTCAGTGTCGAGCAATTTCATGGACTGGCAGTAATATAATATTAGTATGAAAGGATTTACAATATTTTTTGCGATGCTGGTGGGTGCGCTAACGCTCTCTATCGGCCTGGCGATATACGACCTGACGGTGCGCGAGATAGACCTCTCGGCCGCAGCGAGCCAGTCGCAGTACGCAATCTATGCGGCGGACACGGGTGCAGAGTGCGCGCTGTACTGGGACTCCAAGGCCCCTATGCTCGGGGGCTCGCCGAGCATATTTGCTACCTCTAGCGCCTCGACTGCATTTTCGGGCACAGCCAATTGCAACGGGCAGAACATACGGGTCAGCGGCACGCCGCCCACGCCTATTGCGGCGGTACCGACCGGCTGGACTGACTGGGCAATAGTTTCCACGGCAAGCGCGGCCACTACCAGCTTTACTATCACTATGCTCCCGGCCCAGCCGTACTGCGCCAAGGTCGAGGTGGGCAAGGCGACAATAAGCGGCACGTCCTACACCACCATTATTTCAAATGGTTACAACAACTGCGGCACCTCTGGTGCCGCCCGGCTTGAGCGTACCCTAAGAGTCAGTTATTAGCCGCCGAGGTTTAGCCGATAGAATTAAAACTAGTGGCTAGTGGCCGCAGGCCCTTGTATGCTGAAGGTATGACCCTAGAAGCCGCCAAAGACCGATACGCAAAGTTGCGTGGGTTAGTCGAGCATCATCGCCATTTGTACTATGTGCTCGACGCTCCTGAGATTGCTGACAGCGCTTATGACGAGTTGGAGGACGAGATGCGCCGGATTGAGGAGCAGTACCCTGAGATTAAGGAGAAAGACTCCCCAACAGGGCGCGTGGGCGGCGAGCCTATGGCGGCTTTTAAAAAAGTTCCGCACAAGGTGGCGCAATGGTCGTTCAATGACGCTTTTACCCAGGAGGACATGCGCGCCTTTGACTCCCGTGTACGGCGCATGCTCGGAACTTACAAAGGACCGTCCTTTGTATCAGATACAAAGGACGGTCCTTTGTATACATGCGAGCTCAAGATTGACGGACTCAAGGTTGTTTTGGAGTACCAGAAAGGCCGTCTGGTTACTGCCGCCACAAGAGGGGATGGAGTTGTCGGTGAGGATGTTACGCATAACGTGCGCACTATAGACTCGGTGCCGCTTATACTTGAGCGCCCCATAGATATTATTGTCGAGGGCGAGGTGTGGATGAGCGAGGCCCAACTCGCGGCGCTCAACGACAGGCAGAAAGAGAAAGGCTTGCCGCTATACGCCAACCCGCGCAACGCCGCCGCCGGCTCTATCCGCCAGCTCGACCCTAAAGTTGCTGCCTCGCGGAAATTAGACGCTTTTATATACGACGTGGCGCAGACAAGCGAGGCTCTGCCCCAAACCCAGTATGAGGAGCTGCAGTATCTGAAAAACCTTGGGTTTAAGGTCAATAAGCACTACGAGCTCGCAGGGTCAATAGAGGAGGTTATGGAGTATTGGGAGAAATGGAAAAGCAAAAGCAAGGCCAAAGAAAATAAGCTGGGCTACTGGGTAGACGGCGTGGTCGTTAAGGTCAACAAAAAAGAGCAGCAGGACGCCTTGGGCTACACCGGCAAGGCACCGCGCTTTGCTGTAGCTTTCAAATTCCCAGCCGAGCAGGTAACGACAGTGATCGAGGACATTGTGCTCCAGGTCGGGCGCACAGGGGTGCTTACGCCGGTGGCGCACCTGCGGCCTGTGCTGGTCGCGGGCACGACAGTCTCGCGAGCGACGCTCCACAACGAGGACGAGATACTCAGGTTGGATGTGCGCGTGGGTGACACGGTTATTTTGCAGAAAGCGGGCGATGTTATCCCCGACATCGTACAAGTTTTGACCGAGCTGCGCCCCAAAGGCACAAAACCCTACCGCTGGCCAAGCATCGTGGCCGAGTGCGGCGAGATGGGCGAGATTGAGCGCGTACCTGGCCAGGCCGCGTGGCGGTGCAAGGACAAAAACTCGTTTGCGGTCCTGCGCCGCAAGCTCAGGTATTTTGCTAGCCGTGGTGCCTTAAATATTGAAGGTTTGGGACCAAGTACGGTTGATGCATTACTTGAGAAGGGGCTCGTCGAGCATGCGGACGACTTCTTTACTTTAAAAGAGGGCGACCTTCTCACACTTGAGGGCTTTGCGGAAATCTCCGCAAAGAAGCTGGTGGAATCTATACAAAAAATAACAAAAGGCGCGCCGCTCTCGCGCGTGGTTACGGCGCTCTCAATATCGCAAGTGGGGGAGGAAACAGCTATACTCCTGGCGCAGAACTTCAAGACCTTGGACGATATTGCCAACGCAAGCGAGGATGACTTGGCTGCCATAAATGGCATCGGGCCGGTTGTTGCCAAGGCTATCTATGACTGGTTTAGAGAAAAAGAGAACAAGCGTCTTGTCGCCAACCTCAAGAAGCACATCAAGATTGAGTCTGAAAAAATTGAAGGCAAGCAGAATTTGCCGCTCGCAGGCAAAACGTTTGTTCTTACGGGCGGTATGGAGGCTATGAGCCGCGACGAGGCCAAGGAGCGTATACGCAAACTTGGCGGCGATGTGTCCTCCAGCGTTTCTAAAAAAACATCGTATGTAGTGGCGGGCGACGAAGCCGGCAGCAAGCTCGACAAGGCAAAAGAACTGGGCGTAAAAGTCCTCTCTGAGCAGGAGTTTTTAAAGCTCATAAAGTAACTGTGAATGGTGCCCATTCACAGTAGGCTGGAAGAAAAGTATCTATCTGATAGGATGACTACATGATATCGCTGGAGGAGATACGCAACTTGGCCCGCTTGGCACGGCTTAAAATATCTCCCCAGGAGGAAGAAGGCCTGCAGAAGGATATCTCCTCTATTCTTGACTATGTCGGGCAGGTCTCAAGTGTGCCGATGCCTGACAAGAAAGAGGACGCGGGCCCATGGCACAACGTGATGCGCGAGGACACGCCGCGCGACAGTGATACGCTCGCAGGCAAAGAACAGGCGCTTATAGAGGCATTCCCTAAGAGCGAAGGCGGCTACAACGTGGTGCGTCGGATAATCCAGAAGGATGAATGAGCCACTACGATATGTCGTAGTGGCTTGATGTGTAAAGTCATGGAAGATTTAACAAAACTCACAATAGTCGAAGCATCTGAAAAGCTCCAGGCAGGAGAAATAACTGCGGTTGATTTGGCGCGTGCCTGCCTGGCAAACATCGAGGCACGCAACACTGACCTTAACGTGTACCTTGAGGTGTTTGACGATGTTGTGGCACAGGCAGAGGCTGCGGATGCACGCCGCGCGGCTGGGGAGAGTCATCCATTGCTCGGCATCCCGCTGGCTATCAAGGACAATATTTTAATTGAGGGTCGCGTTGCCTCGGCAGCCTCGAAGATGCTCGAGTACTACGTTGCGACGTACGATGCGACTATTATAAAAAAACTAAAGGCTGCTGGCGCGGTGTTTGTGGGCCGTGCCAACATGGACGAGTTTGCCATGGGCTCCTCGACCGAGAACTCGGCCTTTGGCCCGACTAAAAATCCTATTGACCCAAGCCGCGTACCTGGCGGCTCCTCAGGCGGCTCGGCCGCGGCAGTTGCCGCCGGCATGTGCCTGGGCGCACTTGGCACCGACACTGGCGGCTCAATTCGCGAGCCGGCAAGCTTCTGCGGGTTGGTGGGGCTTAAGACTACCTACGGGCGCGTGTCGCGCTTCGGGCTTATTGCGATGGGCTCGTCTCTGGACCAGGCAGGGCCGCTGGCCAAGACGGTCGAGGACGCACAGCTTATGTATGAGTGCATACAGGGTCAGGATGAGTTGGACAGCACCTCGATACCGGAGAATCTGTACCCGGCGCGCACCAAGACAAAAAAGATAGGCGTCCCACGCGCTTTGCTTAAAGAGGGTATTGATGCCGATGTGCTTACCGCGTTTGAGGCATCACTCGAGAAGCTGAAGGCGAAAGGCTACGAGCTGGTGGACATCGAGCTGCCGTCGCCCTCACTCGCTTTGGCGGCTTACTACGTCATTATGCCGGCCGAGGTGTCGGCAAACCTCGCGCGTCTGGATGGCGTGCGCTACGGGCTGGCACTTAAGGGTGATAATTTGCTTGAGGATTACTCAAAGAGCCGCGGCGAGGGCTTTGGCCAGGAGACCCGCCGGCGCATTATGCTCGGTACCTATGTGCTCTCCTCTGGCTACTACGACGCCTACTATGGCCGCGCGCTTGCCGCGCGCGATATTTTAACGAAAGCATATACAGATGCTCTCGGTGGTGTTGACGCTATTGCGACACCCACGGCGCCCTTGCCGGCAATAAAGATAGGGGAGAAGCAGGATCCGCTGTCTATGTACCTGCTCGATATATTTACCGTGACTGCAAATATTACCGGCAACCCGGCACTGTCCGTGCCCATGGGTACGGTAGAGCGCGAGGGCATGCAGCTGCCCGTCGGGTTCCAACTTACAGGCGCGCATGGGGATGAGGAAGGAATCCTAATGCTCGGAAAGGAGATACAATGATGGGTGATGGAGGAAAGCGGGTTTAATTTTATTAATCTCGAGTATTTGCTTACCCGCGTCTTTGACGTGTTTGGGGGCTTTCATGTGGGTGACTGGTGGCACACCCTGCCGTCGTGGGTTGCGTTTTTAACGACGCAGATTGCCGTATGGGGCATGGTACTCACCCTGCTCTTGGTGATACTCATCGTGTACACGCAGATACGTCTTATTACCGTAGAGCACGAGGGTTTTCATGGCAAAGAGGTGCATCAGGTGCATGAAGAAGAGACACATGCGCCCCCGCCGCAACAGGAGCGCTGGAGAAGGGTCATGGAGCTTGCATCGTCGGGTAGCCCAAGCGACTGGCGCCGCGCCATACTCGAGGCCGACATCATGCTCTCGGCGGTACTGGCAGAGGCGGGGTACGAGGGTTCCTCTGTGGGTGAGCAGCTTAAGATGGCAAACCCATTCCAGATGACGACGCTCGACTTGGCGTGGGCGGCACACAAAGTACGCAACCAGGTAGCGCATGGTGGCGAGGCATACAACCTGACCGAGCGCGACACGCGCACCACTATAGACCAGTACCGCCGCGTATTTGAGGAATTCGGCGCAATTTGATATACTAGGGTCAATAGCGGCTTCTTGCGCTAATATAGCGGGGTGGAGCAGTAGTAGCTCGTCAGGCTCATAACCTGAAGGTCGCAGGTGCAATTCCTGCCCCCGCAACCACGATATGAAAAAGTCCCGCGTAAGCGGGATTTTTTCGTGGTTGCGGGGGAGGGACGTGCTTGAGCACGTCCTGTCAGGAATTGCACGGTGCAGCGATGTTTTGCACTGGCAAAACCGCGCGCCGGGGCTGCAGGCGGATTTGCCGACGGGCAAATCCGACCGGAAGCCGATTCCTGCTTGATATGATACAGTTTACGTATGAACTGGACACAGATATTTAAAAATGCAATCATTACAGCCGTTTGCGCTCCTATCTTGTTCTGGATTCTTATCCAGATATTCGGAGATTTTAACGAACCTGTAACTCTCCACATCTACTTCCTTGTAGCACTATCCACAGGAATCGGAAGTGCTTTGGGAGAGATTTTACGACAACACTCTAAACGCTAGATTATTAAGTACGATATATAAATTTATGACGCACTCATTCTCGATTAAGGAGGCTATCGTGTTCGGCTGGCACAAGCTCAAGGCGCACTCGCAGCTGGTCTTTGGTGTCGTACTTACCATGTTTGCGCTCCAGGTTGCTTCGTCTCTGGTAGAGAAGAGCCTGCAGGATACGGCCATAGGCGCGGTCGCCTCTATTGTACTGGCGCTCGTGGGCATTGTTGTGGGTGCAGGAATGACCCTCATATTCCTCAAGCTCGCTAAGGGCGAGCACACAAAGTATGCCGACATCGTTCCACCCTGGAAGTTGGTATGGAAGTATTTTTGTACCAGTCTCCTGACCGGGCTCATCTCATTCCTGCCGCTTATGGCCGGAGGCCTTGCTTCCTTGGCGCTTCTGGCGTCCACAGGCTCTATTAACTTCTCCGAGGGAGCGCCCGTCGCCGGGCACGAGTGGGCCTTTGCTATAGCGTTAGTCATTATGGCGGTAGCCGCTGCGTTTGCTATCTACTTTGCTATCCGCTACTCGATGGCCCGCCTAGCGGTGCTCGAGGATAGCGACATCTTGAAGAGCCTCTCCAAGAGCACCAAGCTTACCCATAACGCCAAGCCGCGCTTGGCACTCTTTGCACTCGCCATTGTCGGACTCAACATCCTAGGCCTCTTGGCCTTGGTGGTCGGCCTTTTGGTAACCATCCCGATATCGCTCTTGGCCTTTGCGCACGTGTACCTCAAGCTCAAGGCTCATCACGGGCACAACTAGCCCAACAAGTTAAAAAGTGTTATTTTACGGGTTACGTCGGTGTAGCTCAGGTAGTTAGAGCATGGCATTCATAAAGCCAAGGTCGAAGGTGCAAGT
>CAYHLQ010000001.1:16141-35396 GCA_964357485.1 uncultured Candidatus Saccharibacteria bacterium | reverse complement strand
TTCCGATCTTGACCATCGTACGCTATGGTAATAGACGGCCGGTCAAAGATACAAGCCTCGAGGCCAAGCGTCGAGGCGGTGTGTACAAGTAAATCCATATGATAGAGCGTGTTCATCAAGTGCACGACATCGGTGCGACTAAACTCAAACTCTCCTAGTGTGCCGCCCACCACCTCCCCCGGCCTATCCAACACCCAAAACGGGCGAGCCCCAATACTCTCGGCGCGGTTGACATACTTAGGATGCGGGCGCCCCACGACCAGTGGGGCGCCCGCTATATCGCCTTGCTCCACGGCACGTATATAGTCTGCCAGTATCTCCTCGTCGTGCAGGGCGAGCTGAGTGCCGGCACCCGCGTAAACAATGAGCTTTTTTGTCGGGTCAAGCCCGAGTGCTTGCATAAACTCCTCACGCGGGAGGAGTACCGAGTGGTCGGTGTACATATCAAACTTAGGAAAGCCCGCAATGGTTACGCGCTTGCGCGGGTAATCAAGATACGCCGCATCTTCCTGCATGAGCTCGTTTTGCACCAGCAGCCGGTCGGGCGCCACTGGCAAAAAGGTCTTGAGCGTGAGGTTGTCCCAGCCTTTGGGCATGCCGACACTGCGCGCGCCGTGGCGCCCTGCCGCTTTGATAAGCCGGGCGTCTTCCATCGAGGTAAGGTTGGCCGCAAAGACCAATGCTGGCTTGTACGTGGCAAAGAGCGCATCAAGCGAGCTGTCCGGCACCGCGCGATACAGCAAGCGCACGCTCGCTCGGTAGAGGTACAGCGCACCCAGCGTCCATAGCGCGTACTTAATAAAGCGCCCGACAATCGAGCCGCCTGAGTAGTACGAGTGCTCTATCTTAACCCTGATACTCGGTGTGTGGAGGCTATACAAAAAAATGTCGGCAAACGCCTCCTCAAGGCGCGGCCTGGTGGCAGGCGGCATCACTTCCACAACAACGTGCTCGCTTGCCACGCTACCGCGATAAAACTCGAGCTTGCCCGGCGGCACCAAAAAGACCAGGCGCAGCTGTTCCTGTAGCTTAGGGAATATATCGGAGTGGATGATGCTCTTGGAGACCTCTCCGTCGCTGAGTGTAATAAAAATTGTCTTCATAGTATGCTGGGGTCATTCATGCAACCGCTCTTCTCTATTATCGCACCCACCATGGGCAGGACAGATCTGTGGCAGCACGCGCTGCGCTCGCTTGCTAAGCAGGACTTCGACGACTTTGAAATCATCGCGGTGGACTCGCGCAAGAGCCCAGAGAGCAAAAGGCTGGTCGAGTCCTTAACCCAACGCCGCGTCACCTATCTGACACCACAGGAAACCGAGAGCCGGTTCAATTGGGACATCGGATTCCGCAGCGCTTCGGGCAAGTATATACTCTGGCTCGATGACGACAACTACCTATTGCCGCATGCGCTGCGCACCCTCGCCAAGACTATAACTGAGCACGAGCCGGACATAGTTACCGGCGACCATGTGCACTGGTACGACACCTCCTACCCCGAGCTGAAGCTGCGCAACCACGCAAGCATCCCCTTCCCGCTGTTTGACCACGCTACAAGGCGCGCTGACCCGCACGACTACCTGCGGCCGCTCTTTGGCACAGGCTCGTTTGGCCCCGGGGCGCCGCGCTACCATTTTTCCGAAACGGCGATACGCAAGACATTTGTCGACGAGATTCTCGCGCGCGCGGGCCGCATCGACTTTACCACCACAAGCCCGCGCTTTATGCAGCTCGTATTCTTGGCTTGCGCGCGCGATGTCTGGCATGTGCGCAGCCCGATAGCCATCATTATCCAGATGCGCGACTCGATGGCATTTCAATGGTCAAAAAAAGAGGCGCGCAAAAAACGCTTTGCGTCCACGTTCGCCTTCAGTCCCGTCTCTGGCGATGTCTATATCAATTACGCAACCGAGAACCTCTTGCGGGCAAAGCACGACTTTCCGGATGCATTTAAGGATATTGACGTGGCATGGGAGAGCTTCTTTGGACATTACGCGCGCGAGCTCTCATATCTTGACCAGGGGTGGGGAGATTTCTTCAAAACATGGAGAGAGTGGCGCGCGGCAGCAAAAAGCCGGGGTGTTAGCACTTCCTTCTGGCGCAGCGTTCTGTATGCCGCCGCAGTCAAGCTGCTCAAGGACATGCGGCTATACGGCCTCGTGCGCCACCTCACCGCCCCGGGTGCCAGGCCGCCCAAGCACAGCACGCTAGTCTCCATGGAGCAGTACAGCGTGCACACCATAGCAGAGTGTGCCGACGCCCTGCCGCGCGCCATTAAAGAAGAGTTCAATATCCCCTACACAGAATTCTCCGGGACTACTCCTCCCCAACAAGGCCTAGCATCTTAAGCCAGCGCAGCTCGCCGCGCATGCCTTCGTACTCGAGCTCTACTGTGTGCTTGCCCGGTGGAACCTCGAGGGCCATATAGAGTCCGTTTGCCTTTATTAAGGGTGCCGCCTCGCCGTCTATGCGCGCGACCCAGCCGGGGAGCGTGCTTTCTGTCACGACAAGCCATCGCCCCGTGTGCGTGTCCACTTCAAAGCTGAAAAATCCGTTCTCTTTGTGCACAAGCACGAGTGTGTCGGCTGCGCTTGGGGCATGGGTTGCACAGGAAGCGCAGTCAAGATATATCGCCGCGCCAAACGGCGCCTTGGCTGCCAGAAGGTCGCCTATCGACTCATCCGCCCGGTTGATAGTCTGACTGGCGAAATAGGCGCGCGGCTTGGCCAGGCGGTTTTCATATATATAGAGGGGGACTTGGTAGCGCGTTACTCCGACCTCGGACGCGAGCGCCAGGTCGGGATGCGCAAGCGGCGTGCCGGACACAATATATTTGACCGACATGATGCCTAGGAGGTCTAAATTTCCCAGCAGATGCTCAGATATCTGTGCAGTGGAGAGACCCCTAGTTGCTTCTTGAGCACCGTGGGTGCTGCCCGCCGCCTCGAGCGCCGCAAGCATGTCAGTAGAGACGAACTGGTCGTACCCGTCGGCACTCAATGCGCCCGCGAACGTATTGGCATTGGGCCAGCCGCCCGCCAACTGGAGCTCGGTTGCTGCCTGCTCCTCGTCGGTCGAGAGCGTATATTGCGGCGGCACGCGCTTGGAGAAGCTCTCCGAGAGCATGAACGGGAAAGTGCGGTAGTCCCCCGGCACTATGCCTGGCAACTCTTGTACCAGAGGCGCGTGCGAATAGGTCGCGCTCTGGGGGAGTGCGTGAGGCCATTGCGCCATAAACACCGCGACGAAAGTCGCGGCAGAAAGCATGAAGCCGCCCATGTAAAACTGGCTGCCCGTGACGCGGCCGCGCGCCCGAAAGTACAGCAATGCCACTGCCGCGAGGAGCGATATGAATGCGCAGGCAAACGCAGGGTTCATAAGCGAGAGCGACTCCTGCCACGCCGCAATGCCGCGCGTTATGGCGTCTGCATAGTGGGAAGGGTCTTTGCTAAGCCCGAAGCGCCCGTACGCGAACTGGCGCAGTAGCGCATGCACACCGCCCGCCACGCCCGACCAGAACCGCTCGCCTAAAAAGTTTAGTGCGCCCACGACTACAGTGAGCGACGCTGCGCCAGCTGCAAGCACCATAGAGAAAGCCTTAAACCTTTGCGGCGCGGAACGCAGATAATCGAGCCCAAACGCGCCCAGGCATGCCAGCATCCATGCACCTACGTACATCCATCGGTACGGGTAGCGGAAGTAGGACAAGACGGGGAGCTTCTGCAGGAAGTAATACAACGGCGAGTAGGCGACCGCGGCCAAGAGACAGAATGCCAAAAGCCCCCCAACGACAAGCATGCGCTTATAGGCAGGCTCGAGCTCCTCGCGCCGCCATGCGCGCGCGGCCAGGCTGCCGGCCACAATGGTGGCCAGCAGAAATAGCAGCGCCCCCACGTACAGCGGGCGGCGCCCGCCAGAGACGTACGGGAAGTACAGGTTGTCGGGGAATATAAAGAGTGCCGCGTCGCCCGGGTTAATGACCTTGGCCTGCGTGTCCTCATACGCAACACCGCTTGAGCGTACCGTGAGCGACGAAAAATCGAGTGCGGGCAAAACCTGCGGGAGCGCGACTACAACTCCGATGGCACCCGTCAACAAGAGCGTAGCGGCAGTCTTGAGGAATGCACGCCAAGCGTACTCCCGGCGCAGCAGCAACTGGTCAGCGACCATATATAGGCCAAAGAGTACCGCTGCGTACACGGTGATCTGCGCGTAGCCTGAAAGCATCGACCAGCCCACTCCTGCGCCAGCAATACTCGCGAAGCGCCATCTGTGGGACCCTTCGCCTATCTTTGCCGCGCACCACACAAGCAACGGCATAAGGAACATGGAGTTGACGATGACCGGGTTGGAGAGATACCCCCAATTAAAGGCAAGGATGTAGGCGGGCCCTACCGTCATGCCCGCCAGGCGAGACAGCCCGAGCGCCCGGGCAGCGAGATAGGAAAAGAACATGACCAGGAAAAGATCGAGAGCTAGCCTCGTATGATATGCAAAGAACGAGTCGAGTGCGCTAAAGAGCGCTATGTTTACCGGATCGAGGAAGCCTGCGGACTGGCTGAGATAGCTTGGGAAGCCCGAGAAAAGATGCGGATTCCACAGGAAAGACTCGCCGCTCTTGAGCGCCTGGCCATAAAACTCAAAGTACGGGTAATATTGCGTCGCTGCATCGGTAGGCAGGAACATCCTCCCTCCGAAGAGGAATGGCGAGAGAACGAGCACTACAACTGACAAGAAAAAAGCGCTGGCAAATAGTAAAGCTCGTTTTTCGCTCATACCTTATGCTGCCAAATGCGGGTCGGTCCTGTCATAGCGACCAGAGTGTAGCCTTTTTCGCCTAGAAAATCGGAGGCTTCATCACCCTCTATGGCGATGATGGACGGATATATATTCCAGTCGTGGGTTTTTAGAACCTCAAGATCCACCCCTTCGGCATCTATATTTAAAAAATCAACGCCCTGCGCTTTAATAATATCTTTAAGCGGAATCAGGGTTATTGGAGCATCCTTCACGAGCGTTATGTGGCCGGGCGTCCGCCCCTTACTAATCGAATTATAGACAGGGTTAGAATACTCGTAGTACACGGCTTCGCCTTGTCCTACCGCGGTCGCCATAAATGTATCTCGAGGGCGCAATACTGCATACAAACTACTGAAGGAAGAGTTGGGATCAACAGCAATGCCTGACCATCCCCTCCGATATAGCGCGTATGTATTTGAGTGATGCGTAGGATGGTACGCCCCTATGTCTATATAAAAACCTTTTGATTTCTTCCTAAAGATTGTATTCAGGATTGCATCTTCCCCGAACTGAGAATAGGAAGTAAAAGTGCGCTTTTTCAATATATGGCTCACTAAAGCTCTTAATAGTTTTATCAAACTCATTTTCATAAGAATACTATGGAGAGTGCGGAAAATATAGCCGGGTTAAATGCGGGGTGATCTGAACCACCAAATCCGCGAAATAAGCGCCGTAAAGAATTCCCGCTCAAGGGGGTCAATGCGGACAAGATCGGAAAAACGGAAAGAAAAAGAAGGGAGAAGACGCTTAAGTCTGAAATAGCGCTCAGACAAACTCAATACTGGCACGACAATACCGTGTATTCCTGCTCCCAAAAAACCAAACGCATAAATAAGTATCGGCAGAGATACAACATCCACACCAAACTTAAACACCGAAGAGTACAGCTGGGACAGCTGCTCTTTTAGCGCGAAGAATACCGGGGTAAAAATTGCCACGACCCCTTGCGGCAAAAGAGCTGGCAAAAAGATAAAAAGCAGAGGCAGCGCCGCTTCGTATTTTGCAAACCACATATGGACAACAAGAGGGCCTAATGCATACCCGGCGCCCATAAGGAGGACAGCCACGGCAAGCTGTAGCCTTATAGAAGACCTCAGGAGACGGACAAGCTGCTCGGGCTGGCTGACATAGCGCGGTATCAGGGGCCCCACCACAGGCCCTATCGGCAATAGGCCGACCAGCTGGCTGAAAAACCCTGCGGCAAACGAGTAGAGGCCGACCGCTTCCGTGCCCAGCAAGAATTTTAAAAAAAATAGGCGGATGCTCGTCCCGGACATCCCGATGTAGGAAGACGCGATACCCCACTTGCGATGGCCGCGCAAAATACTCCACCAAGGTCGGTGCTCGGACAGCGGCGCACTAGAAAATGTACGGTACGCCGATATCGTACGCGGAGCAAACGCAAGGACGGTTACAACCTGTGCAAGCACAATAGCCCACAAAAGCCCGTACGCGCCTTGTTCAAAAACAAAGAAAAACAGTAGGAGAAATACTCCCTTGCTTACGTCTTCGATTACTGAAAAGAACGACTGGTCCGCATACCTAACCATGACTGTCGAGAGCATGGTGGTTATGGTCCTAAAAGGCGATGTGAGAAATAAGAAAGAAACAACCTTAAGGAAGCGGTCTATCAGGTCATTGCCGCTCCAATGCGCTATAAGCGAAGAGCCGAAGAAAAGTATTGCCCAGGCTACGACTCCCAGCGCAAAAATAAGAACAACGTACTCCTTGAACAGCCTTCGCATTGCGGAGTAATTTTTACGCGCTTTTTCTACCCCCAGGTCGATAGTTACGATCGAGGAGAGGCCGGGCAAAAGAAATAACCCAAAAAGCGGCACGACCGCCAAAGACAATTCGGTCAACCCATACTCGTACACCGTCAGATGCGCGAGAATGATTAGTAGATTGGCAAACCCAACAACCTTGCCTATCGCCATGGCAAGCGAGTTCCAAGCCATTCCTTTGCTTATGGTGTGTATGATGCTCATAACTCAAGACGACTATTGCGACAACGCTTTAAATATCCTCTCTGCCCGTTTGTCCCAGGAGTATTCGAGGACAGCGACCCTTGCGCGCGAGGCGCGGCGCTCTGCCTCCACAAGATTACCGCACGCCCCTTGTATTGCCTTGGCCATAGCGTCGGGCTCGTCCGGCGGCACCAAAAAGCTCCCCTCTTCAGGCAGCACCTCGGTTATCGAGGGTATGCGAGAAGCTACTATCGGCCGCCCTGATGCCATATATTCAAACAGCTTCATGGGCGATGTGTAGCGTGCCGATATCTCCTCTTTGGCAGTATTGGGGAGCACCAGCACGTCGGCCGCCGCGAGCCACAGCGGCATCTCTTGGTGGGGACGATGGCCCAGTATATGGAGATTGCCGACTCCTCCGTACTGTTTCTTAAACTCTGCCACGTCCGCGGAAGTTCCTCCAACTACGTACACATCAACATCGGGCATAAGGCGCGCGGCCGCGGCCAAAGTGTCGGTACCCTTCCAGCCGTAGAGATGCCCCGTATAGACCGCCACGCGGGCCTCAGAGACAATGCCGAGCGCTCCGCGCGCCTCCAGGCGGCTACCCGGAGCGAACTCCTCTAGATTGACGCCGTTGCGCTCCATAAGCACCTTGCCTGCCGGTATCTTAAAGCGCGCTGCGAGCTCGTTTTGCTTCCAGGTGTTGGTTGCGAGCACGTGCCACGCGCGCCGCAGGAGTATGCGGTACAGCCATAGAAATCGCTCGGGAAAATCATGCACCTCGTAGACCACGCGCCTTGATGCAAGTGTTGCCAGCAGCGCAGGCAGGGCCTCGTTGGTGTCGACCGCGTCTGCGCTGCGCAAGTGAAAGAAAAGGTACAGCAGCGCCGCGCACGAAAAAATAAAATAACTCACCGGAAATGCAATGCGGCGCAGCGGCGTATAGAACAAGTCGAGCGTAGGCAGGTACACCACTCGTACATCATCAGGCAGGCAATAGTAGTCCCGCGCCGAGGCACTGCCGCGCCCCAACCGGCGCGGTACCACGAGCACGACTGGCATGTATGCAGCAAGCGACTTGGCGTGCTCGGCGGCATAGAGCGCCGCGGCACGCTCGCTCGGAAACCGCCCGTGGAATATAACAAAGAGCCTCTTAGTCATGGGAATGCATGCGCTTCCTCAGCTCGGGCACCAGATGCGTCATGAGCGAGTCGACGCGGAAATACTTCGTATACGCTTCGCGCGCCGCGCGCTGCATCTCCCTGAAGCGCTCGGGGCTGACTTGGGCATGGAACTGCACTACGCGCTCGGGCAGAGCGTCGAGCTCGCGGAAATCGACCACAAGAGAGAAGGTGCGATAGTCGATATAGTCACTGAACGGGAAGTTGCGCTCCGTGTCGATAATGACCGGAATACGGCCCATCGAGAGTATCTCGAACAGGCGGGTGGACGCATTGGCATCTCCGCGCACATCGAGGCAGTAGTCGCTCCCCAAGAGATTCTCTACGAACTCCCGCCTAAGCTCCTCTGGCACGTCGACAGCGGTTTCGCGATGCCCCGAGTAGGATTGCCGCTCAATAATATTCGCGCTCACATCCTTACTTGCGCGCACAAGAGAGAGCACCCGCCTGCGGAAGAATATACCCTTTTTGCATGCACGATAGCGCGTATCGGCACAAGCATACAAGCGCATGGGCAGTTCCTTTATATACGTTTTTGCAAACTGCCAGGGCGTACTGCTGGCCCACCCGGCAAACCCAACGACCGGCGTCTGCCCTTTCCCCCGCACACTCAACTCCCCATTGCAGTACCGCTCAAGCAGGTCATCCGCGTAGGGCGGGACATGGATCTCCCGCGGGTCTCCTTTAAACCGGTATCCGCCGTAGCGCAGGACGACGGCGTGGGGGACTGAGACGGAATGCTCTATGTCCCCAACCCCGTCTATAAGCAGGAGCTTGCCTAACGCGCTGGCGCGCACAGCACACTCGTCTATAAGGCCCGGAAACTTAGCAAGCGCCACGTTATGGCTGTAAGGCATCAGCACCATATCTGCCTGGCTGGCATCATCAGTAATGCCGTACAGCGACACATCAAGGGAATACCGCTCGAACAACGCCTTGTGGAACGGCGTGTTGTCGCTCAGCGCATTGCCCCAGAACGGATAGAGGAGCGGCGTATGGGCAGCACCCTCCCGTCTCCAGGCAGGATCTACGTACAAAGTAAGCGGAATGGTCATGATACGGAGAAGAGGAAGAAGCGATGGACGGGATCATCGGCATATTTAGCCGAGCTCCTGAGAGTGAGCCCCGCTTCTTTGGCACATGCGACAAAGCGGCTCACGGGATATTCTTTCTTGCCCAGCTCCCAGTAGTGTTCGCCATTAAACACGTGTTTTTTCCAGAAGAAGGGGACCTGCAGGCGCACGCCCCGCCATGCAAACAGAGGTAGCTTGAATGTTGCACAGAACATGACATTTCCTGGATGCGGCAGGGATATAACGACATGCTTCGACGAAACCCTCGCGAGCTCGCGCAGCGCCACCGCCACATCCTCAAACTGTATATGCTCCAATATCTCGGCTGCCAAACACAGTTCGAACTCGCCATCCTTGAATGGCAGCGCCGTGACCGAGCCGACCACGTCAGGCTCTAGGTCCGGGGCGATATCGCACGTGACTACTCTTATGCCGTCCTTGCGCAAGACGTCGGTGACGATCCCTTCGCCCGGGCCTATCTCGAGCACGGAAGAGACGCCTGCCTTGCGTACCAGGGAAAGCTGGTAGAAGTAGGATAGCCAGCGGTCCTTGCTGCGATACCGCGCGCCGTAATGCGAGCGGTCTACCTGCGGCGCGTATGTCATGACCTTAGTATAGCCGCAAGCTTCTGTATAAGCACCGGGAGCGAATGATGCTCCTGCACATACCCCCGGCCTTCGGACTCCAGGAACTTCAGCGCCGGGTCGGTCGTAGTGACAGGACAGTCGCAGGCCAGGGCCTCTAGAACCACCTTGTCGAGGCTGCCCGTCTCGCTGCGGTGCACAAAGAGTGCGGCGCGGCGGTATTCGTCGCGCAACTGTGAGTGCACCCGCCCGCCCAAAAACTCGACCTGGGCATCCAGCTCTTTTGCCAAAGCTTCCAGGTGCGCGCGCTCGGGCCCCTCGCCTACTATGCGCAACTCTTTGTGGGCCTGCGCCGCCTCACGCACAATCAGGTCATGTCGTTTTGAAAGGGTAAGCCTACCTACCGAGAGCCAATGCAGGCCTCGGGGTACGGACGGGTCGGGGGAGAAGTACTCCGTGTCGATGCCGTGATGCAAGACGGTGAGCTTATTGGTTTTAAGCCTGAAGCTCTCGCGCGAGCCCGTAACCGCGGCGTTTGCAAAAAGGGTAGCCACGCGCAGCTTCAAGTCTACGGTCTTGTGCATGTACCAGAGCACGGAGCGCTTGCCTAAGATGCGCCAGAGAAAGCCTGCGGCCACCAGGTACTCCGGGTTCATGTGTACAAACACCACGTCGTAGTTAGCGCGGAACTTATATGCACCCCACAAAAGCTTGTACGCGCGCGTAAGTTTAGTGCCGCCACCCAAAGGGAAAACGCGGACGTTTGACGGAAGCGCGTACTCGCCTTTCCTTAAGCAAATGACCGTCACCTGCTCGCAGTGCGAGGCCAGCTCCTCTACCCATCGGACAAAAAAGCCCAAGACCGGGTCATTACTATCGAGTGCCTGGGTTGTAATGAGAAGCTTCATTATTTAGTCTGCTGGGCGCGAGAGTAAATCGACGTCACGCCGAGCTTCTTGAGGAGGTGATACCCTTTCCCCCTCAACAACTCGTCACTTTCGTCCCCTTCAACGGCTATAACCTCCGGGCTAGTGTGCCAGTCGTACGACTGGAGTATTTCTTTATCCATGCCCTCTGCGTCGATATTAAGGAAGTCGACCTTTCCTTGCGGAATGATGTCTGTGAGTGAAACTGTTTGTATGCGCACTTGGTCCTTTACTTTTTTGTCGAGAAGCTCAAACCCGTTATATGCGCCGTCGCTGTAGCGATAGTACGTAATATGCCCTCCACTGCCAACCGCAGCATTTATAAATGTGTCGCGGCGCCTAAATACGCGCCACAGCACCCACATGTCAGGATTTGGGTCGACAGCTGTGCCGCGCCAGCCGCTTTTGTAGAGCCTGTAGGTATTGGAGTACAGATGAGGATGATAGCAACCCACATCTACGTACACGCCCTTGCGGGGCAAGATCGTAGCAAGGAAAGTATCCTCGCCAAACTGGCTCCCCACCCCGCGGTTGAGAATAAGCTTGCCAAGCGATCGCAGGAGTGCTTGTATCATTCCTTGCCGTACACGCTCTCAAGCAGGTCCGCGTCTTTGCGGCTCGCGCGCAGAAGCTCTTTGTTTTTCTGCTCGAGCGCCCGGAGCAGAGCTATCCCGGACGCGTCCGGAGCCTGCACACGCTCATACAGCTCGCGGAATGCCGCAAAGTCCTTGATAAAGCAGTGTCCACCAGCGCCGCGGCCAGGCACGGCGCCGGGGTGTCCGCTCTGGTGCACCGGCTTGATGTAGCGGTTGGTAATCATGGGATCGTGCCCAAGCGCAGTCTCTACCTCGTCCCAATGTGCACCAAGCGCTACTGAAGCGTCGTAGAGGATGTTAGAGAGCATGATCTGGAAGTAGCCGTTGAGGTTGTGGCTGTATTTGATAAGCTCGGCCTCGGTCGAGGTGCACACCTGCGTGTGGGGTGCCTGCGGCAGTACGGCAAGCACCTGCTGCGCGGCCGCACGGTGCGCATCGTCATCGATAGCGACTCCGATGATGTTGGAAAACGGATGCGCGGCATCCTCGGCGGCGGTCTTCTCGCTCAAAAACTCGGGGGAGTAGAGCACGAGGCAATCCGGGTACTTCTGCTGCAGGCCTGCCGTCGTGCCCGGCAATATGGTCGACTTTATGACCGCAGTCTTTCCCTTGCCCACCAGCTTCAGCGCCTCATCTACTATGTGCGCGCTAAACCCCTCTGGAGTCGTCGGTGTAGGTACCGCGATAAACACAATATCGCAGTCCTTGATATTCTCTTTATTGGCGACGTACGGCTCCTCGAGTCCATAGCGCACAACCTCGAGCCCGCGGCGCTCAAAGTCGTCAGCATAATTCTTGCCTATGAACCCTTGTCCTATAAAACCGATGCGCATATATGGTGCACTATAGCTAACTATCCGTACCTTGGAAAGGTAACTTCCCCATACAGGCTCTCCTTCCACCTCTTTACCCACTCGCCTTCCGGGAGCAGCGTGAGCTTTAGCTCGCCGTGCACATTGGCGTCGAGCGCCGATCTCAATGCCCCTGCGAGCTCATGGCGCGGCACCACAATGGCTCCGGCCTCGCGGGCTATCCCAACATCGAGGGACACAACCGGTACGCCTGCGGCAAGCGCCTCGACAATACTTAGGCCCCAGCTCTCAGTGGGCGACGTACAGAGCACCGCCGTGGCGCGGGCAAGGTAGGGGAGCGGATCTTGCCAGCCGGGGAACTCGACATCCATGCCCGCCGCCCGCCCCTTGAGTGTTTGCTCAAGACTCCCCTTGCCCAACATCACCAACTTGGCATCGACTTGCTTTAGTATTGTAAGTGCCAAAAGGGGATCTTTTTCCTCCTCGAAGCGCCCTACCCAGAGCACCATACGCTCGGGCCGGCGCTCTACTGCCTTAAATCTTGAAATGTCTACATATAGAGGCAATACCATGACAGGCGCCACGACCCCCATGCGCACTACCTGGCCCTTGATCCTCTCTGAAACCACGCGCACTGAGTCTGCATGACGCAGCACGACATGCGCCAATATGTGGCGTACGAACGATTGCCCATCAAGATCGGCATGCACTTGCACATTGAAGCGCGCACGGTGGCGGCGTGCGACATACCATGCCAGCATGCCGATAAAGAATGGGTCTTGAGCGCTGACCGTATCAAACTCCTCTTGCTCTACCTCACTCAGAATGCGCAGCGCCGCCTTAACCTTGCCCTCGCCCGCGCGGGGTGTGTACGAAACATAGCGTTCGACTTGCTCCGCTTGTAGCGCCTGGCGCGCCTGCGCCTCTGTGGACTGCGCCTGCGCGCTCTGAGCGGGGCCGATAACGAGAAGCTTCATATTAGGCAAGGAGCGCGAGGTACTCGCGCGCGATATCGCTCCAACCATGCGGCTTTATTTTTGCCGAGGCAGCGACGCATGACTGGTAAAAGGACGGCTCGAGCAGCTGCGCAAGTGCTTGCTCTAGCGCAGCCGTATCAGCCGTGTCGACAAACAGGCCCATGTCCGCAAGCGCCTCCTTGCCGCCGCAATCTTGGGGCGCAATGAACGGCTTGCGCGCAGCCGCTGCATCTATGGCAGTATTCGGATTGACCTCGCTTAAGGACGCGACAACCACTGCGTAGCATCCCTCTAGTCTCTTGGCATGCTCGTTTGGGGGGAGTATGCGCTCGTCGAGCTCTGTTTGGGGGTGTGCCTGCTTGATGCGTGCAAACGCCTCGTGCAGGCCTGTTTTATTCTTAAGTACCGTATCGCGGCCCGCCGCGACAAACACCTTGCCCAGAGCCTCATGAGGGGTACTAGGAGCAGGATAAAAATTGCAGACTCGTGCCATGCGCTCAGGAGCGAGCGCATAAGCCTTTACCCAGAGCTCTTGCTGCCACTTTGTCGTAAAGGCAAAGGTCGCATACCGGGCCAGGCGGCGCACTCCGCGCTCCATAATTTTCTCTTTGTGCGAGAGGGGACGATAATCGTCGTAAAAAACACCGAGCTTTACGGGCTTTTTTGTGCGCTCGACGTACGCTTCCCATAGCGCGTCTCCTCCTATGCGCACAACCAGCTTCCTCTTAAAAAGCTTGGACGCGTACAAGGCAGGAAGCCCGACGCTCCATGTGTCGAGTGCCAGTACCGCATCGGCGCGCATGACGCGCGGCAAAAGTCGCAAAAAATACCATATGTGGCGCACGCCCGGCGGCAACAGGCGCTCTCCTGCGCCGTATGAGACGACAAATGTCTTATGCCCCTGGCGCCCGAACTCTTCGGCGAGCGACTTGGCGTACTTGGCCGGGCCGCCGGTTTGCGGCGGATATAGGGGAGTGGCAATGAGGATATTCATGGGATGTCAGTCGTTTTGCCTCTGAGCGTAGCTCAATAATACAAGAATAAATAGGGAAGTCGGTAGGGGATTTTTGTCAGACAAAAAGCGGGGGAGTCGGGTCTGCACTTAGGGAGCAAATGTGTCGGACACAAAGTCTAGGCGGGGGCAGCCAAATGCCGTGGGCATTTGGGGATAAGGACTTTTGTACGGCACATTGCTCCACTAAGTGACCGTCCAAAATGAACCTGAAGTTTGAATCTGAAGTTACAGGGTCCGAATCTGAAGAACCCCGAGATAAGGGTACACTTATGCCATCATCTACGGCGACCTGTAAAATCTCGCTTTTACGAGACCATACTCCCCTAACCTTGCCAAAAGTTATCCACAGGTGCCCTTTACACAACTTTTGCGAACACTTTCTCCCGCATGTTTTTTGCAATCAATTCCCATCCGTACTTCTCAAACGCGAGTTCCTTTGCCGTCTTTACAACCGCCCGCGTGCGCTCGGGGTTACTGAGTATTTCCTCCACTGCCCTAGCGACCTGCTCGGGACTATCCTTGTCGACCGCCCAGCCGGTGGTCGGTTGCCCTGGATTCCTTTTCGCATCGAACAGAAAATCTGCGATGCCGCCCTCTTGGGTCGCAATGACAGGCAGACCGGCGGCGAACGCCTCGATAAACGAGTTGCCCATGCCTTCAGAGCGGCTCGGGCGGACGAATATATCTGCCTGGCGGAGCTCCTGTATAAGCTCCTCATGGTCTATATATCCCCTAAAGAGTACACGGCCTCCAACGCCAAGCTCTTGCGCGAGCGATTTGAGGGTGCGCTCGACCGGACCTGCGCCGCACACCACAAACCGCACCACAGGGAGGAGCGGGAGCGCGCGTATGACCGTATCTAGCCCGTTCTTGTGCACCAAGCGTGACGAAGTTATGAGCGTCACGCCCTCGTGCGCTGCATGCTCGATCGCAAACCGGCGCGTATCGACGCCGTTGGGCACCACTTCGAGCACTCCTTTAAACCCGCGCTTGCGCGCCCAAGCGCCCAAGTAGGTCGATATCGCCTGGACGACTATTGCGCTGCGGAAACCGGCATTAATGAACGGTAGGAACGGCAGCACGCGCAGGCGCCCGAACGTGTGAGACTCTGTGTCCCCTTCCTGCAACGTTAAGACGTAGGGGAGAGATGAGCCCATCATGCGCAGCAGCATGAGCGGCACGGTCATATAACTCATCATGGCCCACGCAGCGTCGAACTTTTTCTGCCGATTCAAAATAAATGCCTCGGCCGCGGCAAGCGGCAGGTATAGTATTTTTGAAATATAGCCGCCACCAAACCCCACGCGATGCACCAACACCTTTCCCACCTGCTCTAATTTAGCTTCCTTACCAAAACGCAGCGTCACCATGTCAAACTCCACGTCGGTAATGCGGTCGGTAATCTCCTTGATGGCCACCTCGGCGCCGCCCACCTTCGGGTAATACGCGAGAGAGAAAATAAGTATCTTTTTCATGATGGAATCAATCGAGCTCCCGCAGTTTGGCGACAAGCGCCTCGTACTCCCCTACCAGCGGGTGCTTCCAAGCCTCCTTGAGCATGGCGAGCATCGCCTCCTCGAACCAAATCTTCTGCTCTTTGGTTGTATGGAACTTGCTCCATATTGCCGGACCACCTGCCGCATGCAAGTTAAGAAGGCTCTGCGCATTATGGATCTTATCGACTAAGGACACCGCCATTGCGCCCTCTCCTGCCTGGTGCACCGATTCGATGTAGCGCTCTCGTTGTTCTTTCCAAGACAAAGAATGGTCGTAAGAAACTGCCTTAACAATATCAGTAACGACGTCTCCCAAGTCTTGGCGCATCTCACTTTCTGTCACAGCTGTATCCTCGAGCACATCATGTACAAGCGCAGCTGCAACAACTTCCTCCCCAAAACCTTTTTGGGCCAGCATAAGCGCCACCGCAACTGGATGCGTTATATAAGGAGTGCCTTCGTGGCGCTTTTGGCCCTCGTGGGCGGCAAAAGCAAGCCGTAAGGCCCGATCAGTGAGAGACATCATAGTAGGACTATACCAAAAAGAAAGACTACCCTACCCAAGATATTTTTTAAGATACGCGCTGTAGAGAAAGCGTAGTTGGTTGGCAAAGCCATCGCCCGAGCGGTTGGAGAGCGTCAGGCCCAGGCCAGCCACGCGCGACACGTCACGCTCTTGGCGCTCGGTGGTGGTGGAGATCTGGTCGGCATAGCGCAGAACAAAGCGCAACGGCAACCCAACCGGCGAGAACCGCGACGGCAAAGCCTGGTCGGCAAGCGTGACAAGCAGCGGCAGGTAGTTTGGATGCCTGCGACGTGCCAAAGCCGCAGCGATGGCACCATAACTTGCCATCACAGACCACATAAAGAGGTAGTTGTGTTTCTTAAGCAGTCGCTGGGCGATGCGGCGACCCTCCAGAGGAAGGCGGTACTTGTCCGCCTTACTCCCCCGCCCCACACGATATAACGTGACATTAGGCAACGGATGCTCGACATCCTCCCGCCCTGACACGAACTTAGTCGTGATGATGTCGAAGTGGACGTCGGGTGTCGCCATCATGACGTCACCTAAAGCCTTCTCGGCGCTGGCACCCGTAGGCGCAAACGTGGTACTAAACACAAGCACGCGCTTCTCTACTTTGGGAGCGGCTTCATGCTTAGATTTAAATTCATTAATATGGTCTGCAAGCTTTTGCTTTTGAGACCAGCCGAGCGCACGGGTTTTGTCTGCCACAACTGGCGCCTGCATGCGCGTGCCCGGGCGCTCGGGGAGCATGAGTATGTCGTCGCCAAACATCTGGGCGAGCTCCAGTATCGAGTAGCCCTCTTCTGCCCCGATGCCGTAGTCGTCGCCTTCCCCGCGCTCGCCTACAAGCAGGAGCGCGTCGACCGTATCGTCAATATGCGTAAAATTGCGGCGCTGTGTGCCGGGTGCGGTTACGGTAAGCGGGTGGCCATGCTTGTATTTTTCCTTAAAGATGCCGACCACGGTCGCGTACGGACCGCCTGCGATCTCATTGCCGCCGTAGACGTTATAAAAGTAGGTTATGGCAAATGGTAGGTTAAACCAGCGCGCGTAGTTTTGGACAAGCTCGGTATTGGCGGCTTTGCTCCATGCGTAGGGGCTTTGGCCCTTGCCCTCGCCTTCGTCTGCAAACTTGGTTGAGGAGCCCGCATACACAAGCTTGGTTTTTATGCTGCCTTGGCGCTTGCGCCAAAACTCCAAGACGGCAAAGGTGCCCGCAGTGTTAAGGTCCCATATAAGGTGCGTCGGGTCCTCAAAGCTCTTCTCGACACGCGAGTACTCGCCCAGGTGGTAGATAATGTCCGGAGTCTCGGGCACCAGCCGCTCGATATCGCGCGTGTGGCCCTCGCGGTACTCTACGCCCTCGACATGATTGTCGCGACTACCCGTAAAATAGTTGTCGAGCCCGATTACACGATGGCCCTCGCGCACGAGGCGCGCAACTAGGTGCGAGCCTACAAATCCGGCTGCACCGGTAACGAGAATAAGCTTTGAGTCTGTAGGTCCGTTTGACATATTGATAAGAAAATTGTATTATACCACACTCGTGAGCCTTATTCAATAGTAAACTCCTCTACCGAGTCAGTAGTTACCGGCCTGCGGCGCACTGCATACACGCTCGCTATGCCAAGACCCATGATGCCGCCGAGCCCCGCGAGCGCGGTCCATAGCGGGAGCACGGGCTCGGCTGTGGCAACCGACGCCGCGAGCTCGGTCTGTACTGGGACATCAGACACTTCCGGTGATAAGAACACTTCAGGCACAACAGATGCAGACTCTTCTATATATACGGCCGGCACAATCGAGGGCGCTGCTGCCGGCTCGGCCGGGGTATCTGCCAAGCTCGCAACCAACTCTTCTGCGGGAGCCTCAAACACTACCTCGGTGCCGTTGGGGTAGTAGAGCCGGGCGGCAGTTGCTGCAAAACCGAGCGTTTGTGCCGAAATGTTTATTGCGGACCCCTTAAGCACGACCGAATGCTCCGGCAGGGTAAAGGCCTGCTCCCCTTCTTTTATTATCCAGAACGACACATCAAGATCGCGACCCGACTCGTTTTGTACCGAGACGCCGCCAAGAGGAAGCGCTGCAAGCGATACGGAAGCCGGCTCCGCGGTGACGGTAATGCGGCTTGTGGTGCGCAGACTGGTGTTGGTTATGGTCAGCTCGACGGCGTAGCGGCCCGGATAGCTGTAATGATGCATTACCCACGGACCCTCTGCCGAGGAGCCATCGCCAAAGTTCCAGAAGAACTTGGCGTAGTTGATAACATCGCGCGAACGGTCATACGCCGTCGCGACAAACTTGGCGTCGGCGCCGACTACTACCGCTCGGTCCTCGCCCGCGTCGGCAAATACCTGCGGCAAAGGGGCAGCAACGTAGCCTGGGTTGGAGGTCGAGCTGGACTTGCTCGAGGTGTCTGAACCGCTCGTATCATCCACATCGGCCGGCGGGATGTATGCCTGCGTGGCGTTTGCCGCGCCCGGCGTAGGCAAGGCCTGCAGCCACTCGCCGGCGCTTATCTGCAGGCTCGTGCCGTTGTCATTGCCTCCCTGCCCTGAGGCGTACGCGACAGAGTCAACCGTCGCACCCGCACCGTCTATGAGCGATATGGTCGTGCCAGTGTTGTTTAAAGAGAGCGAGGCCTTGGCGACAGAGTAGCTGCCGCTATACTCGCCCATAAAGGCCGCTGGGTCCGTCGCAAGTATCAAATACCCGCCGGCTGGGATGGTGAGAGAGCCGCGCCCTACCCCGCCCGCGGGGTCCACAATGGTGTGGTTTGAGGAGTCGACGATACGCCACGACCCCGAGCCCGAGCCGCCGACTATCGTGACATCCTCGCTGCCCGAGTTGTACAGCTCGACCCACTCGCGGCCGGCGTCGGCCCCCTGCGGGTTGTACATAACCTCATTAATAGTGACCGCGGCATGCGCCGCGGCAGAGGGAGACAGGAGCAAGACTGCTATAAAAAAGGAGAGGCTACGTGCGCGGCTCGTGATGTTTTTTGTGCGTATGCTCATGGTGCGACCCCTCTATATCTGGGTCGACAGAGAGCATAGCATGAAGAGTTTCTTTGGGAAGAGAGGCGGGTTTTGGCGAGCTTTTTGCTACTTTGTCCAGAGTCTCCTTGAGGTCCGCAGAATGCTGTGGTGTTGAGTGCGCATGGTCTTCCGCTTTTGGCGCGGCGACCTTGGGCGCCTCGGGCTTTTTGGCGGTCACGGCGGCAAGCGCATCGCGCAGGCTGGTAGAGCCCTCAAGCGCGGGGTGCTGGAGCGTAGGGGGGGCACGAGAGCCAAAAATGG
>CAYHLQ010000001.1:0-16131 GCA_964357485.1 uncultured Candidatus Saccharibacteria bacterium | reverse complement strand
GCGTACCGTGCATGAAATCTGGTCTGGCCGGTGGGCCGCGTGTAGGGGGGGTTGGTGAACCGTAGTAATTTTTTGGTGCTGGTCCCGCCGGAGATTTTTCAATATGCGTATGGTTGTGCACATGCACCTGCGGCGCCGGAGTTTCGACCTTGACCGCTTGTATTACTGACGGCGCGGGAGCGATGGGCACTGGTACTACCACAGTGGTGTGCGTAGGAGCCGGCGCAGAGGCAGGGCGCACAGCGGGCGCCTTGGCAGAAGTATTTCCGTATTTAGGCTTGGGCGGCTCCACCACAGGATCTGCGGTCTGCCACTTCTCTATCGCATCCTGTACCTCCTCGCGGGGCTTGGCAAACTGCTCGCGCGAGCTCTCTAGAACCTTTTTAGTATTGTCCTCGGGCGAGGCGTCAAACGGCGGCAAGGTCGTCGCAGAAAATGGAGGCGAGCCTACCCCGTCTATCATCAAGGTTAGGTAAATCTGCGCAAAGCCGAGGTTAACGAGGTCGGTCGCCTCAAACTGCGGGGCAAACACCGTCTCGAGCGTCTCGGCGTCAAACGGCCCCACGCGGAATGCGACCGTCGTACCCACGTTGCCAAAGACTGCGTCGCGCACCTCCTCCTCCATCTGCTCCACGTACTGGTGCGCGATGATGAGGTTCAGCTTGTATTTGCGGGCCTCGGAGAGTATGTCAGAAAAGGACTCGTTGGCAAAGTTCTGGAACTCGTCTACATAAAAGTAAAAGTTAGGCAGTGCCTGCAGGTTGGCGGACGACGCGTCGGCGCGCGACATTGCCGCCAGGTAAATCTTGGTAACCAGCATCGAGCCCAAGAGCGCGGCATTGGTCTCCCCCACACGGCCCTTGGAGAGGTTCATAATGAGGATCTTCTTCTGGTCCATTATCTCGCGGATATCAAAGCTCGACTTGGGCTGGCCCACGATGTTGCGGATAAGGGGGTTGGAGGTAAACTGCCCTACCTTGTTTTGTATAGCCGGCGTGGCTTCCTGGATGTAGCGCTCGGTGTAGCCGTAGAACTCGTCAATCCAAAAGTTCCGTACCTGCGGGTCTTTGATATTGCCGACCACCTTGTAGCGGAATGCGTTCTTGTCGGTTACGCCGTCCAGACCCTGGCCCTTGCTGGGGGTCTTGCTAAATGTGCCAGAAAGCATCCGGTTGACGTCGAGCAGCGTCGCACCCGGATACTCCAAGAGTGCGAGCAGGGTGTTGGAGAGGATGTACTCCATGCGAGCACTCCAAGCATCCTCCCAGATCTTTTTAAATGCGGACATAAGGCCCGACACCACCAAGTGGCGCTTGTCGTAGCCCACGTCCTCCATAACGTTAAAAGCTATAGGGTGCTCCATATCAAACGGCGCAAAATACACTACGTCCTTGATGCGGTGCGCCGGCACGTACTCCATAATGCGGTCCGCGGTAGAGCCGTGCGGGTCAATGAAGGCCATGCCCTCGCCGTTGCGAATGTCCTGTATGGCCATGTTCTCCAGCAAGGTAGACTTGCCCATGCCGGTCTTCCCTATCACGTACATGTGGCGCGCGCGGTCGCGGCGCTTGATGCCGAATGGTATCGGCTTGCCGCGCGAGTTCGTCTCGGCAAAGTATGTGATTTTATTTGCGTCCTCGAGCATTACTCACATTGTACCACTGGCAGTAAAAAGCCCCGCTTTACAGCGGGGCTTTGTCTGTGTGGGCGCCCAGTCGGCGCTAGACCGGATGATGCATGATATCGCCCGGTTTATCGGCGTAGACGACACCGTGCCGGACATAAATCATGCGCCGGTAGGCATACTGCCGGCAACGGTAGAACCAGTCCTCGGAGAGAACGACCGGGCCGGGCGCTTCGATTATTGTAATCTGCTCCGGACTACAGTTCCGGACCATATCCTGATAAAAGCTCGATAACTCGTCGCTCGGGATAGCGTCGAAACCCGACACCCACTCGCGCCACCAATCAGAGCCTGTCTCTGTTGGGATGATGCTGGCCATAGCCGGGATTGAGAAGAGTGGCTGGGCTGAGACCATGACAATGCTTGACGCACCGCCCATGAGAACTTTTCGTCTATTAACCATAGAACCCTCCTTTGCTGGCCGCATTATACCACACTACTGGTGCTGGACAAAGATAGAATTTTTGGTGAAGGAGCCAATTACGAAGGAAATCTGATTTCCTTCGTTCTTTACTGGTACTGGATGAAGATGGGGGTGGGTTTTAGGTCCAACACCTCCTGCTTAGTAAGCAGGCGCGGCGGCTCCTCTTTAAGGTCGTTTTTGTAGAATATTTTTATGCCCGTAAACTGCACCGGCTCAGGCTCCACTACATGGTAGTAAGTGTTCTTCTTGCGCGCCGGGCTCCCCCATCCGTCCATCTGCATTATTATCTGCACCTCAGGCAAAGGCTTTATATCCTGATAGTTGGTTATCATCTTCTGAGTAAAGCGGTGCAGCAATAAAATCTTGGGTGGCAGGTTGTGCTCGCGTACGAAGCGGGCCAAGTACTCTGCGGCCCAGTTTATAGCTGCGGCGTCTGTGGTGCCTATAACGTCGCCCGGCGCGTCTGTGCCTTGCATGTCAAACTCCGGGTCAATAGCCAGGTGCACGTTGGGCATCGCCCAGTACTTGTCCAGCAGCGGCACCTCATCTTGGATTGACGAGAGTCCCACCTGAATATCGAGGATGACGATGCCGTCAATTTCGCGGGCGTACTCCAGCGCCTTGTCTACCTGCGTGTCGGGCATGCGCAGGCGGTACTTGCCGTCGCGGCCCGGAGAGCCCTGCGCAGTTACATCTATATACTCAATAGCCGGCATAACAGGCACTGATGGGTCGGCGGCCTCCCATGCGGCAACCTCGGCCCTCAGTTTTGCCAGCACGGTGTCTTTATCAAACTCGCCCAAGATGCGCATCTGCTTGGAGTAGAAGTTACCGTAGTACGCAACAATGCGCTTAAACGGTAGTATCGCGCCCGGCAATGGCTCAGCCGCACGTACGGGCCAGCGAGGCAGGGTTGTAGTAACCCCACTGAAGTCGTTCTGCATAAACGCCGCATAAAAAAGGCTGGAGGTTGCAACCTGTGCGAGGCTCAGCAGCCGGCGGCGGTAGTCTTGCGTATCCAGTACCGGTTTTGGTTCCTCTTTTTTAGGGAGTATCTTCTCCAGCATTGAGGTGGAGCTTGCGGTGTCGGTGCCGTACGAGACAGAGGTAACGGCCGGCAGGAAGAAATACGCGACAGCCACGACAAGACCCAGCGCAAGCAGGAGCGCTGCACTATGCAGCAAGTAGCGCCCAGGCCGCGGGCCCGAGTTAGTTGAGCGAGCCGATGCCATGGTCGCGGGGGGGTTGAGTAGTAGGAGCAGTGTTCTCTACAAAATGGTCGTGGCCATGCCCCGCACTGCGGCTCAAAGACTCGCCGCGCAAAAGGAATCCTATACCCGCGAGCGAGAGACCCGCGAGCGCAAGAATAGCCGTCTTCCACGAGCCGGGCAGCCCTAGGTATGGAGTAACCACAACCAAAACACCCAGCGCAATGACGATCATCTCTTTGGACATGCCCCTAGTTTACCTCCCTTCTACTAGTACGACAAATTCTCCGCGCTGCTTTCCCACATTCTGCTCAAAATACGCGAGTACTTCGGCTGCGGTACCCACCCGGTGCTCTTCATACAGCTTAGTAATCTCGCGATACACGCCGACCCTCCTGTCAGCAGGCAGGCGCGACGCCAGTGCCTCAAGCGTCTTCATAATCCGATGTGGCGACTCGTAAAACACGCAAGAGCGCTCGCTTGCCGCAATTTCCGCAAATAAAGTCTGCCTCCCCTTCTTGAGAGGAAGGAAGCCGTAAAACACAAACGTCGCGGCGCGCAGGCCGCACACCGACAAAGCCGCTGCAAGCGCCGAAGCACCGGGTATAGCCTCAACCTGCGCGCCTGCATCGCGCGCATGCGAGACAATCTCCTGCCCCGGGTCTGAAACGCCAGGCGTACCCGCGTCCGAGACTACCGCCACATGTTTGCCTTGTTCCAAAAGTGCCGGAATCTTGGGGAGTGTCACTACCGGCGTGTGTATGTCAAAATGGCTCAAGAGCTTTTTAGTAACGCGTGTATCCTCGCACGCGACAACATCGGCTTCTTTTAAGATGCGCAGAGCGCGCAAGGTAACGTCCTCAAGGTTGCCTATGGGCGTTGCGACTATGGAGAGCTTGCCGGCCATATACCCACCCTAGCATATTTTGTAAAAATGTGGTAGTGTACACACCAGCTATTGATCTTAAACTATCATCGGAGAGCTCTCATGGGAGGCGCAGAGATGTCTACTGTACGCGATCGGATTAAGCCGCTCGTGCTAAATACAATACGTGCCGAAGGAGCACCTACGTACTCCGCGGCATGCTTTGAGGGCAATGACTGGTCTCTGGCGCCGCTCCAGCGGACGGGAGATCAGGACAAAGCCCCGGACCTGGCCCACAAGCTCAATGACGCCTTACTTGGTTTGGGCGCAAGCTGTGCGTACGCCCCAAGCCCGGTCAAGTTCAACGGCAAGATTATCCGGCCCACCACCTTGCTGCAAGAGCAGATACCCCTCGGGGATGTCATGCTCTACCGCAACCAGGCGGTACCCGCAGACGGCACATGGCTCCCAGATGCCGGCTGTGCCGGCATCTTTAGCGCCGGCGGCTGCTCAATGATTGTGGTTACGATGGGCAGAGAGATGATCTTTGCTCATGCCGGCCGCGATTGCGTTATAGACCGCAAGCGCATCATGACCCGCGACCGGGAGAGAGGGCGGCACAACGAGAGCGTCGTCAACTCTATTGTAGACTCTCTTGCACCCTCAGACTGGCTGCGCTCGCAACTCCGCGTAGCGGTCTACTACTCTATCAAGCCGGAGGACTTCCGGCATGATTTTGCGGACGTGGACCCCGAGCATCTCAAGTACAACACAGAGGCAGCCCGAAAGCTCCTTTATGAGTACGGAGATGAGTGCGGCACAGTAGATACCAGAGGCATCTGCATAGACATACCTCGTATCATCCGCGCGCAGTTCATCAGCCTGGGTGTACCCGCGGCAAACATCAGCCTCGAGCACGCCTACCTGGCAGACGAACTGCCCACCACCCGCCGCGGCGGCGGTCGCTACTTAGCCGCTGTCGTGCGACACACCTGAGCCATAGCTTAACTCCCCGCCTCGTGCGGGGAGTCTTTATTTATAAAATCACCGCCTCTTCTTCCAACATCACACTAAACTCTTTAAACACTTTTTCTTTAGCAATAGCCGCAAGCTCTTTAACCTCTTTGGCAGTAGCATTGCCCGCGTTTAAAAAGTAGTTGGTGTGGTGTTCGCTCGCAACCGCGCCGCCCACGCGCGCGCCGCGCAGGCCCGCGCGGTCCATAAGCCAGCCGGCGGGCACTCTACCCTCCCTAGACTGCGCACTCTTTTCTTTTTCAAACATCTCCTGCAGCTCGCGCGAGACAACCGGGTTCTTAAAGAACGAGCCAGCCGACTTAATGTCCTGTATGTGGCGCTTATGCCGCTCGGCAAGCGTGCGCATGATCTTTTTGTCGGACTCCAGCGGCTCGGTGGGCGCAAGCGCAAACTCGGCCTCCAGGACAATCAAGCCCGGATGCGTTTTAAAGTAGCTCGTGCGGTACGCAAACTCGCACTCGCTCGTACTAAAAACCCTGGTCTCTCCTAAATAAATATCAAATACCGTAGCCGACACAAGCACATCTTTAATCTCGGTACCGAACGCTCCTGCATTGCCCCGCACCGCCCCGCCTGCCGTGCCGGGTATGCCAGCCAGACTTTCGAGACCTCCAAGCCCCTGCCCTGCCGCATAGCGCACCGCATCAAGTAGTGCTTCGCCCGCCGCCACGTGCAGAGTGGCACCCTCGCGGGTAAGCCCCCGGTTTGCAATGTGCAGCACCACAGCCTCGAGCCCCTCGTCGGGTATTACTATATTGCTCCCGCCGCCAAGCACCACCACCGGGAGGTTCTTCTCTTTTGCAAACGCATACGCCTCCTGTATCTCACTAAGACTTGTCGCATGACAGAGGTAGGCGGCCGGCCCTCCGATAGAGAAGGTTGTAAGAGGCGCGAGCGCAACTTGAGGGAGAATATCCACCACCCTAGAGTGCGCTATACTGCCTCTGCATGCAAGAAATCTTCCGCATTACGGGCAGTGCTACCCCCTCTCTCGAGGGCACTATCAGGGTTGTGGGCGCCAAAAATGCAGTGCTAAAAGCCATAGCCGCCTCGGTGCTGTACCGCACGCCGCTCACGCTCACCAACGTCCCGGGCATCCTCGACGTAGAGGCCATGTGCGGTATTTTAGAAACCTTGGGTGCAAAAACCGCGCGCGGCCCGCATACGCTCACCATAAACACTTCGGGCATGACAGGCTCGAGCATACCGGCGAGCATGATGAGCACCCTGCGTGCATCCATTGTTCTGGCAGGGCCGCTCTTGGCGCGCTTTGGCCAAGTTATTTTTAGCCATCCGGGTGGCGACATTATCGGCGAGCGGCCCATTGATTTGTTTTTGGAAACGTTTGTTGCGATGGGTGCCGAGGTTGTTCGTGACGACGGCAGCTACGGCGTGCGCGTCCCGGGCGGGCGTCTCAAGGGGGCCGAGTTGTTCTTCCGCATCCAGTCGGTAACGGGGACAGAGACAGCAATGCTCGCGGCGGTCCTGGCCGACGGCACCACAACTATAAAGAACGCCGCGCTCGAGCCTGAGATTGTCTGGCTGGCCGACATGCTTAATGCCTCGGGCGCCAATATAGTGGGCGCGGGTACCACCACTATAACTATTGTCGGGGGCACAGAGCTTTTGCGCGCGCCACAGAGCATAGCCGTGATCCCCGACCGCATCGAGGCCGGCAGTTTTTTACTACTTGGATGCCTGGCAGCCAAGGACCTACTCATAGAGGACTGTGTGCCCGAGCACCTCGAGGCACTGGTGCATATGCTGCGCCAAGCGGGCGCGAATATAGAGGAAGGGCCGACCAGTCTGCGTGTTGCGGCCGCTCCGCTTAAATCCATGAGCATTAAGACTCACGAGTACCCAGGCTACCCCACCGACCTTATGGCGCCTGCTGTAACCTTGCTTACCCAAGTGCCGGGCGAGAGCCGCGTGTTTGAGACTATCTGGGACAACCGCTTAGCGTTTGTCGAGGCGCTGCGCGTGATGGGTGCCGACATTACAACCATGGACCCGCATCGCGTGCTCATACGCGGCCCTCGGCCTCTCAAGGCAAAGAAGATGGAGAGTCCTGACATCCGCGCCGGCCTCGCGTTCTTGATAGCCGCAAGCGTAGCCCAGGGCACCTCCGAGATCAGCAACATCCACCACATAGACCGCGGCTACGAGCATATAGCCGAGCGCCTGCAGAAGGTAGGTATGCAGATAGACCGGGTTTCTATCTAGCCGACTACCTCAATATTTCCTGCCGCGTCGGGGAATAGTTGCGCCACCAGGGCGCGAAAAGGCTCGGAGTCTTGGCTTATTACAAACGTCGTTTTAGCATCACGCACTTCCTGAGGCCAGAACTGTTTCTGCGCCCTCTCGGCTACGGCTATGGCCGGGTCAAAAATAACCAATCTGGAGGCGTCGCCTCCAGATTGGGACACCACTTCTTTAAACAAATCAAGTGCCAAAGGGTAGTGTGTGCAAGCCAAGACAAGTACGTCGTACTTATTCCACTCAATATTTTTAAACGCCTCCCGTATAAGTGCGCGCTGCCTGTCCTCGCCCTCGGCAAACTCTATAGCGCCCGCCAAGTCGGGTATAGCCACTGCAGCTACGTCGCGCCCAATCATCCGGAATGCGTTTTGATAGATCCCTGCCTTAATAGTAGCGGGCGTAGCGCACAGCACCATGCGCTCGCTCGAGTGTTTAAAATACGACACCGTCGGCCCCACCATCTCTATAATATTGCCGGGCTCTAGGTCAAACGCATCAAACAATGACAGCGCCAAAGATGCCGAGACGCTGTTGCAGGCGCTAATAATGCGCTCTGCTCCCCTATCTTTGAGTAGCGCCAAAGACTCGGCCGTGTAGCGCGACAGCTCCTCTTGCGACTTGGAGCCGTAGGGCGCATGCGCAATGTCGCCAAAGTAGACAATGTCGCAGGTAGGCAGGAGCTCGCGCACCGCTTTCATGACCGTGAGTCCGCCCGAGCCGGAGTCGAATATACCAACCACGCCTGTTATGATATCAGCATGGCAAAAAAAGCCCATTTTATAGGCATCGCAGGCAAGGGTATGTCTGGCGTAGCGCTCCTCCTGCGCGAGGCGGGCTACGAGATTAGTGGCAGCGACGAGGGGTTCTACCCCCCGGTCTCAGACTACTTGGCAAACGCGCATATTGAGTTTGCCCACGGCTACAAAAAAGAGAATATCCCCGCAGACGCAGACCTCATTGTCATAGGCAAGAACGCCAAGCTCGTACCCGAAGAGAACGAAGAGGTTAAAGCCGCTTTCGACTCTGGCGTTGCGATCAAGTCCTTTCCCGATATTCTTGAGGACCTGTCCCACGACAAAGAAACGCTCGTGGTCGCCGGTAGCTATGGCAAATCAACCTGCACCGCGCTGTTAGCCCACTGCCTCATGCATGCGGGCAAGGACCCGAGCTATTTTGTCGGCGAGATTACAAAGGGCTTTGACGCGCACGCAAAGTTGGGTAAGGGCGAGACATTCGTGTTGGAGGGCGACGAGTACCCTTCTGCCAACTGGGATGAGCGCTCCAAATTTTTGCACTACAATCCGCGCAACGTACTCTTAACCTCAGCGACGCACGACCATGTAAACGTCTACCCTACCCACGACGATTACTTAAAGCCCTTCAGGCAATTGATTTCCATACTGCCGACAGACGGTATACTTGTCGTAAACGACGAGCCCTTTGCCCGCAAAGTAGCCGAGGGCTTTGCCGGCAAGCGTGTGGAGTACGGCCTGCACGAGCGCAACGAGTGGCACGCGGCAAATATCGCCTACGGCCTCCCCACCACCTTCGACCTCATGCATAAGGGTAAAAAGGTCGCCGCACTCTCGACCCAGCTCTTGGGCGCGCACAATATAGAGAACATAGTCGGCATATCGGCATTACTACTCACCAAGCACCTACTAACTCCAGAAGAACTGGCGGCAGGCGTGGCAACCTTTGAAGGCGTTAAGCGCCGCATGGAGCTCCTGTCTCCCAACTCCAAAGTGCCGGTGCTAGAGGGCTTCGGGAGTAGTTACGAGAAGGCGCAGAGCGCCATCGCCGGCATGCGGCTGCACTTCCCCACCCGAAGACTGGTAGTGGTGTTCGAGCCGCACACATTTACCTGGCGCAACAAATCTGCGCTTGCCCAGTACGACACCGCGTTTGACGGTGCAGATAAAGTTTATATATACGAGCCGGCACAGCAGGGCGCCGGCACGCACGCCCAGCTGAGCCAGGAGGAAATTGTCGAGCGCGTACGCGCCGCGGGTGTCGAGGTTGAGCCCATACAAACGGTAGAGGAATGGCTGCGCAAGATTTTAGACGAGGCAAGCGAGGACGACGCGATACTCCTCTTAACTTCGGGCGACCTAGGCGGACTCATCAAGAGCATCCCCGCGGAGGTAGAGAAGCGCTTCCCTGCCCGCTAGGTTTAGTTAGTGTCCGCTAGCACCCGGTCAATGATATAGACATAGCCGTTGGATGCCCGATAGACCTTGAGGACTTCGGCGCCTCCTATGGCTGCCGTCTTCGCCGAGACATCTGCCTCAAAGCTCACGAGCGTATCGCCCAGGGTGATAACATCGCCATTGAGAGACTCGTCCATCGGCAAGGAGCCCGACACTAAGTGGCCAAGCGAGAGCTGGTAGGCAGCCTGGCGCGAGAGCGATGCGATGTAGCGCACAGGGAGGTAGTCAAAGTCGGCCGAAGACGGCACAAAGGCGGTGTAGGTGCCGCGGCGCTTAAGAACCTCGTCGGCACCGCTATTGTAGAGCATCATCTCGAAGCGCTCAGCGCTGGGCAGAGACTCGATTATCTGGAAGACGGTCGAGGTAGACATGTCTACTACCTCAAGCCCGCGAACCTCGACGCGCTCCTGGGGTATGATGCCCTGCTTGGACGCGGAGGCATGCAGAAACTCCGGCGTAAACGAGCCGCCAAGGCCCAGCACTCCTGCCGAGAGCAGTACCGAGCCTGCGCCCAGGCCCCAGCGCACGCGGATATCGCGCGAAATGGCATTCTCTACAGTTTTCAGTATCTTAAAAATGGATCTCATTGTGCTGTTACATTAACTCTTCATCCCTGAAGCCCCGCTGAAGCGCGGCTGCTAGATACGGCACCCTAACGTAAAAAATGACTAATGTCAAGCATCAGCTTGTGGAACGTTTTACTTGTGGTCAGGCGTTCAAAAGCCGCCGTCGCGACTTTTGCCGCACGACCCTGCCTCGCGGATTCGCCTGCTGGCGAATCATCGCTCCGGCCACCACAAAACCAGAAAACCACCCGCAGGGGTGGTGTTTCTGTGTTTTGTGGTCACGGGGAGACTTGAACTCCCACGGGTTGCCCCATACGCTTCTGAGACGTACGCGTATACCAATTCCGCCACGTGACCGGCAGGAGCACTATAACAAAAATATCCGGCCCAATCTATTGGGCACGCTTGGCGCGTGCCGCGTACAAAGCGACAGCGGCGCTCGCCGCTACGTTAAGGGACTCGGCTTTCGGTTCAATATCAATAGAGAGCATCGCGTCGCACAAGGCACGGGCGTAGGGCGCCACACCCTCGGCCTCGTTGCCCAGCACAAGCATGGTGGGCGCCGCAAAAGGCTCCTCCCGCAACTGCACGGCGCCGTCGGCCGCCAAGCCCAAGACGCGCACGCCTTTCTTCTTAAGAGCGGCAATAGTCTGCTGGGGGTTGGGCACGCCCACAAGCGGGATCTGGAACGCCATGCCTGCAGAGGAGCGTATAACCGCCGCGGTTATAGGCGACTGCTTGTGTACCGGCAGTAGCACCGCGGCCGCGCCAAAGGCGGCGGCCGAGCGTATAATGGCACCCACATTGTGCGGGTCCTGTACCTCGCTTAAAAATACAAGCACGCTCCCCTCTTTAGGGCTGTAGGATTCCAGAAATCGCTCGGCATCGCGCAGAAGCTCGGTCGCCCCCACGAGTGCCACGGCGCCCTGGTGCGGCACGACACCATCCACCATCGAGGTCACGCGCCTGAGGTCCAGCGGCGTTACTTGTATGCCGGCCTTCTTTGCAAGCTCGTACAGCGCCTTGTCGCCCGGCTCCTCTAGGTAGAGCGCCCGCACCGCGCGCGGCGAGTGGCGCAAGGCCTCTGCAACAGAGTGCTTACCATATATGTATAGCTTGGCGGGTTTCTTGGCAGCCATAAGGTTAGTGTCCGCGCTCTTTATGCGGCGCGCGGTAAAACAGGACCGGCACCACGACCAGCGTCAGGCAGATAGCAAATATGAGGCCAAACATAACCGTAAAGGCAAATGGGCCCCAGGTCGGGTTCGACAGCGCCAGCGGTATCATACCTATTACTGTTGCAATAGTCGTGAGCACAATAGGCCTAAAGCGCATCTCTGAAGACTCGACAACGACGTCAATAATGGGCTTGTCCGGATGCGCGCGCATGTTGTGTATCAGCGAGTCCATGAGGATTATAGCGTGGTTGATGATAACGCCACCAAGCCCGATGATGCCCAAGAGCGACGTAAACGACAGCGACTGCCCGGTAAGCGCAAGGCCCCCGAGTACGCCTATCAAGGAAAGCGGCACGATGTACAGGAGGTAGAGCGTGTAGCGGATAGAGTTAAACGAGATTATAAGGATTATAAACATAAACACCAGCCCTGCGATAAGCGCGATGAACATCTGCGTAAACGACTCGTTAATGCTCTCGCTCTCGCCTCCGTAGGAAATAGTGACACCCTCGGGCAGATTAAGCTCCCCCGCCCTCTTTTGGAACTCCGCCACCACATCGGTCGCCGCCGTGCCAGCCTTAGGATACGCGCCCACGGTCTGCACGCGCACCTTCTCCTCGTGCATGATCGCCGCCGACGAGAGCGCGAGCGAGTCCCTTAACACCGACCCCAAAAGCACCGTCTCGCCCGAGGCGCTCGGCATCGAGAGATTCTTGATGCTGTCCAAGCTTGTCTGTGCCGTATCATTTGCATCAGTGTAGGCCGGGTTGAGATTGAGCACGACCCGCACATCTATGTTCTCCTTATCCTGCGTAATAGACGTGGCCTTGGTGCCGTTTATCGCGGCACGCAGGGTAGCGGCGACCGCGCTGGTATTAAGCCCTAGGCTTGCGGCCTTCGCCCGGTCTATAGCGAGGTTAAACTCGGTGCCGTTGCTTTGTGTCGAGGCCGTAATATTAGTCGCATTGGGCATCGAGGCCAGCAAGCGCTTGCCCGCCTCGGCCGCCACTATTAAGTCGCCCAGGTCCTTGCCCAGGAAGCGTATATAGACAGGCGCTCCGGAGGGAGGACCGTTGGCCGCCTGTAGCACCTGTATATCCGCACCTTTAATATGCACGAGCTGTGCCTGGAGCTCGGTTGCTATCTCGGTGCTGGTCTTGTGTCGGTCTTCGTGCAAGTTAAGCGTGATATTGGCCTGGTTGGATCCCGAGCTCGGCTCGCCGGAGAGCGCCGAGCTCTGCCCCACCGTCGTCTGGAACGAGGCAATATCCGCGCTCTGATACAGGACCTCCTCTACCTCCCGCACCGAAAGATCAGTCTGCTCCAGCACGGTACCCTGGGGCTTTTGCAAGTTGAGGTATATGTAGTCTATATCCTCGGCCGGGAAGAATGTCGCCGAGACAAATCCGAATATCGGCAAAGTGAATGCGACTATCATTCCTACAAAGAGCGTAGTTAAGAATATATTTTGGGATCGGCGGCGCCCCAGCATACTGCGGAGCTTCCGGGTGTACCAGTTTGTAACAGCGGTCGTGTACTCCTCCTGTTTGCGCTCCAGGCGGTTAGGTTCGCCTGCTGTTATCAGCACCGCAATGAGCGGCACAATGCCGAGCGCCACAAATATGGAGGCAATGAGCACGAATATGAGCGTGTACGGTATACCCGATATGAACTTGCCGATAATACCCGTGAGGAAAAACAACGGCGCGAACACCGCAACCGTAGCCATGGTGCCCGCAATAAGCGGCCATGCATAGTCGCGCAGAGCTGCCTTGGCCGCCAGGTCGGGAGTCGGATAATGCCTCAGGCGCGCATGTATAGCCTCGGTTACCACAATGCCGGAGTCTACCAAGATGCCCACCGCCAAAATAAGCGCAAAGAGGCTGATGAAGTTAAGCGTGTTGCCGGTCGCATAGAGTCCGATGAATGCAATTAAAAATGACAAGGGTATCGAGAGTCCTGCAACTACGGACTCGCGCCAGCCAATGGTAAGCAAAAGCACCAATATAACAAGCACCACCGTAATAAGACCCGTCTCGGTCAGACTGCCCAGCTGCTCGCTTATCTGCACGCCCTGGTCGGTCGAGGGCGGCACAAACACATCGAGGCCGGACAAGGTCGAGCTCTGGAGCTCCTCTAGCCGATGAGCAACCTTCTGCGCCGTAGCTTGTATGCCGGCCGAGGACTGCTTGTATATAAGGAGTGTTATGCCGTCGGTACTGGGCTTGCCCTCAACCGAGACGCGCGAGTACGTTGTGGCGGGCGCCAAGCCGTCTACAATATCGGCAATATCGCGCAGGTACACCGGCACGCCGCTCCTGCTCGAGACAGCGATGTCCCGGATCTGCGACGGGTCGGTGATGCCGCCCTTAAAGTTGACGTTATAGCTTACCCCTTCCACCTGGATGCGGCCGGCGGGCAGCGCCGCGTTGGAGCTGGAGATTGCCTGGATAACCTCTATGACGCTCAGGCTGTACTGCTCGAGCGCTTCACGGCGGACGATTACACTCACCTCGCGCTCGGGCACGCCGGCAATCTGCACCGCAGACACGCCGGAAACGTTCAGGAGCTCGTCCTGGAGTTCGGTGCCTAGTTTGGAAAACTCAAGCTGCGTACGCTGGCCCGATATGGTAACCGCGATGATAGGCTGGTCGGCAAAGTTAAGCCGGGTTACCTGTGGCGCCTCCACATCCGAGGGCAGATTAGGCCTCGCGCGCGACACGGCGTCGCGCAGGTCCTGTATAGACTGGTCTGTGTCGGCCTGCGCCGTAAACTGCACCGTTATAGCCGACGTACCATCGCCAGAGCTTGAGGTGAGCGTGTCTATATTGGAAACACCCGATATCTGGCTCTCTAGCTTATTAGTAACCAGGGACTCCATGTCCTCTGCCGAGGCGCCCGGCAGAGAGGCCGTGACAATAGCAATAGCCAAGTCAATCTGCGGCGTGTTCTCTTTGGGGATGCGCAGGAGCGAGTATGTGCCGGCAATAAGCAGCACCGCCACGAGCACATAGCTGAGCTGGCGCCTATCTAAAAAAAAGTTCCAGAGCCAAAGCATAGGTACCCTTATTCTGAGTCTACTACCACTACTTCGCCGTCCGACAACCCTCGTGCATCAACAACAATATCCATGTCAAACGAGAGGCCTTGGACAACTTCCACCTGGCCACCCTGTATGTTCCCTAATGTTATAGGATGCGCCACCAAGGTGCTCGATGCGACCGTAAATGCGACCGCGCCCTGCGGCGTCATTTTGGCGGCCGCAATGGGGATAGATACGGTGTTTTTAACTGCGGCGCGGCTAGCGGCGCGATCAAGTGTCACGCTGACTGTACTACCGTCGGTCAAGCTCCCTTGGCCGTCAGTCGGACTTACCTTCACTTGTATCTTGCCGCTTAAAGGGTCGAGCGCAGGAGCGATAAATACTATAGTGCCTGCAATAGTCCCCTCGATAGTCGCCTTGCCGCCTATGCTCAGTGTCTTGGCGTCAGCCGAGGTAACGTAGGACTCTACCTGCAAAGCGCCTGGGTTGGAGATTATCGCAACCATGGCGCCAGGTGCTACAAAGTCGCCACGGTTTACCGGCAGGCTCACTATGGTGCCCGAGATAGGCGCGCGCACGTAGGTCTTCTCAAGCGCGGCTTGGGCAGCGCGCAGGCCGCCGAGCGCAATAGTAACAGAGGCATCGGTCGAAGACGTGGTAGTAACGGTACCGGCACGATACGCTTCTTTTTCGCTTGCGAGCGATGCCGCGAGCGCAGTTATGCTTGCACGGGCAGAAGCGAGCGCGGCCGACTGGGCTGCAGTGGCGTTTGCCTCGGGACGATTGGCAGCAACCGCAAGATCATTGAGCATGTCGGTTGTCTTTTGCGTAAGCTGGATAGCATAATCAAGCAGCACGGCCGGATCGCCGGACTCTGCCTGCGAGAGCTTGGCACGGTACACATCCATCTCCTCGTCTATCGCCTCGCGCTGGAGCGATATGCGGCCAAAGCGGTTGTCACGCGACTCATCCAACAAGAGGAGCGGTCCGTACGGCGTACGTCCACCAAAAAAGAGGTCAACCTCGGCTTCCAATGTCGTGTCGAGGGTATTAAAAGCTGCGCGGTATTCATTGATAGCCGAGGTGCGCACGTCTGCCGGCGACACTGCAACCTTGCCCGCGAACGCCGCGTCGTACGAGCCCTGCGCCTGGAGGACCGCTGCCTGCTGGCTTGAGTTTTCAAAACTTGCAATGACTTGCCCCGCGGCGACGCGGTCGCCGAGTTTGCGCGGCAGGCTGGTTATCTGTCCGCCGCTTAGTGCTGTGAGGCTCGCTTGGCTGACAGAGGTAACACGGCCAACTACTGGCAAAGGGCCGCCTGCACTGCTAAGGCTCGCAACGGAAGCAAGCTCAACGTGCGTCGCACTCTCAGCAACTGGCGCATCAGGTTCACCACCCAAGTGGAGGAATACAACAATAGCTACTGCAAGAAGAACGCCGGCAATACTTTTGTTGCGGCGCGAGAAGCTGTTGAAATATGACAGGAGATTTTTTATGCGTTGCATGAAGTACTAACTATAGCACGGTTGCGCTCGTTGGTCAATTTATAATTCCCCGCCGCCCCCCCCCCCGCCCCCGCCCCGGCCCCCCGCGCCCCCCGGCCCCCCCCCCCCCGCGACCCCCCCCCCCCCCCCCCCCCCCCCCCCCCCCAGGCCCCCG